>NZ_JBXBBJ010000003.1:0-353537 GCF_057221575.1 Paenibacillus sp. Y660 | reverse complement strand
GTCATACCCTTCTCGCGATTTTTGCGAAACCTGGTAAAAGTCAAGTGTTTTCTGAGAAAATAACCAAAAAATTCTAGAATATTTCCCATAATGAAAAATGGGATTAAATGAAAAATCCCCCTACCCAAGTAGGAGGATGCTAATAAAGATGGTTCGAGGAAACCCTTGTCCCATCAGCCTCGGCAAATGCCGAGAGGCTATATAATATTAAGGAGGTGGCTAGTTGGAAAAAAGAAGATTAGGCAATAGCGAGCTATATCCCTCGGTTATAGGCTTTGGCGCTTGGGCTGCGGGGAAGCAGGGTTGGGGCGAGGTCGATGATGATGAGGTTGAGGCAGCCATTCGCCGTGCGTATGATTTGGGTATTACCTTTTATGATACAGCGCCTGTTTATGGCTTTGGGCACTCTGAGCAAACGCTGGGAAAAGTGCTTCAGCCTGTACGTGAGAAAGTGATTATCGCGACAAAAGCAGGACTCGCCTGGAATGGGCAAGGAGAAGTAAGCATTAACGTATCAAAGGCGAATATCGTGCGCGAAGTAGAGGAGAGCCTGCGGCGCTTAAATACGGATTACATTGATCTGTATCAAGTCCACTCACCTGCCCCTAGCGGCATAACACCAACTGAAGAGACATTTGAAACGTTGAATCAATTAGTGGAAACGGGAAAAATACGCTATATCGGCGTTTCGAACTTTAATGTTCAGCAATTAGTTGCTGCGCAAACGGTCAGTCACATTGTATCATTGCAATCGCCTTACAATCTGTTTCAGCGAGATGTTGAGCATGCCGCTTTGCCTTATGTCAAACAGCTGAATATCGGTTTTATTCCATATAGCCCATTGGCACAAGGTTTATTGACGGGAAAATTCAATTATTTAACGCGGCTCCCGCAGACAGATGTTCGCGCACAGCTTAACCCATTGTATTCTGAAAAGCAGTATATTAAAAATATTGTCGTCATTGAAACGTTTACAGGTATAGCTAGAGCTATCGGAAAACCGCTTAACCAGGTTGCCATTAACTGGCTGTTATATCGCAAGGAAGTTTCGAGCGTCATTGCAGGCGCAAAAACGATTAAGCAGGTAGAGGAAAATGCAGCCGCTGCAAAATGGAGCTTATCGAGAGAAGACTATGAGCAAATCAGCCGGTTATTTGAAACGGATTCTTCATATGTCATATAAAAAAAAGGCAGCAGCCTCTTGCGAGGTCGCTGCCTTTCTGACTTATTGAGCTTATATGACTGGCCAGTAGATAAGTCGAAGCAACTAGCAATTGCTAACTGACGGTTTGCTTCGAGGATGGGGCAGATTCGCCATTTTCATTTTCCGAAGTCACATAGAAGCTTCCTGTTATGAGTGGAGCAACATACTCAAAGCTTGTTTCCGAGGTGGAAGCAATCTTCGTATATTGACCATCATTATTTGAGCTGTAATATACATGATACTGTATGACTTGATCCGAGACGCTGTTAGACGCCCAAGTTAAGCGTACGCTAAGATCCGTTTTTGCAGCCTTTAGGCCTGTTGGAGCAGCAGGCGCTTCTGAGCCTGGTTGATCTTCTCCCGGAGTATCGTCGCCGCCCTCAGGCGGATTAGGGGTGATTGGGTTGTTTCCGTACTGAACCAGCTGGCTCGGTGCTGATTCTTTGCCCACAACATCAACCGCAGTCACGTAATAAGTATAGCCCAGAGAACCGGAGGCGTTGACCTTCATCCGCTTCTCAGCACCGGCAATGATGGATTCTCCTTGCTTCTCGTAAGCGCCTTGATTAATCGATCTGTAGACGCGATAACCGACAACATCCTTAGCTGAACTATCGCTAAATGTTAAAATGAGCGAGCCATCCGTTGATTGCATCTTTATGCTTGCAGGAGGCGGTGGAGCAGCACCGTCATCGACACGCGGATCTGGCTTGGACGGCGCATTGTCTTCCGCGTCCGCAGGCAGGTATACCGATATCGAACGCCGGCTTTTTGCCGGTAACTTGGACTGCGCAGCTTTGATCTCATCCATTAGGACATCCAGCGGCTTTTTCCGTTTAATGACGATTTGCTCCTTAACCATATCGCTTGGCGTAGCAGGGTTAGGGACGTAATTTACACCTTCGTAAGTGGTATACGCCATCTTAACGAGCGCATCGTCTGTTTTCTTCGGTATATCTTTTTTATTGAACCAATCGGTTACGAGCATGCCTGCTTCCTTCGTTAATTGGCTTGGCAGCAAACCGCTTGCACTGGACACCGTTGCCTTGACGATGCCGGATGGCCGCTCGAACTTGTCGGTTACAAAAATTTCAGGTTTTGTTTCTGCTAATTTGTTCATCATTAATGCCCATATGGAACGGGCTCTTGCTTTACCATTCTCAGAGAGGGAATTAACCTGCTCCTCGTAGCCGGCCCACACACCTAAAGTAATATCAGGCGAGAAGCCCATGAACCATACGTCGCCATAGCTTTGCGTCGAGCCCGTTTTACCTGCAATCGGGATTTTACCGTATTTCTTGAATTGCGATTTGAGCTTGTTGGCAGAGCCGCTTCTGTCCGAGATAACGGTAGAGAGCATATCGGTCATCAGGAACGCGCTTTGTTCCGAGAATACGCGTTTTGGCTCTTGCTTATGCTCGTAGATGATTTTGCCGTTTGCGTCTGTAATCCTTGAAATCATATAAGCGTCATTGAAGACCCCTTTGTTCGGAATAGAGCCATATGCGTTCGTAAGCTCCTCGACGGATGTACCGATGCTTAGTCCTCCGATTACGCCTGTTTGTGAAGAGGAGTCGGTCGGCTGAAGCGTTGTTATTCCAAGTTTTTTGACAAATGTCCATGCATTTTCGATTTTGACTTCCTCATTAAAAATTTTCAAGGCCGGCAAATTCAATGAGCGGTTTAACGCTTCGCGTGCCGTTACAAGACCCGCAAACTTCCGATTGACGTTCATCGGGATATGGAAGCCTTTCTGACCGTCCTTGAGGACGAGCGGCGCATCATCAATGATGCTGGCAGGCTGGATAAGCCCCATTTCAATAGCCGGCAAGTATGCGGCTAATGTTTTCATAGTCGAGCCTGGCTGCCTTGTCATTTGAGTAGCGTAGTTTAGCTGCTCCTCATAAAAGTCGCGGCCTTCGAGCATTCCTACGATAGCTCCGGTTTTGTGATCCAGCATGATCGCAGCGATTTGCTCGAGACCCTTTTCCTCACTGTAAGGCGAAAAGTTTTCATCATTGCTGCCGATCTCACGCATGAACTGGTAAATATCCTTGTCAATCGTCGTATAGACATGATAACCGCCGCGAAGCAGATGATCACGGGCTTCCTCGATTAACCCGGCATTTTCCTTTTTGCGAAGATCAGCTTTCGTTAATGTCTTATCCTGTTCCATAAGCATAATTTCCGCTGCTTGACGTTCTGCTTCAAGCATCAAATAGGGATATGTCGTATAAGCCTTCTCAGATGGCTTGGCAAGCGTCTTCCGAATGTCAAATTTGAGCGCTTCATCGTATTCCTGCTGCGTGATGCGACCCGTCTCGAACATCCTCATCAGCACAGTCCGTTGCCGCCCAAGCGCCAAGTCGAACCCGCCTTGATTGAATTGGCCTTTTCCCGTGAATGCAGTATAGGCTGATGGCCGCTGCGGTAGACCTGCCAGATAGGCAGACTGCGCAAGATTTAGTTGGTTAAGATCGGAAATACCAAAAATACCTTTGGCTGCTGCTTTAATTCCGAATAGATTGTAGCCGCTAGAACCGTTCCCGAACGGAACCTTGTTCAAGTAAGCCGTTAATATTTCTTCCTTCGTTAAATAACGCTCCATGCGCAGGGACAAAAATATTTCTTTGATTTTACGGCTGTCCGTTTTGTCCAGGCTTAGAAATACGCGGCGAGCCAACTGCTGAGTAAGCGTGCTTCCTCCGGTTTGCGTATCCTCGTTTAGAAGCTTTTGCTTCACGGCGCGTCCAAGTCCGTTGATGTCTACCCCTTTGTGCTCAAAAAAATTGTTGTCTTCAATACCAAGTACGGCATTGATAACCTGTGGAGGTAAATCATCGTATGTAATAATCATTCGATCCTCAGACGTTCTTAGCTGTCCGACAAGTGTATCATCATTGAAATAAACGAACCCGGTTATGGCGTTTTCGCCTACTTTTTCTTCAATGACGGTCCGTGGCCTTACCTCCTCATTTTTCACGAGTGCTGCAACATAGCCCGTTACTGCGCCGCCTGCCAGCAATCCGATAAAGATTCCGAAGTATACCATCCATTTGACTGTTATAAATGTTATGATTCCGAATGTACGCCATTTGCTTCTTTTGACTGGCGCCGGTTGACGATCCTCTTGCATTTTTATAACTCCTCCTCCAAATAGCAGACCTATTATAACATAAATCACCAAAGGAACGCATGCTTTAACAGCATTGACTTCCTGCTCAGCACTGTGGTATAAAATCTATAATGTTTCATCTAATCAATGCTTTGAAGGGCATGAGTAGACAGCGAATCGTAATTGCAGAGAGCCGGTGGGTGGTGGAAACCGGTATGCGCCGCTTGTTGAATTACCGCCTGGAGCTAAGTGAAGGAACCGTATGCTAACGATCAGTGTCAGCCCGAGAAGGGGCAGCTGTCTAAAGCCGCAGTAGTTCACTTCGGAGCCCGTCTCCGTTATCAACAACGAAGTGAGAGTAATGCTCGGGTCTCAATGATCATGGTCATTGAAAGACAGACATACTCTAACGAGGGTGGTACCGCGAGCTAATCCTTCTCGTCCCTTGGGGCAAGAAGGATTTTTTATGTCTATATAGACGTATACGAGGGAGGAAAAGTTGTATGGCAAAGTGGGAAAGTTTAACGAATGAGCAACAAATGGAGGTCGAGCGCCAGCTTGCTGTTATCCGGCGAGGTGTCGTAGAAATCGTGCCTGAAGATGAATTGAAAAATAAAATGGCAAAGGCAGTCGCAACAGGTACGCCGCTCAAAATAAAGCTGGGCCTTGATCCATCGGCACCGGATATTCATATCGGGCACACCGTTGTTTTGCACAAGCTGCGTCAGTTTCAAGAGTTTGGCCACCAGATTCAGTTAATTATCGGAGATTTTACGGGGAGGATCGGCGATCCAACCGGCAAATCGGAAACGCGTAAGCAACTGACAGAAGAAGATGTAAAGCGGAATGCGGAAACGTACCAGAAGCAGATTTACAAAATTTTAGATCCGCAGCTAACGAAGCTCTACTACAACTCGGAGTGGCTGGCGCCGCTTAACTTCGTTGATGTCGTTAATTTAGCTGCCAAAGTAACCGTTGCGCGCATGATGGAGCGTGACGACTTCACAAAGCGCTACACGGGTGGATTGCCGATCAGCATACATGAATTTTTCTACCCGCTTATGCAAGGCTATGATTCGGTTGCTTTAGAGTCCGATGTAGAGCTCGGCGGTACGGATCAGAAATTTAATCTGCTCATGGGCAGAACGCTGCAGAAGGAATACGGCAAAGAGGCTCAGGTAGCCATATTGACGCCGCTGATTGAGGGCCTCGATGGCGTAAACAAGATGAGCAAAAGCTTAGGCAATTACATCGGCATCGATGAGGAGCCAAACCAAATATACGGCAAGTCGATGTCGATCCCGGATGAGCTTATGTTCAAGTATTACGAGCTTGCTACCGATTTAAGCAACGAGGAGCTGGCGGATTTGAAGTCCGGTCTTGAGGATGGCTCCATGCACCCGCGCGATGCGAAAATGCAGCTGGCGGCTGCATTTGTGCGAATGTATCATGGCGAAGAGGCAGCGACAGCTGCTGAAAATCATTTTATAACTGTTTTTCAGCAGCGTGCTCTGCCTGATGATATTGAAGAGGTGCCCGTGTCACTGGGTGATCTCGATAACGGTCAAATTCGCATCGTAAAGCTGCTTACAGAGCTTGGTCTACAGCCGACAAGCAGTGAGGCAAGGCGCAGCGTGCAGCAGGGAGCAGTACGTATCAATGAAGAGAAAATTACCGATGTGAATGCTGACGTTACGCTGCATGACGGCGACGTGCTTCAGGTTGGCAAGCGCAAATTTGTCAAAATTAAATTAGTATAATTGTTCTAATAAAGCTTGTTGAATGGATAAAATTCAGCAAGTTTTATTTTTTTAGAAACAAATCCCTATTTCAAACGTAATAAATAACGGAAGCATTAACAGTTTCTGGATACAGAGAGAGGAGGAGGAAGTTGGAGACGCTATTTATGTCTTGTCTAATCGGCGGAATCATGTATGCCCTCGTTAGTGTCATTTTTGGGGATTGGCTGGGTCAGGCATTGGACGGTGCGCTCGATTTTTTGTCGTTAGATGGTCATTCTTGGCTGTCACCGACTGCGCTTGTTGGGGGAATTACCGTATTTGGCGGGGCAGGGCTTATGCTCGATCGATATACTTCTTTCGGAGCGACAGCCATTGTAATTGTAGCCTTATTGATTGCGCTCATAGCTGGAACGGCCGTTTTTTTCCTATATATTAAGCCAATGGAGCAAAGTGAGAATTCAATCGCTTTTTCGCTTAATGGGATGTCCGGCATGCTGGGAGATGTGCTCGTTCCAATTCCGGCGGCTGGCTATGGGGAAGTGATGGTTAAAGTAGGGGCTGGATTTACGAATCAGATTGCCGCAAGCTTTGATGGGGTTGAAATTGCAAGCGGCTCCAAAGTTGTGGTCGTTGAGGTAAGAGACAGCACGCTTTATGTTTCCGAAGTGGACTTATCTTAATTGAGCAGTGGAGAGGGGAATGTCAATGCCGGAAGTTTTTGTTATACCAGCAATCGTTATTGGAGTAATTGTCGTCTTGGGTCTAGCCTTCTGGGCGCGCTATAAGACGGTGAGTCCGGATGAGGCGATGCTCGTAACGGGTTCGTTTCTTGGTACTCGCAACGCCAGCACGGATGAATCGGGTCGAAAAGTAAAAATCATAAGGGGCGGCGGCGCGTTTATTTTGCCAATCTTCCAAAAGGCTGAGTTTCTATCCTTGCTGTCGCATAAGCTTGATGTGTCGACACCAGAGGTCTATACGGAGCAAGGGGTTCCGGTTATGGCGGACGGCGTGGCGATTATTAAAATCGGCGGAGCGGTAGAAGATGTGGCAACGGCGGCAGAGCAATTTCTAGGCAAGCCGACCGAGGCGCTGAAAGGCGAAGCGCAGGAGGTACTGGAAGGACATTTGCGTGCTATTCTAGGCTCTATCACGGTTGAAGAGGTTTATCGGAACCGCGACAAATTTGCGCAAGAGGTGCAAGGGGTTGCGGCTAAGGATTTGAAGACGATGGGTCTTCAAATCGTATCCTTCACGATCAAGGACCTGCGCGATAAGCACGGATACTTGGATGCACTGGGCAAGCCGCGTATCGCAGCGGTTAAGCGTGATGCGGAAATTGCAGAGGCCGAAGCGGTTCGGGATGCTAGAATTCAAAAAGCACTTGCATCCGAGGCTGGTCAAAAAGCCGAGCTCGTGCGTGATACAAACATTGCTGAGGCTGAGAAAGAGAAGGAAATGAAGGTCGCTTCCTTTAAACGCGATCAGGATACAGCGAAGGCTGAAGCGGATCAAGCTTATTCGATTCAGGAAGCCCGCGCGAAGCAAAGCGTTGTAGAGGAGCAAATGAAGGTTGAGCTCGTACGCAAAGAGCGTGAGATTGATCTGGAAGCGAAAGAAATTTTGCGCCGCGAGAAGCAGTATGATGCGGAAGTGAAAAAGAAAGCAGATGCGGACCGTTATGCGGTTGAGCAAGCGGCTGAAGCGAACAAGGCGAAGCACCTTAAAGAAGCAGATGCCTTGCAGTACCGGATCGAAGCAGAAGCGAAAGCACATGCCGCTCAGAAGCGCTTGGACGGCCTTGCTGTCGCTGAAGCGGAGAGAGCGAAAGGTACGGCTGAGGCAGATGTAATCAGGCTGCGCGGTTTAGCGGAAGCAGAAGCGAAAGAGAAGCTTGCTGAAGCTTTCGAGAAATTCGGAGAAGCTGCCGTGCTTGATATCATCGTCAAAATGCTGCCTGAGCTTGCCGGCAAAGTAGCTGAGCCGATCAGCAACATCGATAAGCTTACCGTTGTAGACACCGGGAACGGAGAAGGGGCAGCGCGCTTAAGCAATTATGTGACTTCATTGATGTCTTCCGCGCCAGAGATGCTGAAGAGCGTATCCGGCATCGATGTGAATGCTCTTATTAAAGGACTGACATCTAGGGCGATTAGTTCACCGGGCACGAGCAGCATACCAGTAGATATTACTGCTGCTGCTAAGCTTCCCGAAAAATCGTAAGCAAAAGAATAAAAAAACCTTGAACCAAATGGTTCAAGGTTTTTCTCATCATTAACGGCTGTAGAATTCGACGATTTGTTTCTCGTCGATATCTTGGGAAAGCTCACCGCGATCAGGCAGACGAAGGAATTTACCTTCCATTGATTGATCATTGAACTCAAGGTAGTTCGGAAGGTGGTGACGGCCTTCCATAGCTTCTTTAATTGTTCTTAGGCTGCGGCTGCGCTCGCGCAAACCGATTACATCGCCAAGGGAAACGCTGTAAGAAGCGATATCCACTTTCTTGCCGTTTACAGTTACGTGACCGTGTGATACCAACTGACGAGCTCCTGCACGGGAGTTGGAAAGGCCAAGACGGTAAACGAGGTTGTCAAGACGGCTTTCAAGGAGACCCATGAAGTTTTCACCGGCTTTACCTTTCATTTTTGCCGCTTTGTCAAACAAGTTGCGGAATTGTTTTTCATTCAAACCGTACATGTGGCGAAGCTTTTGTTTCTCTTGCAATTGAACGCCATAACCGCTCATTTTTCTGCGTTGGTTAGGGCCGTGTTGACCTGGTGGGAATGCGCGTTTTGCAAGTTCTTTACCCGTTCCGCTCAAAGAGATTCCAAGGCGACGGCTTAGTTTAAATTTAGGTCCTGTATAACGTGACATACGTAATATTAACTCCTTCATCAAATAAATTTGTGAATGGGGTTGTGTTTCGCCGAATACGTTCAACGTCCGAGCAAGCTCGTCCCTGTTAGGCTAGTCAGCCGCTGGCCTACAGCGAACGTATTTCATGAGGGTGACACAAAACCGTACGCCCATCTATTCATCAATATATAATATATGAAATATATAGTCATTGTCAAGGTTCATGCATGAATTTAAACAAGATCTTAAGAGCATCGAAAGTCCTATATTTTATCGACTTAGTAGTGCAAAATTCTCAAAGATGGAGTATGATGATTGTAATAATAAGCTAAAATGGGAAGCTCATCTCCTTGGTTATCAGATGAAAGGGTTGGGGCTGCATGGTTGATCGAGTGAATAGCAATTTTGCATATTATAAAACCTCTACAATTGTGGATATATCAGCAGAATCACAACCGATTTGGTTCAGTAGTGAAGATATACGCGATGCGGACAAGCCTTTGTTACCTCCTTTGTTTCAAGAGGGTTTTAATCAATGGGCAAATGAATCAGCTGCTTTGGCATCATTTAAGAATGGTGAGTTTGTGCTGTTCAATCAAGAAGCGGAAGAGGTTGCTGCAGCGGGTCAGTATGACGATGGGCGTGAAAATCGTAATGCTGCACTTGAGACAGCGGTCAGCCGTGTTCTAAGCAGCGGAGAGAGCTGTGAGAGTGGCGAAGAAGATCTATTTGTTGCAGCAGTGCCTGTGCATAGGCGTAACGATGGCGCTGTTTTTGGCGTTTTCACATACATTTCATCTAACGGCTCTCTGATGGATTTGACTCAGCTTCTAGGATGCTCGCTTCATTTCCGCAGCTGTTTTTACCATAAGTTCGAACAATTATACGTCAAGGATCTGCTCTTGCAGCAGCAGCGGGCAGAGAAGGAAGCGAAAAAAAGAAATGAGCTGTTTCAAGCAACCAAACGGCTGTATGATCAAATCGATGTTTCCTCCGTGCTATCGGAGCTGCTTCGCAGTTTAGAGATGCTGTACCCGAGCTCTGAGGTTTATTTGTATTTGTCGCAGGATCACTTGAACGGCGATCCTCGCGTGAAGCCGCTCGTCTTCAAAAATGCCGAGCATGATATTGTGGCTAAAGCGTTTCTTAACGGGAAATCCGTATCCGAGAAGGATCGGGACGGTACCCTTCGGCTGGCTGTTCCGATGACCGGCAAGCAAGCTGCATATGGCGTTCTATGCATGTCTATCGGGCCAGGAAAATGGGATGTGGCAGATTTGCCGGCCTTCCTGCTGTTAGCCGATACTTCAGGGTCAGCATTCGAGAATGCGAAACTGTACGAGCAGTCTAATTTGCTTATCAATGAGCTGCGCCTTATTAATGAGCTTACGAAACGACTGAACCAATCGCTAAGGCTTAAAGAAATTTTTCAATTTGCGACAAGCGAGCTTTTAACGATATTTGATGCTGACTTTTGCTGTGTTCTGCAGCTAAATAAAGATAAGAATCAATTTGTTGTAATGTCCAGCAATTTCCCGGCACTTACGAGCGAGCATTTCTCGCCCGACTATGGCTTCTGCGGCATTGTTTACCGTACGAGAGAGCCTTTAATCATATCCGATTACTGGCATACTCGTGTCGTAACCTCCAAGCTAATGGACAATACGAGCTCGAGATCGCTTATCGCTGCGCCTATTTTGGCGGATAACGAGGTCGTAGGCGTCATTTTGGTTGCGCATAAGGCGCCGAATTTTTTCTCTTACGAAAATTATAAGCTGCTTCAAGTGATGAGCACGCATATCGGTCTTGCGGTGACGAATGCTTCCTTGCATGCTGAAGTGCGTCGGATGGTTATTACCGACAATTTGACCGGGCTTCATGCCCGTCATTATTTAAATGAACAAATTTTAAACCGTCAGCGCAAGGATCCATTTGGGTCGCTTATCCTTGTGGATATTGATTTATTCAAGCGAGTGAATGACACTTTCGGGCATCAAGTCGGCGATCGCATTCTCATTCAAGTGAGCGACATTATAATGAACTCGATCAGACTTGGCGACATAGCGGCAAGGTGGGGCGGCGAAGAGCTAGCGGTATACCTGCCAGGCATAAGAGCCGAACAAGCTTACCGCATCGCCGAGCGGATTAGGCTGCAGGTGGAGAGAGAGACTGACCCGGTCGTAACCGTATCATGCGGCGTATCCGAGTGGACGTTTGAGGATGATAAAATTAGCGTAGAATCGTTATTTTATCGTGCCGACATGGCGCTCTATGAGGCTAAGAATAACGGAAGAAATTGTATTTATGTCGGACAAAGCTGAATATAGCCTGATTTTTATTACAGAACAGGTCAGATGAAGGATGCCTTAGCGGGCATCCTTTTCTTTTTGCCCATAAGTGGAATAAGTATCTTGCAGGTTAGGGACGATATTACAATAACCGATTGGATGGGAGGAGCAGAAATGAAACGAAACAAATCAATTGGAGCGGGTCTACTTGCATTAGCATTTATGTCGATGCTAGGATGCGGCGATGCAGGCGATAAGCGATCACCAGAGGAATGGCTATCCTTATCTTATTCAGGACTTGCGGCCACGGATCAATACGCTTTTACGGGCTCGATGAGCATGAAGACGGCGGATGGTTTGGAATTTAAACCGGAAATATTCGAAGGCAAAGTGGTGGACCATCAGCAATTGACGCTTCAGACGAGTACGGCAGACCCGCTGCATTGGAACCCTGTGCAAGTGCTGGAGGCATTGAACAATGCTAATGAGGGAGTTCGTTTGGCAAACGACACCTACGATCCAGAAACGGTCACGCTGCTGATTACAGAAAATGCCGCCGTCTCAAAGGAGCGATGGAAGCAGAGGCTGCGTCAGCAGCTCGATCAGCTCGATATCCCGGCAAAGAATCGTCCGTACCGCCAAGCATGGTTGAAGGAGCTTACACGCTCTCGCAAGCAGTTAGACGATATGCTGGCTACAATGAATGCGGTGACGAAGTATGAATTGGTCATTGATCGAGATCGGATGCTTCCACTTAAAATGGAGGAGAATACATCCTTCAGCTATACGTACAATCATAAACCGGCAGCAGAGGAAAGGTACACGACAGTAAGATTTCAATCCTTTAACGGAGCATCGAGCGAAACTGTTCAACAGAAGCAAAAACGTGTTACGATGGATTAGAAGGCAAGGAAGAAGGAGAGGATTTTTAACATGCGTGACCCAAGATTGCAAAAGCTGGCAAAAAATTTAGTCGAATATTCTATTGATGTTCAGCCGGGCGAAAATGTATTAATTGACATGGTCGGTTCAGAACGGGAGCTGACAAAATGTTTAATAGAAGAGGTTGCTAAGCGCGGCGGAAGACCTTTCGTTGAATCGAGCGATCGTTCCGTGCTTCGTACTTTGCTGCAGCATGCGACTAAGGAGCAAATGGAGCTATGGTCATCGCTTGATTTGGAGCGGATGAAAAACATGCAGGGCTATATCGCAGTACGCTCTGGCGACAATGTCAACGAGCTGGCAGGCATTCCTGATGCGAATATGCGCTTATACGAGCAAATCTACAGAAATCCGGTACATATGGAGCAGCGCGTTAAAAAAACGAAATGGGTCATTTTGCGTTACCCGACCCCTTCAATGGCGCAACTTGCGAACATGAGCACGGAAGCGTTCGAGGATTTCTATTTTGACGTATGCAATTTGGATTATGCCAAAATGGACAAAGCAATGGACCCGCTGCAGGCGCTTATGAGCAAAACAGATCGCGTCCGCATCGTATCGCCAGGAACGGACCTTAGCTTCTCGATCAAAAACATCGGAGCTAAAAAATGTTCCGGACATCGCAATATTCCAGACGGCGAAGTATTTTCCGCGCCGGTACGCGACTCCGTGCAGGGCACGATCACGTATAACGCGCCTAGCGTTTATTCTGGCGTAACGTTCCAGAACATCTCGCTCACGTTTGAGAACGGGAAAATTGTGAAGGCAGAGAGTAATGACACGGCCCGTTTGAATGAAATTTTAGACATGGATGAGGGCGCGCGCTACATTGGTGAGTTTGCGATAGGGTTTAATCCGCATATTTTGCATCCGATGAATGACATCTTGTTCGATGAGAAAATTGCGGGCAGCCTGCACTTCACGCCAGGCCAAGCGTATGAGGAAACGGATAATGGCAACCGCTCCTCCGTGCATTGGGATTTGGTGCTCATCCAACGTCCGGAATATGGCGGAGGAGAAATATATTTTGACGATATTCTCATTCGCAAGGATGGCGTTTTCGTAATTCCTGAGCTTGAAGCGTTAAATGCTGAAAACTTGAAATAAATAAAGAAAGTGTCATTGCTTTCTTAATTATAAATGGAAAATAAAGCGTTTTTCATTTTACCACTTGCTCGATGTTACGTTTCGGGTTATCATGGTGACAAAGGTAAGCTTTACTAATTTAACTGGAGGGATCTCCCATGTCCAACAATGCAGCTATTGTAGAAATTTCCCAAACGGCTAGCCAATTCACTTCGTCCATCGTACTGCAAGCCGAGAGCAAATATATTGATGTAAAAAGCATTCTCGGACTATTCACAACACTAGTAGGCGGCCATGCCTATGAACTGCATGTACACGGACCTGATGCTGAACAAGCAAAAACAGCGATGGCGGATATTTTCGCTAAGCATAACTTGAACGTTACTGTTATCACGGATTAGTAGTATTATAATATTCCAGAATAGCGTCCCTTCTTTTTGAAGGGGCGCTTTTCTGTTTTGACCTTGTATAATCCCTCTTTTTCGTCTAATATAAAGGGTATAGAAGACGGCGGCGGATACGCGCACAGGGGGGAAAACGATGTCTTCACCGGAAATTACGGTACAATTGCATGAGAAAGCGCTTCGTCTCCTTCAAGAAGATGCGAGTAAAATAGAAAAGCTAATCGAAGTTCAGATGGAAAACTTGACAACCCGTCAATGTCCGCTGTACGAGGAAGTGCTAGATACGCAAATGTATGGATTCTCGCGAGAGGTTGATTTTGCTGTTCGCGCAGGTTTGTTAGCAGAGATGGCAGGCAAGGAAATAGTGAGTCGATTAGAGCGTAATTTAGCAATGCTATACGAAGCTTTGGAAAGAAAAGAGTAGCCTCCAAATGGAGACTACTCTTTTTTTTTCTCTCGAATAGATCAATGGTGTATGCTTATACAAGGTAGAAGGCAATACCGAGAATAACATAGACCATAAGGAGCAGAACGCCCTCATACCAGTTCGTCTGTCCGTCGCGCGACACGGATTTGGCGATAAAGACGGATACGCCGATTGCGGTCAACTCGATTGGCGTGAAGACGATATCCATCGTGTTGCCGAACATTGCGCTGACGAGAATGAGTACGGGAGCTACGAACAACGCGATTTGAAGGCTGCTTCCGATGGCAATTTCAACAGCTGCGCCGATCTTGTTTTTCATGGCCAAGATGACGGCAGCGCTATGCTCTGCGGCATTACCGACGATAGCGATGACAAATGCCCCTATAAACAGCTCAGATAGGCCAAATTGCTCGCTAAATGCATCAAGGGTATGTACAAGCCATTCACTTACAAAGGCGACCATAACGGTAGCAAGGACGAGGAAAAAAATCGATTTTCCTTTGGACCAGGCAGGCTCCTCGCCATGATCGGCATTCATGACTTCGTCTGAGAGCATATCCTTATGCGTCACCATCGAGAAGATGAGCCACAAAATGTAGGAGATGATCAGAATGCCTGCAACCGCTAGGCTTAGAAACTGATCCTTCTCAAACGTGAAATTCTCTGAAACAACGAATACAGCTGGAACGAAGAGTCCGATGACAGCCATGATCATTAGGGTAGAGTTATGATCGGCCAATCGGTTGTTGAAGCGCTGCTCCTTATACTTCAGACCGCCCAACAAAATACTGAGTCCCAGCACAAGCAAAAGATTTCCGATGATCGCGCCCGTCAAGCTCGCTTTCACCATATCGAATTGCTGTTCCTTGATCAAGAATATAGCGATAATAAGCTCGGCGGCGTTGCCGAAGGTTGCATTTAGAAAGCCGCCCAACCGCTGACCCGCATAGTGCGCGACGCTCTCGGTCGCTTTGCCGAGAAACCCTGCCACAAAAATAATGGCAATCGCGGAGATGATGAACTGCAGCGTGTTGCCAAAGTGAGCAAAATGACCGATCCCGCTTAGCGCAAACATGACGATTAAACCTGTGAAAAACAATTTTTGATTCAAACTAAGCACCTCTTTGCAAATTTGCTGAAATCCTGTTAATAATATAGCGGAAAAGATGAGCTATGTAAACTTTACCATCTTTTAATCGAAATGAAACTTACAAATTATTATATTTTAAAATAACAGATTTTCGCATTCATTTAAAAGCAGTGTTCTTGCTTCGCGCCTAAGGTTCCATTACAATAAACGTATATGGCAAAATGAGGAGTGAGTTACATGTCCGAAGAACTTCAAACTGGTCTAATCCGAATCTCTGATGATGTAGTTGCAACGATAGCTGGACTTGCAGCACTTGAAACACCAGGCATCGCAGCAATGTCTGGCGGAATCTCCGAAGGTCTTGCCAAACGGCTGAGCGGCAAAAACGTGCAAAAAGGCGTGTCTGTTGAGGTTGGAACAACTGAGGCTGCCATTGATCTTCGAATTATCGTTCATTATGGCATCCCGATTCAAGAGGTTTGCCGTCAATTGCAGCTTAATGTGCGTGAGTCGGTAGAGAATATGACTGGCCTGCATGTAGTGGAAGTAAACGTGAAGGTAGAAGGCGTTGCCTTCAAAGAGGAAGAAATTGAAGAATCGCAGCAGCAGCAGCAACGGCTAAAGTAACGAATAGATAGGCAAGCAAAAAGACCTCTTACATGGAAGAGGTCTTTTGTTTTGTTGTGAATCGGTTTTGCGAACCGCTTTTCGCATTTCGATTTTCAACTTTATTCGATTCTCTTGAGATGCTTAGAAGAACGCCCATGCACATGAGGCAAATAAGCAAGGATGAACCGCCATAGCTTATGAATGGCAGAGTGACGCCGGTCATTGGAATCGCGTTGGTAACGCCTCCGATGTTGATGAATGCCTGCATAGTCAACAGCCCAACGATGCCGATGCCTACGATCGTTCCGTATTCATCAGGACAACGCAGGGCGACAATAAGGCCGCGCCATAAAAAGACTAAATAAAACAACAAGAAAATAGTGCTTCCGATAAAACCGAACTCTTCGGCTATGATTGAGAAAATAAAATCGTTGTAGGCGTATTTTAAATAATGCAATTTTTGTACGCTTTCGCCAAACCCGGCCCCGGTTAATCCGCCATGCCCCAATGCTTGCAAAGAAGACACAATTTGAAATCCGGTATTTTGTGCATCAGCCAGCGGATCAGAATAGGTCGTAAACCGGTCAATTCTATATTGCCATCCTTTTGGGTCGATTGCCATTCCTATGCTGACTATAACCGTACCTAAAATCGCGAGGACGATTCCGACAGCAAATAAATGCTTGAGGTTCGCGCCGCCTGCCAAAATCATTATAGCTGCACATGAGCCAAGTACTATACAGGATCCAAGATCGGGCTGCATCATAATAAGTCCACAAATGAACCCAACGATAACGATTACCGGCAGCAGTCCCTTTTTAAAATCGCGGAATTTCTCGCCTTTTTTGGAAATAAGCGCTCCGAGATACAAGATGAGTGCAAGCTTGGCAGCCTCAGTTGGCTGAATGCCAAGTGTTCCGATATTGAACCAGCTTCGGGCACCATTAACGCCCTCGTTGATAAAAGGAACAAGAAAGAGCATGAAAATAACAGGTACGAAGAATAGCATAAAAGCTTTCTTATATACTTGGTAGCGCAGGTTCATCATAAAAAGCATCATAAAAATACCAAGGCCAGCCCATACGAACTGGCGTTTGATAAAGTAAAGCGAGTCGTCTTTTACTACTGCTGCAACGCCTGAGCTTGCGCTGAATACCATCACAAGTCCGAAGCCTACGAGCAGAAAGGTCAAAATGAGAAGCAGAAAGTCCGGTCTTCCACGGCTACCGTTCTGCGTGGCTTTCATGATTCCACCGTTACACTAGCAGTTGTTTCAATTGCTGCAGTCTTTGCGTTGCCGTATTCATAATTGGCTGCGGTACCGGAGATTCATATTCAAGGCCATGAGGGAAAGTAGCTCGTCCGATGTAGACGGATTCGATAACAAGCACAGCATGAGGCGATTCCAGCTTGCCTTCAACGGCGCGAGTCGTAATTCTTAGAAAATATTCGGAGCCGCTAGCGCGATCCTCAAGTTTTAAATCGTATGTAGCGCGATAATATTCCCATTGCCAACGGACGAAGCCAACTTTTTCAGCAGATTCGTCTAAATGGTCTAGTTCGCTTTTAACACCGTTTAAGCCGGTATTTTCAATAATCATGGTAGTTCCTCCTAAAGGTTTTGTGAAGCAAAACTGACTTCGCAAGCATATGCTTCCAATTCAAAAGACAGAGTTGTACATTCTTTTCTCATGATAGTATGTTTCCCCAGCAAGCGCAACCCTTACTCCAACCCCTCAACGTGGTCAAAAGTGACATTTTGAAGAAATGTATATTTCCTTTTGATTCATTGCCGCATTAGCTTTCTTAATAAGGCCGTCATCTGGTAAACTAGATAAAATGATCTTATCCGTTAGGGAGCAAGGCTTCCTAAGGTAAGCTTTGTGAAATAAAACGCAGAGTGAGCTTTCAGAAGTTATTTGTTTCACAAAAATGTAAGGAGGTTTGCGATTTGCAGACAGAGGATGTCGTAGATCTAGAGCTTCAGCAGCTATATCCGAAAATGATTCGCTGGCGGAGGCATCTCCATCAATATCCGGAGCTTTCGTTCCATGAGCGTGTAACGTCGAGCTGGATTGCGAGCCAACTAGAGGGACTTGACTGCGAAGTGAAGAAGGATGTTGGCGGCCACGGGCTAATCGCCGTTTTTAAAGGGGGCAAGCCGGGTCCGGTTGTTGCGCTTAGGGCTGATATTGACGCACTGCCTATCCAAGACGAGAAAAAATGCGAGTACGCTTCAAAGGTACCTAACGTTATGCATGCATGCGGGCATGATGGCCACACTTCAACGCTGCTCGCAGTCGCTTCGTATTACTCGGCTAATCTCGCCGATATTAGCGGTGAACGCAGACTGCTGTTCCAGGCTGCCGAGGAGGTTACGCCAGGCGGGGCGATGCCAATGATCATAGACGGGGCGCTTGATGGTGTAGACGCCATTTATGGCGTGCATTTGTGGACGCCGCTTGCGCATGGATTGGTTGCTTCCAAAGCAGGGCCGTTTATGTCCGCAGCGGATGAATTCGTTATCGATATTGTTGGACGCGGGGGACATGGCGGATTGCCGCACCAAGCCACCGATGCGATTATGATCGGATCTACGCTCGTTCAGACGGTGCAGTCGATCGTTAGCCGAAATGTGAATCCGCTTCATCCAGCTGTCGTGTCGATTGGCTCCTTCCAAGCAGGCACTACCAACAATGTCATTGCTGAGCGGTGCAGGCTGATGGGCACGGTCAGATCATTTGACGAGAAGACGCGGAAGATGATTCATGAACGTTTGGAGTCGCTTGTTACGCATGTCTGCCAAATGCATGGAGCTGAGTTCGACTACCAGATGCGGATCGGATATCCGCCTGTGGTGAACGATGCGGCGGAGGCTGATCGTTTTTTCAAGGTTGGTGAGCGGTTGTTCGGTGAATCGGCTGTCGTCTTGTCGGAAGCAATCACTGTGGCAGAAGATTTTTCTTATTATTTGGAAAGGGTTCCGGGCTGCTTTATGTTTGTAGGTGCCGGTAACGAGAACGGTGGAGCCCATTACTCGCATCATCATCCTAAGTTCGATATTGATGAGCGGGCTATGCTTCGCGCAGCGAGACTTTTGATCGGAATGGCTGAAGATTACGCGAGCGGCTCTGCTCAATCAGCTCTGAGATGAATGTACAAGCTTCGAAGCGGACATGCTAATCCTCGGAATCACAATACGAGGAGGGAATTCAGATGAAAACCATTAAGCAAATTATGTCCACGGATTGCGTCACAGCTACGCTGCAGGATAATATATTCGAGCTTGCTGTGAAGATGAAGCAGCATGATATTGGATTCGTGCCAATCGTAGACGGCAAGAAGCTAATCGGTGTTGTAACAGACCGAGATTTGGTCGTGCGCGGTTATGCGGAGAAGCATTCCGGCTCAACGGCAGTTGCGGAAGTGATGACAACGGATGTGGATACGATAACTTCAGATACGTCAACCGATGAAGCGGCAGAGCTGATGGCATCGAAGCAAATCCGCAGGCTGCCTGTAGTGGATGGCGGCGAGCTGGTCGGTGTGCTGGCAATTGGAGACTTGGCGGTTCGTGAGATTTTCGTCAATGAAGCAGGGGAAGCGCTCAGTGCCATTTCCGAACAGGGGCATTCAGCGGTTCATTAATAAATAGGATTAAAATGAATAAGGCTGCCCGGAGCGTAGGATTACGCAATCGGGCAGCCTTATTTTTGCATGGGAATCAGCAAGTTTAATCATCTTCCCAGACGGATACTAATTCATTGTGTTGGTTGTAGAGCTCAGCGGGATCTGACTCTTTGTTATTCCAAATATTCGTAGCACCCCATTGCAGCATGGCAATGTCTGATGAGAACGACTCGTCTGCGGAGGAAATAATAACTTTTTGGTGAGCCTCCAGCAAATAATCTCCAAACGGGAATGTCTGGTTGCCGCGCACGCTGACGAGCTTCCAGCCGTTCAAATCAATCGCCTGGTCAGTCGTATTCGTAACGGTGGCAAGCTCTGCTTGCTTGTCTACCTCAATGATAATGCCGGTTCGAGCAGCTTTCTTAACTGGAAACTCCGTGCGATTGCTCTCAAAGTCGCTGCTCCAGAGTCCTCGCTTCGCTTGCTTTGCTTGCTGCTCCAATTGTTTGTATGTGTTTTCCATCCTGACATTTGGTTCAACAATAAGTACTTTTGCCAAACCTTGCTCCAGCAGCATTTCGTTTAGTATACGGCCATCTTTAAGCTCAACAACTGCCAGCGTACGATCATATTTATCGGTATCTTCCTTGTCGAAGGTAAGCCGGACCTCTTGCGATTCTGACAACAGCTTCTCTGTTACAGCGGATGCCTCGGGTCCGAATGGCTCCGCCGGACTATTGGGCTTTTTGGTTTCCGGCGTATCTACATATAGAAGTCGAATCGTCGTTTCATCGGAACCGGTCTTGATCTTAAAGGTGTCACCGTCAATATAGCCGGATACCTGATACCATTGGTTCGTCTGAATAACATTCGAGGAAAGCTCGGAAATGGCCGAACAGCCGACAAGCGGCATGCAAATGAGCATGAGGAGAATGATTATAATTCTTTTCATAGAAGTGATACCTCCAGCCCAATGTGCGGTCAATTATGAGAACTTCTTAATTACTATAACACATTTTATATAAAAAAATCGCGTTGCTCATGCGCTGGAATCGGCATAAAAAAGTGTTAAATTCTTCATACTGACAGGAGAGGGCTTATGCGTATATCCATAAGCTTATGATAGAGTGGTTCATTTGTGGAACAAATTGCTAAAGGAGGAGAATGATGCACGATCTTCTTGAAAGGCCTTTAGTCGTCCAATCGGATTTATTGGTGCTGCTTGATGAGAGCAAGCCTATGGCACAGGAAGCAAGAGAGAAGCTTGTTCTCTTCATGGATGCCATAAAGAGAGCAGGCTCGATACACACATACCGCATAACTCCCTTAACGCTATGGAATGCGGCAGCAGCAGGAGTCGCAACAGACGATATTATTGGCTTGCTTGTGAAATATGGGCGATATGAGCTGCCTTTTCAGGCTGAGGCAATGATACGCAAGCTGATGGGCCGATATGGGAAGCTTTGGCTGTCGACCGATTTAGGAAAGCTCTTCCTGCATGGTGAGGTATCGATAATGGATGAGCTTACAGATCACAAATCAATAATGAGCTATGTGACATCCCGGTTTGAGGCTGCTTGGGAGCTGAACGATAGCTGTAGAGGGGCTTTGAAGCAGGAGCTGACGCGTCTTGGATATCCAATTATCGATTTGGCGGGCTATCATGCGGGCGAGGAGCTAGCCGTTCAATTGAAGAATCGAACGCAGCATGATCGTACATTTGAGCTAAGGGAGTATCAACAGGCTGCTGTCGAGCTCTTTTATAAAGAAGGTACGGTACAAGGAGGAAGTGGAGTTATTGTACTGCCCTGCGGAGCGGGAAAAACGATTGTCGGCATTGCTGCACTAGCCAGGTTGAGCAGAGCGACGCTTATTCTTACGTCCAACTCCACCTCAGTTAAGCAATGGAAGGACGAGCTCCTTGATAAAACATCACTTACCGACTCTGAGATTGGTCAATATTGCGGTACGCTTCGGCAGGTAAGGCCGGTTACGATTGCCACTTATAATATGATGACGCATCGAAAGACAAAGGATTCGGCCTTTACCCATATGAAGCTGTTCTCTGAACGGGATTGGGGACTCATTATATATGATGAGGTGCATTTGCTGCCTGCTCCAGTGTTTAGGATGACAGCGGATATACAAGCGACAAGACGTCTTGGCCTTACGGCGACGCTTGTAAGGGAAGATGGGTGCGCTGAGGACGTTTATTCCTTGATCGGCCCGAAACAGTACGATATGCAGTGGAAAACAGCGGAGGCCGACTCCTATATTGCCTCGGTGTCGTGTACGGAGATAAGAGTGCCGCTCCATCCGAATAAGGAAGCTTTGTATGCTCAGGCAAGTGCACGCTCGAAGCTTAGGCTGGCTGCAGAAAATCCGGGTAAAATCCCAGTCGTGAAGCAGCTTTTGCGTGAGCATGAAGGCAAGCCTACCCTGATCATTGGACAATATTTGAATCAATTGCATGAGCTGTCCGCTGAGCTGGGTGCCCCTTTGCTTACCGGAGAAGTACCGCAGCAGGAGCGGCAGCAGCTGTATGACAGCTTTAAGGCGGGTCAAATATCCGTGCTTATTGTGTCTAAGGTGGCGAATTTTGCGGTTGATCTGCCTGATGCAGCCGTCGCGATTCAGCTCTCTGGCAGCTTTGGCTCACGGCAGGAGGAAGCGCAGCGGATCGGGAGACTGCTTAGGCCCAAGGCAGGCAACAATTGCGCTTGGTTTTATACCATTGTGACAGACCAAACAAAGGAAACGGAATTTGCGCTCAAGAGGCAGCTGTTTATGCTTGAGCAAGGCTATCAGTATGAGAGAGTTAGCTTGCCTCATGACGATATCAAGTTAGTGGAGGCTGCTGCTCAATGAGAATGCATCAACTGGCAGGGAAATTATCGGAGGAGCGAATAAAGAGCTTTATGCAGGCGTCAGTGTGGCAGTCTGCTAGTCACCGAGGATTGTCCTGGAAGGAAGCAGCTGCATGGGATGAAACCATTCAGGAGGCTGCCGCTTTGCTATCTCCTTATGCGGCGCAGGTGTTAAAGGAAATGCTGCGTTTCTTTTGCGCTGCGCCTGTCGAGGGTGATCGGCTTATTAAAGAATTGCGATGGCATACCGATTTATCCGGTGCTGAGTGTCAGATCGGAATAGCTGAGCTTGAGGAAGCAGGCATTTTATTTTCCGTTACAAAAGTATGGGGAGAGAGCCTGTATTTTGTACCAGTCGATGGCTTCGCCAGTTGGCAGAGGGCACTATTCCCATGCAAGCCTGAACCGATAACCGAAGGGGATAGGGAAAGATTAATGAAAGGGGTCATCAGACCGTATTGCAGGCCTTTTGGCAGGCAGCTGCTTTCCGCTCTTTCGGCATTGGGACGATGCAGCTTGGCGGTTACGGTAAATGGAACGCTGCCGAAGAAAACGATAAACAAGCTGGTACAGGCCGTTGATATAGATGAAAGTTATTTGAAATCGTTTGATCTAAAATGGTCATATTCAGACGTTTATCCATTGAAAGCAGCCTTTATATTGGAAGCGGCTTCCGCCTTTGGTTTGGTTGAAGCGATAGATGGGGCATTGCATTGGAATGAGGCGATGCTCAGCAGTTGGATGAGCACCGAGGAGTCTATGCGAGAGCGTCAATTGATGAACTGGTGTATGGCTTTGCTGCTTCCGGCCGGAGGCGGGAGCGCGCATCTGGCGGCAGCGCTTACGGCTTTGCATGCTGGGGAGTGGTATTCTGAGCGTGAGCTTGACAAGCGGCTAAGCGAAGCTGGCCTGCTGGCAGTTGACGGTACACAGTGTATAGAAGGCAGCAAGGCGCTCAGATGGTACGGACTATTGCATAGTCTCGGCTGGCTTGAGGTTGTGGATAGGTTCCATACTGATGGCAATGAGCTGTTTTTTAGATGGAGGTTTAGAGCTCCATTAAGCGGGGAGAACCAGCAACCGTACACTGCTGAACATCCTTTTATTGCTGTGCAGCCGAACGGAGAAATTATAGTTGAGCCGGAATGCCCTTTTTGGATCAGATGGGAACTTGAGCTTCTTGCGGAACGGAAATCGGATGAGCTGATCGCGATCTATAGATTGGAAGCGTCGTCGATTTCCCGTGCACTGGAGCATGGAAGAACACAAGCTTCCATTCTGTCTTTTCTTCAGCAATCATCGGGCGGTATTTCGCTGCCGCTTGCGGCTCAAGCTTTGCTGGTGGAATGGGCGAGCCGTGCATGCCGCACCGAGTTTGCAGAGGTTGCGCTGCTGCGCTGCGATAACGAAGCGATGGCGGCGATCGTTGAGAATCATCCTGCTATTTCACCTTTGCTTGTGCAAAAGCTGGGTTCCCTTGATTTTATTGTGGACAGGACTCAAATTAGTGCAATTAGAGGCATGCTGCAGAAGGCAGGCTATCCTGCTCGCAAGGCTGTGCTGTCAGACGGTCGGAATGAAGACAGCAGCTATCCGGTTGTCCAACCCGAGAACGAACAACCTGTAGGTCAGCTCTCCACGTGCAATCTAGGCAGACCTGCTCCTGCCTATATTTATGAAGCTTTTCCGCTTTATCATTTTGAACTTAATGAACATGCTGCAAGGAAGAAGCTTCAAACGATGGCTGAGCTTGACCGGGTCCCCGCGATGTGGACGAAGCAGCTGCGTGCCTATCACCACTCCACGAGGAAGGAGCTTATCGAACAAGCCTTGCAATGGCAAATGCCGGTACAGCTGCGAATGGAGCGAGAGCTTCGTTCATTCATACCTGAGAAGCTTGAGCTGCAGGATGACGGCTGGGCAGTCGTCGGATTGCTTCGCGATGAGCCGGAGAGACTGATGATTCGGCTAACTCCGGATATGTGGGAGGAAATGCGGCTCGTCATTCCGGGTCAATGGACTCCAATATAATCTCTATCTATTGGCTAAGCGAATATGATATGATAGTGTAGAATTTAGCGAATTGAAATGAGGTGGATGAATGCCAACTGCTGAAGGTTTAACGGCTATTCAGTTGGAGCAATCGCAAGGCGGCGTTTCTTCTCTCGATATGGCATCGCTGCTGCTTTGCGCCTATGAATTAGGTGACTGGATCAATCAATCGGCGGAAGTTGCCGAATATTTATATTGGAAGTCGGCTGTGAACGAGGACGAAGAAGTGAAGCAAATGACGAAGCGCTTCGCGAAAGCGAAGGAGCTGTTTGACGAATGTCAACGATTTGGCCGCTTTCACCCCGATTACAACGAAGCGAAGGACAAAGTAAAAGGCATTGAGCGAGAGCTAAGCGAAATTGAAAGCGTTCGCCGCTTCAAATATGCCGAGCAGGTCGTAGACGAGATGCTTTTTGATGTCTCTCGTACGATAGCGGAGTCCGTATCGGAAAATATTAAAGTGCCAGGCAATGAAAAGGCTGGCGGCGGCAGTTGCGGAAGCGGCGGTTCATGCAGCTGCGGAAGCGGCGGCTGCAGCTAGGCTTACGCTTTGCACAAAGTAGGTTTGCTACGCAAACCTTAGCACATGCTTACGAAGTAGGTTTGCTACGCAAACCTTAGCACATGCTTACGAAGTAGGTTTGCTACGCAAACCTTAGCACATGCTTACGAAGTAGGTTTGCTACGCAAACCTTACACATGCTTACGAAGTAGGTTTGCTACGCAAACCTTTGGGGAGGGAAAAGATGCTACCGGATCGAACTGGTTATATCGTTTGGGTAAGTGATTTGAAAGCTGCAAGGTCTTTGGAAAGATTCGGGACGGTTCATTACATGTCGCGCAAGATGCACTATGTCGTCATGTACATGAATGCGGAGCGCTCTGAAGAGGCTGTGCGGCAAATGGGGAAGCTTTCGTATGTTCGTAAGATTGAACGCTCCTATCGAAATGAGATCAAGACCGAATATAGCAAGGATAGCGAAGATAAAACAAGATTTTACAGCTTATAATAAGTTTCCCAATAAACATCATCTCAAAACCGACTGAAATTTAGTTGCATCGTTCGTTAAGTTTGTGTAATAATGTAAAATATTACATTCTTGCGAATATCAAGCGCTTCTCAGTGAGAAATAATACTGAGGAGCGTCTTTTTTGTATTAGTGTGCCAAATACTTACAAAAATGGTCTGACTTTAATTTATTGTTGTAATATCGGACAATCGTGGTAAAATGGAATAAAATGCATAGTATAAAAGCCCTGGTTCCTTGGAAGGAGTAGGTTGCGGATTGAAAGATAAAATGACGAGAAGATGGAGCACATATGAGTCGTTTTATATTGATCTGGGTGATAAGAAAGTTGCGGATATCGCAATTACGAACCATGCCAAAAGTCGCTGGTTAGACCGGATCGAAAGCGAGAAAACCGGTTTTGAGGACATTGCTGAATTTCTATGGGAATGTCTGAAGCAAGGACGGGTCGAGCCTTATTACCGCAACGAACAGGATGTTTATCTTATTGACGATGATCTTGTATTTGTTGCTGAATTTGCAGAATCATTAACGGAGACGGATATTACCGGACTTCCTTTACATAAGATGATCATCGTAACCTTTCTGGGACGTATGTCAGAAACCATTGAGCTCAGGGATCTGAAATCCTATTATTCATGGCTTCGTCATTCTAGGCGAATGACTCTTGTGAAGAGCAGTAGAAAACGTAAATAGGACTTTATACCTTTATAAATGGATAAAGCATGCAATCTGCAAAAGATTGCATGCTTTTTTGTTGGGGTTGTAAGATTCTGTACAAGCTATGTAGTATAATATTGACCAGAAGAAAGGATGATTGGTTCATGGCGCTTAATTTTCATCAACTGCATATTTTTTGTACGGTTGCGGAACGGGGCAGCTTCTCGGCTGCGGCGCAATCTTTACATATGACACAGCCCGCTGTCACGATGCAAGTACAGTCGTTGGAGGATTATTTCGGTACGAAGCTGCTGCAGCGTTCTACGAAACGCATTGAGCTGACAGAAGCGGGGCGGGCACTTATGCCTTACGCCCAGCGCAGCATCGATTTAATTCGTGATACGGACCAGGCGATGTCAGCTTTCACGAAACAACTGAAGGGAAGACTCCAGCTCGGCTCAAGCCTAACGATTGGCGAGTACATCTTGCCGCGCTTGCTCGGTCCGTTCGGTCAAGAATATCCGCATATTTCAATAAGCATGAAGGTTATGAATACTTCGCAAATTATGGAGGATATTTTGAATCATCAGCTCAATTTTGGGCTTATCGAGGCTCCTATAAATCATCCGGATATGCATATGGAAGCGGTGATGAGCGATGAGCTGAGATTAATCGTGTCCAAATCGCATCCATTAGCGGAGAGGGCTTCCGTTACGTTAGAGGAAGTTATGGAATACCCTTTTGTGCTGCGGGAGCAAGGATCGGGGACTAGGCTTGTGATGGAAGAACAGCTGCGAAACAAAAACATCGATCCCGCTTCTATGAAAATCGTAATGGAGCTGGGAAGCACGGGTGCCGTGAAGTCAGCGGTTGAAGCTGGCTTAGGCATTTCCTTCATTTCATCCTCATCCGTAAAGCATGAGGTGGCACTCGATTTAATTCGAATGATTAAGGTATCGGATTCGAAGTTTCAACGGCAGTTTTATTCGATTTACTTGAAATCAGCCATTTTGCCGATATCCGCCGTCACTTTTTTATCCTTTTTAAGAGAGAGGGACTTGCAGCAATGGCTATAATTAACGGACTTGCCGATCTGCACACACATACGACTGCTTCCGATGGCATGCAATTACCAGCTGAGAACGTTCGGTTGGCAAAAAAGGCGGGTCTTGCGGCAATTGCCATTACCGATCACGATACCGTTGCTGGCGTAGCGGAAGCGATGCTGGAAGGGAAACGATTAGGTATTATAGTTGTACCCGGCGTTGAAGTGAGCACCGTTGCAAGCGGGACGGATATTCACATTCTTGGCTATTACACCAATAACGACGACGAGAAGTGGCTAACACGCCTTGCAAGCCTCCGTGGATTAAGAGATCAACGGAATGAAATGATCCTTAATAAGCTGAACGAGCTCGGAATAGCGGTCACGATGGAGGAGGTCATAGCTGCGGCGCACGGCAACACTAACCTGGAGACATTGCAGGCGGCAGCTGTTAGTATCGGTCGTCCGCATATTGCTGCTGTGCTTGTAAGCAAAGGCATTGTTTCCGATATGAAAGAAGCATTTGACCGTTACTTAAAAACAGGTGCTGCGGCTTATGTCAATCCTCCAAGACTGAATCCGTTTGAAGCGGTGGATTGGATTCGCGAAGCTGGCGGCACCAGCGTCATTGCGCATCCGGGGTTATATGGCAATGATTCATTAGTCGAGGAAATTATTCGCTATGGCGTTCAAGGGATTGAAGTGTTCCACTCGGATCACAACCCTGAGGATGAAAGCCGATATGCGCAGCTCGCAGCGAAATATCAATTAATTGCGACAGGCGGCTCGGATTTTCATGGTTCGCGTCAAGGCGTTATTTTTCATGGTGAAATAGGCAATCGTACGGTAGAAGCAAAAGTGCTTCAGCAGCTTGAACCTTCCTGGTGGAAAGAACAAAATGAATCATAGGAAGGCGTTCCGAGCAAATTGAGACTGTTCAGTCAGTCATTCATGCATGCGGGTGATAGCAGGAGCTGCGCCAAAAAAACACGGCTGCTTATTCCAAAAGAATAAGCGGCCGTGTTTTTTTCATGCTTCTATAACCTGTTGTTTACTTTAATTCGCTTGCAAGCGATTTAATGCGCTGCTCGTCAGGCGTGATGTATAACGTCTTCTGGTTGTCATAAATAACGAAGCCGGGCTTCGCGCCATTCGGCTTGCGAACATGTCTAATCGTCGTGTAGTCTACCGGAATCGAGCTTGAGTCGCGGGCTTGGCTATAATGTGCGGATAGCATCGCGGCTTCCTCAAGCGTAGCATTGCCGAAGCCGCCGCCTCTAATCACAACATGCGACCCTGGGATATCCTTCGTATGGAGCCATGTATCGGAAGGCGCTGCGAGCCGGTTCGTTAAATACTCATTTTGCGTATTGTTCTTGCCGACATATATCGTTGCTCCCTCAGAGGAGGTATAGCACAGCAAGGTCGGTTTAAGCGTTTTTTTCTTCTTCGGACCGCGCCGGCCGCGCTCCTTCATATAACCCTGCTCAACGAGCTCATCGCGAATCTCGCCAATGTCGCCAAGCGAGGCGTTGTCGACCTGCTGCAGCAGCGATTCAAAATATTGGATTTCGGTACGCGCGATCTCCATTTGCTCGGCAACGATGGACAAGCTGTTCTTATGCTTCGTGTATCGGCGGAAATACCGCTGAGCGTTGTCCGATGGCGTAAGCTGCGGATCCAGATCAATCTTGACTAAAGCCTGCTCCTCATCATAAAAGTTAACGAGCTCAATGGCTGTGTCGCCGCGCTTTATTTGATGCATATAGGCGGTTAGCAGCTCGCCGAGCACTCTATATTTTTCCGCATCCTTCGCTTCAACGAGCGTATCCTCAAGCTTTTTAATTTTTGAAATGTTTTTAGCTTTTTCATTTTGGACGAACCGAATGAGATCCGCAGCGCGCTGCTTGACCGTATCGCGTTCCGCCTTATTGCCATAGAAGCCTTCAAGACAAGCGCTTATGTCTGGAAAAACAACAGCTTCACCTTCTATATGCGTAAGCTCCGTAATAGAGAAAAATGATTTGCCGGAGTCCGGGTTTGTTTTGATCGTTGGCGTATACCGATCCTTCCTCACTTGCTCTATAAAGCTGGAGTAGCTGCTCCATAATGCGGCAAGACCTTGCTGCGATGCAGCTTCTTCACCTGCTTGCTCTGCTGCGTCAATTCTCGCACGGTGCACAAGCTCCTTCGCGAGAAGCGGGCTGAAGCCGCTAAGCTTGTCCACCAGCCTTTTGTACAAGGGGGCAGTCTCGTCGGTGTCGCTAAGCGCATCTAGAAACTGCTGCTCGTTCTCTATGGCTAAAGGATCAAGCTTGCCTTGCTCAGGCGGCGAAGTGTAGCTGCTGCCGGGCAGCACGATGCGATGGCTGCTGATTGCTGGCGTGACATGATGAATGCCGTCATGAATGATGCCCGTTGATGGGTCCATCAAAATAATGTTGCTGTGACGCCCCATAATTTCGACTACTATCGTTTTGTTTGATAGGTCGCCGAGCTCGTCGCGGTGCTTCACTTCGATATGAATGATCCGCTCGCGTCCGATTTGGCGAATGGATTCGATCATGCCTCCTTCACAATGCTTGCGAAGAAGCATGCAAAACATAGGCGCTTCCATTGGGTTGACGTAAGTACCTGTAGTCCAGTGGACACGGGGATAGGTTGGATTGGCGGACAGCAGCAGCTTGCCCTGCGTTCCGGCGCCGCGAATGCTGAAAACAAGCTCGTGATCGGTAGGCTGATGGATTTTATGTATACGCGCGCCAATGCAGCGCTGCAGGTCATGCGTAATCGCATGGGTGACGATACCGTCTAATGCCATGGTGTATAGTTCCTCGCTTCCTTGGTCTTTCTTTCTCTATCATGCCATAGTTGAGACAAAAACTTAAGTCCTTGATGGGATATTTTATGGGCTGTCCGAATACATTTACCCTATAAAGGCTGTCCGAGGGGCCGGCGTCGTTGCTGCTTGGCTCGGCATATTACGGGAGGGAGTTATACCATGGAACAAATGAAATGGCATCAAATGGGGACAATTGAGCTGGTTGATGCGTTAGTCAGCTCCCCAGATCAAGGGCTGACGACGTCGGAAGCGGCGCAGCGGCTGGAGAAGCATGGACGGAACGAATTGACCGAGGGGAAGCGCGTTTCGCCGATATTGCTGTTCCTTAATCAATTTAAAGATTTTATGGTGCTCGTCTTAATGGGAGCGACATTGATTTCTGGCTTGCTTGGCGAATATTTGGACGCGATTACGATCGTCGCGATCATCGCCCTTAATGCAGTCCTTGGCTTCGCTCAGGAATTTCGCGCGGAACGCTCCTTGCGGGCACTCAAGGAATTGTCAGCCCCAACTGCAAAAGTTATACGCGGCGGGGAATTGCTGACTGTCCCGGCTAAGGAGCTTGTTGCCGGAGATCTTATTTATTTGGAAAGCGGAGACCGGATTCCGGCTGACGTTCGTCTGCTGGAAGCGAATAGCTGCTATGTCGAGGAATCGGCTCTAACGGGGGAATCTGTGCCTGTCGGGAAGCATGCCGCGGCTATTGGCGAGGATGATCTGCCGCTCGGTGATCAGCGCAACATGGGGTTCATGGGTACGATGATCACGCGTGGAACGGCTAGAGCTGTTGTCATTCGTACGGGCATGGATACGGAGATGGGCAAAATTGCGGGACTTATCGAGCAGACGGAGTCGATGGAAACACCGCTGCAGCACCGTCTGGAGCAGCTGGGCAAAATTTTGATCGTCGTTGCGGTAGGACTGACGATTATGGTTGTCGCAGCAGGAATTTTACATGGTCAGCCTCCGTATGGCATGTTCCTGGCCGGCGTAAGCTTAGCCGTTGCAGCGATTCCGGAAGGGCTGCCGGCAATCGTGACGATCGCACTAGCGCTTGGCGTGCAGCGGATGATCAAGCGGAAGGCTATCGTTCGCAAGCTGCCTTCCGTTGAGACGCTTGGCTGCGCATCGGTTATTTGTTCGGACAAGACGGGAACGCTGACGCAAAACAAAATGACGGTTACCCATGTGTGGATTGGCGGAAGACAGCTTGAGGTAAGCGGAGAGGGTTATGATCCGACCGGTGCTATTTATGAAGCGGGCAGCGCCCTTGATATTAAGCATGATCAATCTGTAAAACGTCTTCTTCAAATTAGCGCATTATGCAATAACGCTCAAATCGTGAAGGTTGAGTCAGCGGAAACGGGCAAACGCAAGAGCAAGGAAGTTCAAGAAGAATGGGTGCTTAAGGGTGATCCGACAGAAGGTGCGCTAGCCGTCCTGTCTGCCAAGCTGGGCTCATCCGCCAAGGCGCTTGAGCAGCTTTATAAGCGGGAGAAGGAATTTCCGTTCGATTCGGAGCGGAAACGGATGTCGGTCGTGGTGGCGCATCAGGGCGGACGTCTCGTCTGTACGAAAGGCGCTCCTGATCTTCTCATGGATCACTGCTCGTATGTACTTTGGGAAGGAAAGGTTGTGCCTTTCACCGCCACATTAAAACGCAAGTGTGCGGAGGCAGGCGAGCTAATGGCGCAATCGGCCCTTCGCGTGCTAGGACTTGCCTATCGTGATTTGCGTGCCGGTGATGTATGCGAGTCGGAGAGCGACGCCGAAAGCCAGCTAGTCTTTGTCGGCTTGACCGGCATGATCGATCCGCCGCGCCGCGAGGTGAAGGAAGCGATAGCAAACTGCAGACGCGCGGGAATCAAGACAGTTATGATTACCGGAGATCATCAGTTGACGGCGGAAGCGATTGCTGGACAGCTCGGCATTATGCCGCGCGGCGGCATCGCAATGAGCGGCAGGCAGCTGGAAGCGATGGACGACGAGCAGCTTGACCGGCTCGTGGACAATATTTACGTTTACGCGCGCGTCTCGCCAGAGCATAAATTGCGGATCGTCAAGGCGCTGCAGCGCCAAGGGCATGTTGTTGCTATGACGGGGGATGGCGTTAATGATGCTCCTGCGATAAAAGCGGCTGATATCGGCATCGCAATGGGCATCACCGGAACGGATGTGTCGAAGGAAGCTTCTGCGCTCATACTGAGCGACGATAATTTCTCGACGATTGTAGCCGCAATCGAAGAAGGACGAGGCATTTATGAAAATATTCGCAAGTTCATTCGGTATTTGCTTGCTTCGAACGTCGGTGAAATTCTCGTCATGTTTCTAGCGATGATGGCGGGGCTTCCGCTTCCGCTGGTACCGATTCAAATTTTATGGGTCAACCTGGTCACGGATGGTTTGCCGGCGATGGCGCTCGGCGTGGATCAGGCGGAGAAGGATTTGATGCAGCAGAAGCCGCGTTCGGCCAAAGAGAGCATCTTCTCGCGCCGGCTCGGCTGGAAAATCATCAGCCGCGGCATTTTGATCGGGGTCTGTACGCTTGGAGCATTCTGGATTACGCTGCATGACGCACCAGGCAGCGCTGCGCAGCTCATGAAGGCGCAGACAGTAGCTTTCGCGACCTTAGTTATGGCACAGCTCATTCACGTATTCGATTGCAGGAGCTCGCGCTCTATTTTCCACCGCAATCCGTTTCAAAATAAATATTTGGTGCTCGCCGTACTCTCATCGCTGCTGCTCATGATCGGCGTGCTCTATATTGAAGCGTTGCAGCCGATCTTCAAAACCGTTCCGCTCAACTTCCGTGAATGGTGTCTCGTCTTTGTAGCAGCCGGAATTCCGACTTTCGTAATGGGGATTGGCAGCGTGCTTGGCACGAAGAAGAAAAACAACAACAAAACAAAATGGCCGATTGGTCCTCAAACCGCGGCAAGATAACATAAAAATACAAATGATGATACAAATTATGAATAGCCTTTCTCCTTGCTTTGCGGTATGCTATTAGGAAATAATGATAGTTTTATTATACCTAGAGATGCGGCAAGGAGAGGGCTAACAGATGAATTTTACAAAGATGAACGGTTTAGGAAATGACTTTATCGTATTTGCAGGCGAGCAGCAGCTTCCTGATGATGTGGCGGATTTGGCCATCCGACTTTGCAACCGGTTTTTTGGAATCGGCGCTGACGGACTTGTTTACATTCTGCCTTCGGAGCTCGCGGATTTCCGCATGCGCATTATCAATTCCGACGGCTCTGAAGCAGAGCAATGCGGCAATGCGATTCGCTGCGTAGCTAAATACGTTTATGATAATGGCTTAACCGATAAAGAAGAGATTACGATCGAAACGCTCGGCGCCGGCGCTCAAAAGGTGCAGCTTACTGTTCAAGGCGGCGAAGTGTCATCGGTCCGCGTTGATATGGGAGAGCCGATTCTGAGTGGCCTTCAAGTGCCGACAACCGTCGATGCCGAGCGTGTCATTGAGCATCCGATTGAGGTGGATGGACGAGAATTCCGTTTCACCGCTGTATCGATGGGCAACCCACACTGCGTGATCTATGTAGACGATGCTGTTCATTTTGATCTGAACACATGGGGACCCAAGCTTGAGACGCATCCATTGTTTCCTCGCAAAATCAATGTAGAATTCGTCACGGTTACTTCCCGTTCCCATACCGACATGCGCGTTTGGGAGCGCGGCGCGGGCCCAACGCTTGCTTGCGGTACCGGCGCATGCGCAACGGTCGTCGCTTCGGTATTGACCGGCGCAACGGATCGGACGGCTACCGTATCGCTTAAAGGCGGCGATCTTCTCATTGAATGGAACGAGTCCGACAATCACGTTTACATGTCTGGTCCGGCTGCGGTATCATTCCGCGGCTCGTTATAAGAGCAGCGTCAGATGGGTGGTATGAAAATAATGAAACCGGATTTGCGGGAAGCGCTCCAGCAGCGTATCTTGACCGGGGACGGCGCGATGGGAACCTATCTTTATCAGATGGGGTTCCCTGTCGGCGTTTCTTATGAAGAATTTAATACGCTTCGTCCCGATGTCATCGAGAACATTCACCGCCGCTATTACGAGGCTGGTGCGCGTGTCATTGAGACGAATACGTTCTCGGCTAATTTGGAGAAGCTCTCCAAATATGGCTTGGAGGGCGAGATGGATGCAATCAACCGTGCGGGCGTACGCGTTGCTCGAGCAGCGATCGGCGATGACGCTTATGTCGTAGGCGCGGTTGGCTCTATTCGTGACGGCAAGCTGAAAAATTTGCGAACGGCAAAAGTAATCGAAGCCTACCAGCGTCAAATGCATGCTCTTCTTGACGAGGGCGTGGACGGGCTCCTGCTCGAAACGTTTTACGATCTTGATGAAATGCTGCTTGCTCTTCGCATTGCGAGAGCGGCATCCAACGTGCCTGTCATTTGCCAGTTTGCGGTCGAGGATGTTGGCCGCACGCAGGATGGCAATGGGATGAAAGGGGCATTTGATCAGCTCCAAGAGGCTGGGGCTGACGTTGTAGGCTTTAATTGCCGCAGCGGCCCTAACGGAATTATGAGAGCGATTGATTCGATAGCAGGACCAGTTGGATTGCCGTTATCGGTATATCCGAACGCGGGCATACCTGATTATATTGATGGCAAATATGCGTACAGCGCTGGCCCGGAATACTTTGCAGAGTCAGCCCAGCGCTTCGCTGATCGCGGCGCGCGCCTGATTGGCGGCTGCTGCGGAACGACGCCTGAGCATATCAAGGCGATAGCTGCAGCACTTGACGGTTATATTCCTAAGCTCGAACAAGCTTCGGCAGCCGCTGTGATCGAGAAGATTGTCGTAAAGCCTGTTGAGAAGCCGGCAGAAGCGGAAGCTGCACCTCAGAAGGTTGCGGTGCAGGAGCCGTCAATCGTTGATCTAGTGAGAAAGCGCCATACGGTCATCGTTGAGCTTGATCCGCCTCGTGATTTGGATATCCGCAAGTTTATGGATGGCGCGGCAGCGCTGAAGGAAGCGAAGGCGGATGCAGTCACGATGGCAGACAACTCGCTTGCGGTTACTCGTATGAGCAACATTGCGCTAGCGGCGCTTCTGCAGGAGAAAGTAGGCATTCGTCCGCTCGTTCATATCGCATGCCGCGACCGCAACCTGATCGGGACGCAGTCCCATATGATGGGATTGGATGCGCTCGATATCGATCATGTGCTGGCTGTAACGGGTGATCCAGCCCGGTTCGGCGACCTGCCGGACTCAAGCTCGGTTTATGATCTTACCTCATTCGAAATGATTCGGATGATCAAGCAGTTGAATGACGGAACGGCCTTCTCGGGCAAGCCGCTCAAGCAAAAGGCGAAGTTCGTAGTAGGCGCGGCATTTAATCCGAATGTCAAGCACTTGGATAAGGCTGTTCAGCGACTTGAGCGCAAAATCACTTCAGGCGCGGACTATATTATGACCCAGCCTGTTTATGATCCGGGCTTGATTGAGAGGATGGCAGAGGCGACGAAGCATTTATCGGTACCTGTATTTATCGGCATCATGCCGCTGGCAAGCGGTCGGAACGCTGAGTATTTGCATAACGAGGTGCCGGGCATTCAGCTGTCCGATGAGGTTCGTCAGAGGATGTCGGGTCTAGAAGGCGAAGCGGGCCGTGCGGAAGGCGTGCAAATCGCGAAGGAGCTGCTCGACGCGGCTTTGCCTCATTTTAAAGGAATATATTTAATAACACCGTTTATGTTCTATGATATGGGCGTTCAGCTCACGGAATACGTGTGGAAGAAGACAGAGCGTGTGTAGCCAAATAGGCTGAAATAAATGCGAAAATCAAGCTTTTTTGCTTGTTTTCGCATTTTCGCTTGTTCGTTTGTAAGAAATCAATTAAAATAAAGCATGGATACTGTTGCCTCGCTTACACTGCATGGCAAGGACAGGCTGCCGAGCATCGGCTTCGGCATATGCTTTAGCGTGCTTCGGGACGTATGTCCGGCACTTTTTTCGTCAACAATAGTGCAGTAGTTCTGTCTGTTTTTGGCAAGAACGCAAACTTGTCGTATTCACATTTATAAAATATAAACGAGTATTTGAACATTTGCAGGCAGATGCACAGGGAAGACCGTAGGCGGAGGAGGAACCAGGCTTGGCTATTAAACTTATTAATATCGGATTCGGTAATATTGTATCAGCAAACCGCATTATTTCAATCGTAAGCCCGGAATCGGCTCCGATTAAGAGAATCATTCAAGAGGCACGCGATAGGCATATGCTTATTGATGCAACATATGGACGCCGCACGCGCGCTGTTATTATTACGGATAGCGATCATGTGATATTATCGGCTGTTCAACCTGAGACGGTTGCGCACCGATTATCCACTAAGGACGACGATAACGACGAATAGTACGGGGAGTAATATGGATAAGGGATTGCTAATTGTATTGTCCGGCCCATCAGGGGTTGGCAAAGGAACGGTTTGCTCCGTTCTTCGTAATAAGGTTCCTGAGCTGGTATATTCGGTGTCGGCAACAACCAGACTGCCGCGTCAGGGTGAAGTAGAAGGCGTTAACTATTTTTTCAAAAGCAGAGAGCAGTTCCAGGATATGATTGCGCGAGACGCGCTTTTGGAGCATGCTGAATATGTTGGTAATTACTACGGAACGCCTCGTGATTTCGTGGAACTCACTTTGGCAAGCGGCAAGGATGTTATATTGGAGATTGAAGTGCAGGGAGCGCTCAAGGTGAAACAAAAGTTTCCCGAAGGCATTTTCGTATTTCTGTTGCCTCCATCCTTGGATGAGCTGAAGCAGCGAATTACCGGCCGCGGCACGGAAACCTTGGATACGATCAATAATCGCATGTCTGTAGCGGTAGAGGAAATGAATTTTCTCGGCCACTACGACTATGCGGTATTGAATGATGAGATAGATGCTGCTTGCGATCGTATTCGCAGCATCATGATTGCGGAGCACTGCCGCAGAGAAAGATATTTGCCTTACGTTTCGGGTATGGTTGCCGCAATTGAGAAAGCATGAGTGAGGAGAATGAACGATGTTATATCCGTCCATTGACGAAATGGTGAAAAAAGTTGACAGTAAATACACGCTTGTTGTAGCGGCTTCCAGACGCGCTCGCATGCTCCGCAATGGAGACAAGTCGGAGCTTAAAAATCCACGCTCCCGCAAGTATGTAGGCGTTGCGCTGGAAGAAATTTATGGCGACATTCTCCAAGTAGAAAACCTCGCTACCAAAGAGGATTAATCCAAATATTCGTTAGCTAGGAACAGAGTGCCTACTGCAAAGTAGGTGCTCTTTTTTTTATGCTAATGCGAAAGAAAGCTGACCAATTGCTGTTTTACGGTTTTGGGCAGCTTTTTTGTCGTGAGGGCCGTTTTTTTGATAAACTAATAGCAGCATCAATGAAACACAGCACGATAAGGGATTCAATAATAAATAGCGCTGCTGGAGAGGTTGATGACATTGGCTAACGATCAAGAAATTAAAGAAATAAAGAAAACGCTGCAGGAGCTGGAAGGTCAAGTAGCGCAATTGAGAGTGGATTCGAAACGTCAAAGATCAGGATGGTCTAGGTTTGCCATCGGTTTTCTTATCGTATTTGTTGTGATGTCCATTTCTGTTGGCGTTGCGCAGTTCATAAGTAATATGAAATAAATGCAGAGGAAGATTGAAGAGCTCATAAATTACACGCTCTTCGGTTGATTTAAATGCCACTCGTCTGCGAGCCTCTAAACCCGCCGGATGGCGAGCAGGTTATTGCGGTTGAGGTTGTTGACTTTGATGAGGCTGTAAGAAGGTTCGAGGAGATCGGCCGCAGCGATATTGCGGAGCTTTACAAGATGGCGCATCAATTGAAAAACGGTATTTTTTAAGCATAGAAAGTAGATTTTATCATATAAAAAGTAATCGGTCTGGTTAGATTTTGAAGCTGCATATGTTATGATAGATGGTGGGACTTACGATTCAGGGACGAATGAACAGGAGGGAACGGAATGGACAAATTACGTTATCCAATTGGCAGGTACTCGTTCGAGGGAATGACCGTAAAGCATCGCGAGCAGTGGATTTCAGACATCGAGAAGCTGCCAGGGCAGCTTAAGGCGGCGCTTGCAGATTTGAACGATGAGCAGTTAGATACATCTTATCGGAGCGGCGGCTGGACCGTGCGCCAGGTCGTCCATCACCTTGCGGATGCTTCAATGAATTGCTTCTCACGCTTCAAGCTTGCGCTCACAGAGCCCAATCCGACCATCAAGCCATTTAACGAAGAACGCTGGGCGGAGACGGCAGACAGCCTGCAAGCCTCGCCAGAGGTTAGCACAGCGATTGTAGAGGGCATTTATGTACGCTTAGTATTGCTGCTTCGATCGATGGAGGCATCTGATTTTGATAAAATGTTCTACCATCCGGAGAAGGGCAGTCAAATTGGATTGGCCAATTTTCTAGGATTCGTCGCGTGGCATGGCAAGCATCATGTTGCTCAAATTACGAGCTTGAGGGAACGCAAGGACTGGTAGACGTTTGAACAATCGTGTTGAATCGCTTATGTGAAAATAAATGAAATGATAAGCCTGACGCTCATCATGCGGCTTATCATTTTTATTGCGAAACGAGCTTTTGCTGCCAAAGGAGGCCTTTAGCCGTTTACGCTTGATAGGGAGATACACCATGCTAAAAGGGAAATCGATTATACTCGGCATTACAGGCGGGATTGCAGCCTATAAAGGCGCAGCGCTATGCAGCAAGCTGGTGCAGGCGGGCGCGGTTGTACATGTTATTATGACGGAATCAGCGACAAAGTTTATTACGCCGCTTACTTTGCAAACGTTATCGCGAAACCCGGTCTATACCGATACATTCGATGAGCGAGATCCCTCGGTCGTATCGCATATTCATTTGGCTGACCATGCGGATTTGATTGTTATTGCTCCGGCTACTGCCAATGCGATTGCGAAGCTGGCCGGAGGCCATGCCGATGACATGCTCAGCACGACGCTGCTGGCAGCAACTTGTCCGGTATTAATCGCTCCGGCAATGAATGTGCATATGTATGAGCATCCAGCCGTTGTGAGCAATCTGGAGCTGCTGGCAGCACGCGGCGTTATGTTCGTGGAGCCTGGCACAGGCCAGCTTGCCTGCGGATACGTCGCTAAAGGGCGTCTTGCGGAGCCTGAGGACATCGTTATGGCGATTGATTCTTGGTTCGGCAAAGGCGGCAAGCTGAAAGGCAATCAGGTGCTGGTAACTGCAGGCGGCACGATGGAGCGGCTTGATCCTGTAAGGTATTTGACGAATGATTCATCCGGCAAAATGGGATTTGCGATTGCAGAGGCAGCTCGTCTGATGGGCGCTGATGTGACGCTTGTCGCAGGCCGTACCTCGCTCGCTCCGCCTGCCGGCGTAAAGGTCATCCGAGTAGCGTCCGCGCAGCAAATGCTGGAGGCGGTAACGAGCGTCTATGACGAGATGGACATCGTAGTGAAGTCGGCAGCGGTGGCTGATTACCGGGCAGTAAACGTCAGCGATCAGAAGATTAAAAAGAGCGGCGAGAAGCTGGTGCTGGAGCTCGAGCGGACAACTGATATTTTGGAGACGCTTGGACAGCGAAAGAAGCATCAGTTTCTTGTTGGCTTTGCGGCAGAAACAGAGCAGATTGAGCATTATGCGATGGACAAGCTGCGAAGGAAGCATTGCGACCTCATTGTAGCTAACGATGTAAGCAAGGATGGGGCAGGCTTTAACGGCGATACGAATATCGTTAAAGTGTTTGCTTCAGAGGGACTTGTTGAGTCGATGCCGCTCTTGTCTAAGCGCGAGGTTGCCTCTCGTTTGCTGGAGTTGATTGCTGCGCGTCTTCCTTCCTCTGGAGGGAGAGGCGAATGATTGCTAAAGTCATTGTAGACGTGCCGAGCCGCCAGACGGATCGGCCGTTTGATTATGAGGTGCCTGCGGCGCTTGAAGACTGGATCGAGGTCGGAAGCCGCGTCGGCGTTCCGTTCGGACCGCGTGTATTGCAGGGATTCGTCACACATCTTGCAGAGACAACGGACGTAGACATGAAACGGCTGAGGCCCATATCGGAGCTGCTCGATCACGTTCCGCCGCTGCTGCCCGATCTCATCGAGCTTGCGAAATGGATGAGCGAGAAGTATTGCTGCTCTTGGACAACGGCGCTGCAAGCGATGATCCCGGCTGCTTTGAAGGGGAAGGCTGAGCGCCTTGTCGGCATTCAGGACGAGGAAGCGGCGAAGGAGGACCTCCCAGCAGCTATGACGGAATGGATAGGAGCGAGCGGACAGCTCGTAAAGCTGGAGGTGCTGCTGGAGCGATTTCCAGAGCATGCGAAAGCAGTGAAGGCTGCGCTTCGGGAGGGCGTGCTGGTAGAACAAACCTCGATCAAAGATCGGCTTGCGATCCGCAAGGTTCTAACCGTATTCGTACCTGATGATGCGGAGGAAGTCCGCAGGCAAATGGAGGCTTTGCCGGCAAGAGTGGCGAAGCAGCGCGAATTGCTGGCTTATATGCTTGATCACGGCGGCCCATTGCCAATGCAGCAGCTGCTCGCAGAGGCAGGGGGCTCAGCGGCAAGCGTACGCTCCTTGGCGGAGAAAGGGCTTCTTGTCATAGAGGAGATCGAGCAGCAGCGCGATCCTTATGCAGGGCGTTTATTCGAGAGAACGACGCCGCTCGAGCTAACTGAAGGCCAGAAAGACGTATTTGATCGGATTGCGAGAGCCGTTCATGCAGGCGAGCCGCAGACGATGCTTCTTCACGGCGTAACGGGCAGCGGCAAAACAGAGGTATATTTGCAATCGATTCAGTTCTGCTTGGAGCAGGAGAAGCAAGCGATCGTGCTCGTCCCGGAAATTTCACTTACCCCGCAAATGGTTGAGCGCTTTAAAGGACGATTCGGAGATGCGGTCGCGGTGCTGCACAGCAGGCTCTCGAACGGCGAGCGCTATGACGAGTGGCGCAAAATTCGCAGCCGCCAGGTGCAGGTAGCGATTGGCGCGCGTTCGGCGATTTTTGCACCGTTTGAACGGCTTGGGCTTATTATAATCGATGAAGAGCATGAATCGTCCTATAAGCAGGAGGAAAGCCCGAAATACCACGCGCGAGATGTGGCTGTGCGGAGGGCGAAGCAGCATGGCGCCGCGGTTGTGCTAGGTTCGGCGACACCTTCGCTTGAGTCGTTTGCGGCAGCGAGCAGACCGTTAACGGCCCGTGATGAGGGCCGCGAGCCCGCGCTGCTGCCAATGCCAATCCGCGTGGGCGGCAGGCCGCTGCCTCCCGTTGCGGTTATCGATATGCGCGAGGAGCTGAGAGAAGGCAATCGCTCTATGTTCAGCCGCTTGCTTCACAGCTCGCTTGCCGAGCGGCTTGAGCGCGGCGAGCAGTCGGTGCTGCTGCTTAACAGGCGCGGATACTCGACTTTCGTCATGTGCCGCTCCTGCGGCTATACGGCGGCTTGCCCGCACTGCGATATTTCACTTACGTACCATCAGAAATCGCGCGCGCTCCGCTGTCACTATTGCGGCCATGCCGAGCAGGCGCCAACGACCTGTCCTTCCTGCCAAAGCGAGCATATCCGTTATTTTGGCACAGGGACGCAGCGGGTTGAGGAGGAGCTCTCGAAGCTGTTTCCGGGCATTCGGGTGATCCGGATGGATGTGGATACGACGACGGAGAAAAACTCGCATGAGAAGCTGCTGAAGCAGTTCGGAGAGCGAAAAGCAGATGTGCTGCTAGGCACGCAAATGGTAGCGAAGGGACTCGATTTTCCTTACGTTACGTTAGTCGGGGTCATCGCGGCGGATACTTCGCTTAATTTGCCTGATTTTCGCGCAGCCGAACGAACATTCCAATTGCTTACGCAGGTTGCGGGGCGCGCCGGCAGACATCATTTGCCGGGAGAGGTCGTTATTCAGACCTATGCGCCTGAGCATTATGCGGTCGTAACGGCGCAGCAGCATGATTACGCGGCTTTTGTAAGCGAGGAGCTGCGGCATCGGAGCGCCATGGGTTATCCGCCTTATTGCAGGCTGATCCTCGTTACGATGTCTCATGAGCAGCTGCCGCTTCTATCATCGATCAGCGAACGATTTGCTGCGGATCTGCGCGAGTTGGCCGAGAATGAAGGCGTACTGCTTCCGCTGAACAGCGGATTTAGTAGAGCGCTCGAGGTGCTTGGGCCTGTTGCATCGCCCATTTCGAGAATGAAGGATCGCTACCGTTTTCAATGTGTGATAAAATATCGGGGGAACATCGATGCTTCGGCTCTCGTTCGCAAGGCGCTCACGTCATTCACGGACGGACCGCCGCAGCGTCAGGTGCAGTTCAGTATTGACGTAGATCCGCAAGTTATATTATAAATAGCTATTACTATTTTAATGAACGTAAAGGAAGGGAATACTATGAGTATCCGTATAATTGTGAAAGAACCAGACCCGGTTTTGCGGGAAGTAGCTAAGGAAGTAACGAAATTCAACTCCAATTTGGAAAAGCTGGTAAAAGATATGGCGGAGACGATGTATGACGCTGATGGCGTAGGCCTTGCAGCGCCGCAAATCGGTATTTCGAAGCGGGTTATCGTGGTTGATGTAGGCGATGACAACGGACTGATCGCAATGGTTAACCCTGTTATCGTTGAGCAGGATGGCGAGCAGCTTGGTCCTGAGGGCTGCTTGAGCATTCCAAACCTAAACGGTGATGTTCTCCGTGCGGACCGTATAGTCGTGACAGGTCAGCACATTGACGGCGAGTCGTTTACGCTTGAAGCACAGGGTTACTTTGCTCGCGCATTTCAGCATGAGATCGATCATTTGAACGGCATTTTGTTTACCGATTTGGCGGATAACATCTACGACATTTCGGAAAGAGCTAGAAAAGGCGGCGAATAGCTTCATGCGTATTGTGTTTATGGGAACGCCGGATTTTGCCGTTCCCTCTTTGAAGCTGCTCCTTGAGCAGCAGTACAATGTTGTCGCTGTTGTAACACAGCCTGATCGGCCGAAGGGCCGCAAAAAAACGCTGACGCCGCCGCCTGTAAAGGAAGCGGCGTTGTCGCTTGGCCTGCCTGTGCTGCAGCCAGAGCGGATGCGGAACAGCGGGGCCGTTGCAGCGGTGGCGGAGTTTGAGCCGGATCTTATCGTAACGGCTGCCTACGGCCAAATTTTGCCAAAAGCGCTCCTCGAAATTCCGCGGCTTGGCTGCATTAACGTGCATGGCTCCATGTTGCCGAAATATCGCGGCGGAGCTCCTATTCAGCGCTCGATTATCAATGGAGAGAGCAAGGCGGGCGTGACGATTATGTACATGGCGGAAGGACTGGACACAGGCGATATGATTAGTGTTGCAGAGCTTCCGATTACGGACGAGGATACGTCGGGAACGATGTTTGAGAAGCTGAGCATCGCCGGTGCGGAGCTGCTTGGCAAAACACTGCCGTCTATCATCGCTGGGGAAGCGAAGGCAGTGCCGCAGCAGGACGAGCAGGCGACTTATGCGCCGAACTTGACTCGCGAGGATGAGCGAATCGATTGGACGAAGTCCGCTCGCGCCATATTCAATCAAGTTCGCGGCTTGTCGCCGATGGCGGGGGCTTTCACGTACTTGAATGGCGAGGTTTTCAAAGTATGGCAATGTGCTGTGCCTTCGGCAGCTTCGAAAGCAGCAGCTTCTGCCCCTGGGACTGTCCTAGCTGCAGACAGCAGCGGCATATCAATTCAAACTGGTGATGGCGTTCTGGTGCTGGAGCAAATTCAGCCAGCAGGCAAAAAAGCGATGAACGCATCGGATTGGCTGAAAGGTGCGCGTCTTGAAGCGGGCACCCTGTTTGGCGACGGAGGTGCTGTATGACGGAGAGCACGCAGAAGCCTAGCGCCAATCGCAACGGCAGCAATGGCGGCAAAGGAAAGCCTAAAGCTGGACATGGCCATAAACGCCCTGTCGGCGGCAGCAAGCCTGCCGGGGCCTCGCAACAGCAGCAGCCTGGTTCTCGCAAAGCGAAATCACCGCGCGAGCTGGCGATGGATACGCTGGTGAAGGTTGCGGGGACCGGCGCTTACAGCAATTTGCAGCTTAATCGGACCTTGCAGGATGCTGGTCTTCAGCGGGCTGATGCCGGACTTGTGACCGAGCTCGTATATGGCACGATTCAGCGGCAAGCGACGCTGGATTACTGGCTGAGCCGATTCGTTTCCAAGGGGCTGCATAAGCTTGAGCCATGGGTTCATCAGCTGCTTCGAATGAGCGCTTATCAGCTGCTGTACTTGGATCGCATCCCAGCGCATGCTGCGGTGAATGAAGCGGTCACGATTGCGAAGAAGCGAGGCCATTCCGGCATCTCCGGCATGGTCAACGGCGTGCTTCGCAGCATCGACCGCGGTCGCGGAGAACTGTTGGCTTCCGAGATTAAGCATGCGGATCCTATCGTGCAAATCGCGCTTCGCCATTCCTATCCGGAGTGGCTCGTAAGCCGGTGGGTTGCCGCATATGGGGCTGAAACGGCCGAGGCCATCTGCGCTGCGGGCAACGATCATCCGCATTCCAGCGTTCGCGCGAATACGCTTCGCGGAACACGCGAAGAGGCAATAGAGCTTCTGAGGGAAGCTGGCTATGATGCAGAGCCGTCCGTGATCGCGCCTGCGGGCATAGCGATAAATCGAGGCGGCAATCTTGCTGATACGGACGGATTCCGTGACGGAATGTGGACGGTACAGGACGAGAGCTCCATGCTGGTCGCGGAGGTCGTAGCGCCAAAAGCAGGCATGCAGGTGCTCGATTGCTGCGCTGCCCCTGGCGGCAAAAGCACGCATCTGGCTGAGCTAATGGGCGGCAAGGGCAAAGTATGGGCGAATGACCTGCATGCTCATAAGCGGGATTTGATCGTAACGCAGACCGAGCGTTTGAAGCTTCGCAACGTCGAGGCCATTACCGAGGATGCGCTTAAGCTGGCAGAAAGGTTCAAGCCGCAATCGATGGATGCCGTCCTGCTGGATGCGCCATGCTCTGGATTTGGCGTTATTAGGCGGAAGCCGGAAATCAAATGGACCAAAACCGCAGGCGATGTATCCGAGATTGCAGCCGTTCAGCAGCGTCTGCTTGGCGCAGTGTGTGATTTGGTTCGCCCTGGCGGCGTGCTCGTATACAGTACTTGCACCATCGAGAAGGACGAGAACGAGCGGCAAGTCGCGACCTTTTTGAAGGAGCATCCTGAATTTGAATTGGATCGCAATTGGCCCGAGGCCGTTGTAGATCAGCTCAAGAAAGCTGGCGCAATCGACGAGAAATTCGATGGACAAGCGCAGCTGCTGCCGCAGCATTTTAACAGTGACGGTTTCTATATTGCAAGGATGGTAAAGCGTCCATAACCTGCGCTTATGGCTGAACATGGGCGTTTGTGGTAAAATAAATCGATGGCGGCGACCGGAACGGTTTAGCCGCCCTACTATAAGGTACAGGTGTGATGAAATGAAACCATGCGTATATGACTACACGCTCGAGCAGCTTCAACAATGGATGATAGACAACGGCGAGCCGGCGTTTCGCGGCGGACAGCTGTTTGATTGGTTGTATGTGAAGCGAGTGAAGAGCTTTGAAGATATGTCCAACCTATCTAAAGGGCTTAGAGAAAAGCTTGAGGAAAGCTTTCAAATTATAACGCTTAACGAAATTACGAAGTTTGAATCGAAGGACGGGACTGTTAAGTTTCTGTTCGGCCTTCACGACGCGCATGCGATCGAAACGGTTATCATGCGCCATAACTACGGCAACAGCATTTGCGTCACCACGCAGGTCGGCTGCCGAATCGGCTGTACGTTTTGCGCATCGACGCTTGGCGGCTTGAAGCGGAATCTGACTGCTGGCGAGATCGTCGCTCAGGTCGTGACTGCGCAGCAAATGCTTGACGCTACTGGAGAGCGTGTTTCCAGTATCGTTATTATGGGCTCTGGCGAGCCGTTCGAGAACTATGACGCTACGATGGCATTCCTTCGCATCATGATTCATGAGAAGGGTCTAAACATTGGACAACGTCATATAACTGTATCAACTAGCGGTATTGTGCCAAGCATGTATAAGTTCGCGGAGGAAAATACACAAATCAACTTGGCGATATCGATCCACGCGCCAAATGATGCGCTTCGCTCGAAGCTGATGCCGGTTAACCGCCGCTTCCCATTTGAAGATGTAATGGCTGCTTGCCATAACTATATTGCGAAGACCGGCCGAAGAATTACGTTTGAGTATGCATTGATCGGAGGCGTCAATGACCGTGCGGAGCATGCGCAAGAGCTTGCGGACGTGCTTCAGGGAATGCTGTGCCACGTCAACTTGATTCCTGTAAACCATGTGCCAGAACGGAATTATGTCCGTACGCCGCGCGAGGATATCTTTGAATTCCAACGCGTGCTCGAGAAAAATAAAGTGAGCGTAACGATTCGCAGGGAGCAAGGGCATGACATTGCGGCTGCATGCGGCCAATTAAGAGCGAAACATATGGAGTCTCAGGCGAGGTGATGACTGATTGTTAACGGCAAACCGCAGTGACATCGGACGGGTTCGTCATGTCAATGAAGATCAATCTTGGGTAAGTCAATTGCATAACGGGATCACTCTTGCCATCGTAGCTGATGGCATGGGTGGACATCAGGCTGGAGACGTAGCCAGCCAGAAAGCGGTGGACGCGTTCCGCAGCATGCTGGAGCAAAGCGCAGCCAAGTCTGACCTGTCTCTTCAAGAAGGTAAAATGCTCATTAGGCAAGCCATTTCGCAAGCAAATGAGGCTGTTTTTGAATTGGCCTCGCGCAATGAGCAATATCACAATATGGGCACTACGATTGTCGCTGCTTTGGTTAAGCAGAATAATGCGATCATAGGACATGTTGGCGACAGCCGCGCCTACAAAATTACCGAAGGCGTCATCACGCAAATTACGAATGATCATACGCTGGTCAATGAATTGGTCAAATCCGGCCAGCTCAGCATAGAGGAGGCCGCGCACCATCCGCGCCGCAATGTGCTCACCCGTGCAATAGGCACGGATTCACATGTCGATATTGAAGTGCAATCGGTGGAGCTCTCTCCGCAAGACGTGCTGCTCCTGTGCAGCGATGGATTAACGAATATGGTGAGCGAGCAGGAAATGCTGCTAACGGTCACCACTGAGCAGCTGGAGCTGGAAGCTAAAGCTGATCATCTCATTCAGCTTGCGCTGCATGCTGGCGGAGACGACAATATTACGGTCGTTCTCCTGCAAGAAGCGGCTGGCACGAATCGAGAGGGGTGACAAGGATGATCGGACAGGATTTAGGCGGACGTTATGAGATTTTAACACGTATCGGCGGCGGCGGAATGGCGCTTGTATATAAAGCCCATGATGTGCTGCTTAACAGAAAGGTCGCAGTGAAGGTGCTGCGGCAGCAATTTGTGCATGACGAGGAATTCATACGCCGTTTCCGTCGTGAAGCCCAGTCAGCAGCTGCGCTGTCTCATCCGAATGTCGTCAGCATTTATGATGTAGGGCAAGAAGAGGACACGCATTATATCGTTATGGAATACATTGAAGGCCACAATTTGAATGAAATCATACAAGAGCGTGCGCCGTTGCAAACAGATGAAGCGGTGCGTATTGCCATGCAAATTGCAGATGCGCTTGATCACGCGCATCAGAACCATATTATTCACCGCGATATTAAACCTCATAATATATTGATTGGCAAAAACGGGCGTGTTAAAGTTACCGACTTCGGTATCGCGCGCGCGGTTACATCGTCAACGATTACACAGACCGGCTCTGTCATGGGCTCAGTTCATTATTTTTCTCCGGAGCATGCGAAAGGCATTAATACGGGAGAAAAGTCTGATTTGTATTCGCTTGGCATCGTGCTTTATCAAATGCTGACCGCACAGCTTCCGTTTCTCGGCGAAAGTCCGATTAGCATTGCTTTGAAGCATTTGCAGGAAAATTTCGAGGAGCCGCGTATCGTTAATCCGCATATTCCGCAAAGCGTGGAGAATGTCGTTCTTAAAGCGATGCGCAAAAATCCGAGCGAGCGTTACAACTCCGCGCATGAAATGCTGGTCGATCTGGATACTTGCATGCGTCCAGAGCGATTGAAGGAGCCCAAAATTACGTTTACGCATGTTAACGATCTGGAAGAGACACGCGTGATGCCTGCTATCCGCGGGGATATCGGACCTGCAGCTTCCCAGGAGCGAGAGCGGCCGATCAACGCGAAGAAGGAAGAGCAAATCCACGATAAGGAGCTTGCTTCTAAGTCAAAGGGCTGGAGGAAACCGCTAACTGTCGTTGGTGTCACGCTAGCTGTGCTGGGTCTCATCATCTGGGGCTTTATCTCGCTGCTCGGCTTCATTGATGTAGCGGAGGTAGAGGTGCCTTATGTCGTAGGCAAGTCGGAAACCGTGGCGCGGCAAATGATTGAGGCCAAAGGTCTTAAGGTGGAAGAGCCGGTCCTTCACGAGCATAACAAGGAAATTCCGAAGGATCAGGTACTTGATCAGACTAAGTCGAACATGAAAGTGAAGGAAGGCTCCTTTATTCAAATTACAGTCAGCGACGGACCGGAGCTTGAGGAGCTTGGCAACTATGTAGGCAAGCCGCTGCAGACTGCGATTGATGAGCTTGGCGCTTTAGGCATCATAATAGAGGATCAGATCGAAATTGAATCGGTGTTCAGCGAGGAGGCTGCGGATACGATAATTCAGCAGTCGCCAAAGCCAGGGGAGCAATATAATCCGGAATCGGTTGAATTTTATTTCATGGTCAGCAAAGGCCGCGAGACCGTTCCAATGCCGAATTTAATTGGCAAGAGCCTCGCCGAAGCCAAAGATCTGATCAAGGCGAATGAGCTGACGCTGGATGACGCCGATATTTTGTACGAACCTAGCTTTTTGCATCAGAAGGATTTTGTCATTAGCCAACACCCGCACAAACCGAAGGATCATGTATCCAAAGGGGCAAAAATTTCGATCCGAGTAAGCTCAGGGCCGCCTGCGGATGCAAAGGAGCATCAATTCAACATTACGATCTCGCCGGCTGTAGCTGGAAAGACAAGTGAGATCAAAATTGTATATTCCGATGCGCGCGGTGAAAATACCGAGTGGGATAAACGGCAAATTACGAGTACCCAAACATTCCCTGTTACCGTTCTTTTAGCGCCTGATACAGAAGCTAGAGTAACGGTTTACCGCGATAACCAGTTTATCGACACCAAAACGATTACGTACGATGAATTATTGCAGGGTTCGAATTCATCCACCTTGACCATTCCGGGTGAAGAAGTGCCAGCTACGGATGTTCCGGCACAAACGGAGGTTACCGAAAGCGATGAGCCAGTTGAAGAAGAGCAACAGCAACAGCAGCCATAACAGCAAAGAAGGTCATCTCAAAGGGACAATTGTAAAAGCGCTCAGCGGCTATTACTATGTGCGAGCGGAAAATACGGCATCGGACTCTACAACGGTCCAATGCCGTGCTCGCGGCGTGTTTAAGAACAGAGGCCTTACACCGCTCGTCGGCGATGTGGTTATGTACAGCTTAACGGAGAATGGGGAGGGAACCGTTGAGGAGCTCTTGCCTCGAACGTCGGAGCTTATCCGTCCTCCTGTAGCTAATATCGACCTGGCGATTCTTGTATTCTCCGTTACGGAGCCGGCACTGAATTTGCAGTTGCTCGATAAGTTTCTTGTCCATATCGAGCATGCGGGCATCCCGGCGGTATTATGCTTGAGCAAACAGGATTTGGAGAATGACGGTTTGGAGACAGAGGAGGCGCAGGCTGCAGCTTCCTCTGTTAATCGTATATACAGGTCCCTTGGTTACGAGGTATTTGGGACAAGCTCGCTGCTTGGCGAAGGGATTGCGCCGTTTCAAGAGAGGCTGAAGGGCCATTTGGCAGTTTTCGCTGGCCAATCGGGCGTAGGAAAGTCTTCGCTGCTAAATGCGATCGTGCCTGGTTTAGAGCTGGAGACGAATGCAATCAGCAACAGGCTAGGGCGAGGGAAGCATACAACTAGGCATGTCGAGCTCATTGAGATCGGCGGCGGCTTAGTAGCGGATACTCCAGGTTTTAGCCAGCTGGATTTTCAGGAGTTAGGGATTGAGGATTTGGGCTACTGCTTTATCGAGATGCGTGAGCTTTCTCCTAATTGCAAGTTTAGAGGCTGCACGCATGTGCATGAGCCAGGCTGTGCGGTGCTCGCAGCGGTTGAGAGCGGCGCAATCGAGAAAAGCAGACATGATCACTACCTCCTGTTTCTAGCGGAGATGAAAGAGAAAAAACGGAGGTACTAAACACAATGACTATAATTGCACCTTCCATATTATCAGCAGATTTTGCAAGATTAAGTGAAGAAATTAAAGCCGTGGATGCGGCTGGAGCGGATTGGATTCACATTGACGTGATGGACGGACATTTTGTGCCCAATCTTACCTTTGGACCGCCTGTCATTTCTGCTGTTCGTTCAGCGACAAAGCTGCCATTTGATGTTCATCTCATGATCGAGCGTCCAGAGCTGTCTTTTGCAGACTATATAGCCGCTGGAGCCGACCGCATTACGATCCATGCCGAAGCGTGCGTGCATTTGCATAGAACGGTACATTATATTAAAGAAAAGGGGCTTCCGGTTGGCGTAGCCATTAATCCAGCAACGCCGGTATCCGTGCTCGAGCCTATTTTGCATGATCTTGATCTTGTCCTCATTATGACGGTAAATCCAGGATACGGTGGACAAAAGTTCATTCCTTATTCGCTGGTGAAGCTGCGCCAGCTGCGCGCTATGCTGGAGGAGCAGGGCTTAGATGAGGTGCATGTCCAGGTTGACGGAGGCGTTAACAAGTCGACGGCAGCGGTCATCCGCGAGGCTGGAGCTAATGTGCTAGTTGCGGGGAATGCCGTATTTGCAGAAAATGATCTTGCCGCGGCAATCGCGGTACTGCGTTAGGGGCGGGCGCAATGAACGAGAAGTTGAAAACAACGTTCTGGCTGCTCGGCTACACCTTTCTAGCAGGTCTGATGCTGGCTCTTTTCTCGATGTTGACGGAAATTTATCGGTATCTATTCTCGTTGCTGGCCCTATACATAGGCATACGCTTCTTTCGGAGGTATGAGACGATCGGACTGCGAATTGCATTCTTCGTTCTTGCGATCATATTTTATTTGCTAATCGCTGTTGTTGCTGCTGCTATTATCTTTTTGAGAGATAATCCGGCACAATAATGGGCATGTCGTTCCCTCTCTTCACTAGCTCACGATGGAATAGGACGAACTGATAACGCATAGGATGGTTACATGAGCGTAGTAATTTTGTCACGGATTAATTCGATGAGCGTGTCTGAGGAGGGATGAGGCATGAAATTTTATACAATCAAACTGCCTAAATTTTTGGGCGGGTTCGTAAAGGCGATTTTGAATACCTTCCAAAAAAATTAGGTCAGATGCTGCAGGACACCCTTCGGCCGTGATCGTGGAAAAGTAAAAGAAAAGCACCTGAGCGCTCAGGTGCTTTTGTCTATGGCCAAAGCCATCATTATACGCGGGTAACTTTACCAGCTTTCAGTGCGCGAGTGCTGACATAAACACGTTTTGGCTTACCGTCAACCAAAATGCGAACCTTTTGCACGTTTACGCCCCAAGAACGACGTGTTTTGTTGTTTGCGTGGGATACGTTGTTACCTTTACCAGGTGCTTTACCTGTAAGAAAACATTTGCGGGACATGACTACACCTCCTTTAAGTCTTGCTAGAGCAAAACTGATTCCATTAACAATGGCTTCGTTATGCGTGAGGAAAACTTCATTCGTAAGCGAAATAACATTTAAACACACTTGAATATCGTATCATAAACATTGATTCTGTTCAACCTAAATATAAGGACAACATGGTTGTACATCGCTTTCAAAGCTAGAAATGACGCAGAAATACTGGATTTATTGAACGGACTTCTATAAAGGTCCCGTTTATAGTACAATGAACGTAGTCCATAATATATACAGTAAGGGAGTGTATTGCCATGCCTCTGCAGCTAAGCAACGAATTAGGTTCCATACATGTCTCAGACCATTGCATTGCCATTATTGCCGGCTCTGCTGCCATGGATTGTTATGGACTTGTCGGAATGGCTTCCCGCAAACAGTTGAAGGACGGAATTGCCGAGCTGCTCGGACGGGACAATTTGACCCGCGGCGTCGAAGTTAGACGCGAAAATGAAAAGCTGCATATTGACCTCTACATCATCGTGAGCTACGGAACGAAAATTTCCGAAGTAGCGCATAACATTCAATCCAAGGTGAAATATGTGCTGAATGACGTAATCGGTCTACAAGTGGAAGAAGTCCATATAATTGTGCAAGATGTCAGGGTACTCAAGTAACAGGGAGGGAAATTTCGTTGAGTAAGCGCTTTATAAACGGATCTGATTTTGCCGCAATGGCACTGCTCGGCGCGGATTATTTACAGCGCAACGCAGAGCACGTTAACGCATTAAATGTGTTCCCGGTGCCGGATGGCGATACGGGAACAAACATGAACTTAACGATGTCCTCTGGTGTTGGCGAACTCCGCAGCAAGCCGTCAAGCAGCATCGGAAAAGCGACGGAAGCATTATCGAAGGGGCTGCTGATGGGCGCAAGGGGCAACTCTGGCGTTATTTTGTCTCAGTTGTTCAGAGGCTTTTCCAGATCGCTTGCCGGTCTTGAAGAGGCGGGAACTGTGCAGCTTGCCGCTGCTTTGCAATACGGTGTTGACCTCGCTTATAAAGCTGTCGTGAAGCCAGTTGAAGGAACGATTCTTACGGTTGCGAAGGAAGCTGCCAAGCATGCGGTTCAATATGCCCGCAGAACGAATGATGCCGTTGAATTGATGCGCGAGGTGCATCAGAAGGCACATGAAGCTTTGCAGCGCACGCCTGACTTACTGCCTGTGCTAAAGCAGGTAGGCGTAGTTGATTCCGGCGGACAAGGCCTCGTATTTATTTATGAAGGCTTCGTACGCAGCCTTTCGGAACTAGACGGCAATTTGGATTCCGATTCGATGGGTTCAGAGGCGGCTCCTCCGGAAGAGGTCGCAGTGCCGAACACTGCTCCTCCAATCATCCGTAAGCAAGAGCTGTCATCGGCGCAATCACGCTTATCAACGGAAGCGATTGAGTTTTTATATGATATGGAATTTTTTATCAATCGCAAGCTAGCCGGGCATACAGGAGCGTTTTTTGATGAATCCGCTTACAAACGAGCGCTTGGAAAAGATGGAGACTCCATATTGGTTATTACGGAAGACGATATTATTAAAGTGCATGTTCACTCGCGCAAGCCTGGCGACGTGCTAAATCTTTCCCTTCCTTACGGTGAATTAACGGATATTCATATCCTCAACATGCGTGAGCAGCATCGTGATTTGCTGGAGCATGAGCAAGACAACTCTGCTGTTGCAGACTTTTCAGCGGCTGAGCTGCTCGCTGGGCAGGACGTAGAGGTTATTCCGCCGGGTCAAGTGTTCGAGAAGGCACCATTTGGCATCATTGCCGTTGCATTAGGCGAGGGTATCACGGACATTTTTCTAGAAAATGAAGTCGATACGGTATTGTCCGGCGGGCAGACGATGAATCCAAGCACGGAGGATTTCGTGAAAGCAATCGAGGCTTTGTCCGCGGAGTATATTTATATTCTCCCGAATAACGGAAATATTATTTTGGCGGCGGAGCAGGCAGCCGAGCTAAGCGAGCGCAGCGTCACAGTCATTCCGACACGCACGATACCGCAGGGGTTAGCGGCAGTGCTCGCTTTCAAGGAAGACGAAACGGCTGAGCGAAATAGCGCATGGATGAAAAACGCGGCGGAGCAGGTGATATCTGGACAAGTAACGAAGGCTGTGCGTGATACGACGATTGAAGGCGTTGATATACGCGCTGGCCATTTTATCGGGATCAAGGAAAAAACGATTGTCGTGTCTCATGCTGATCTGCTTGCGGCTTGCCAATCGCTTATTGCAAGCATGCTGAGCTCAGGCGGAGATTTGCTGACGATTCTTACAGGCGAGGAAGCTGATGCAGAAGAGACGGCATCGCTATGCGAGTGGACCGGGGAGCAGTATCCTGAGCTGGAGCTGGAAGTGCAAAAGGGCGGACAGCCGCTGTATCCTTATGTTTTTGCATTGGAGTAAATTGCAATCGTTTTAATGCTGGGAGGGGTAACGTTGGGGAAGGTCAGAATAGTAACGGATAGCACGTCGGACGTTCCAAAAGAAATTAGAGAACGGTTGGGAATCACAGTAGTCCCTCTTAAAGTACTCTTCGGTGAAGAAACGTTTCTAGATGCCGTGACGATTACATCTGAGGAGTTCTATGAGAAGCTGGCACATTCTTCTGCGCTTCCGACGACATCGCAGCCATCGCCAATGGAATTCTCAGACGTATACGAGCGTCTGCTTGCGGAAGACGCTGAGTCGCCTATTATTTCGCTTCATCTCTCTGCGGCGCTCAGCGGTACGTATCAATCGGCTGTTATTGCGCAGTCTATGCTGGGTGAAGAGTCGGATATTACGGTATTGGACTCGAGATCAGCTTCCTTTGGCTTTGGGATGCGCGTCATAAAAGCGGCTGAAATGGCACAGGCAGGCGAATCGAAGGAACGGATTATCGAGGCTATTGAGCAATTAGAGCGCGATACGAATTTATATTTTCTCGTCGATACACTCGAGTATTTGCAGAAGGGCGGACGGATTGGCAAAGCTTCCGCGCTAATTGGTTCGATTCTAAACATAAAGCCTATCCTGTCCTTGGACAAGGATGGCGTTGTGCTTGCGGTAGATAAGGTGCGCGGCTCAAAGAAGGCGATGGCGCGTATCGCCGAGCTGCTGAAGCAGTCGTACGGCGATGAGCCGGTTGGTCTCACAATGGCTTATTCTTTCCGCAAGGATGGGGCAGAGGAGCTGCTAGAGCTTCTGAAGAGCCAGTTCAATGTGCAAGCCATTGGCTGGACGACAATAGGCGCGGTTGTTGGCACCCATACGGGACCTGGCGCATCGGCCGTGTTTATGTACAGGATGTGATTGGATGATGACGCTGGACCAAATTTCTGTTCGGCAAATCAAAGGCGTGAGCGCTCCTAAGGAAGAGGAGCTTCACGCCTTTGGCGTGAGAACAGTTGCGGATTTGCTGGATTATTTTCCGTTTCGGTATGAGGATTACCGCATTCGCGAGCTCACCGACGTGAAGGAAGGCGAGAAGGTCACGGTGCTGGGTCATGTTCGGGGCGTTCCCCTCCTGCAGCGCTACGGGAAGAGCAAGTCGAGACTGACGTGCAAGGTGGAGGTGGGGCAATGGCTGGTTACGGCCGTATGGTTCAATCGTCATTTCCTGCAGGATCAGCTTGTAATCGGAAGGGAAATTATGCTCACGGGCAAATGGGAGCAGCAGCGGCTGCAAATGACGATATCAGACTCTGAATTTCCAGGAAGCGGCGGAGCAGCGAAGTCAGGAACGCTGCAGCCGGTTTATTCGGTCGGTGGAAGCATTACGCAGCCGTGGATGCGTAAGACGGTTCGTCAGGCGTTAACACAGTACGGAACTATGATTGAAGAGATGCTGCCGCATGAGTTGGTTCGCCAGCATGATCTGATGGCAAGGCGCGATGCGGTGCATCGCATTCATTTGCCGGATGATACAAAGGAAGGACAAGCAGCCCGCAATCGGCTTGTGTATGAAGAGCTGTTTCTATTCCAGCTGAAGCTGCAGGCCTATCGGGCGCTTAATCGCAAGCGCAATGACGGTATTGCGCATCAGATCGAGAGCGAGACGATACGCAAGTTCGCTGCTACGCTTCCGTTTGAGCTGACCGATGCCCAGAAGAAGGTCGTTAATGAGATTTGCGTGGATATGAGAAGGCCATCTTGCATGAATCGTCTGCTGCAGGGCGATGTTGGCTCCGGCAAAACGGTTGTCGCAGCCATCGCTTTGTACGTTGCGGTCAAATCAGGCCATCAAGGCGCGCTAATGGTGCCGACTGAAATATTGGCGGATCAGCATATGCGCTCGCTAACTAGAATGTTTGCTGAACTGGGCATCCAGGTCGCGTTGCTGACGGGGAGCCTGACGGAGAAGAAGCGGAGAGATGTGCTTGCCGGTCTTCAGATGGGAATCATCGATATTGTAGTCGGAACGCATGCTCTTATCCAAGAGGATGTTTTCTTTCGAAGTCTGGGGCTCGTTGTCGTCGATGAACAGCATCGCTTCGGCGTAAACCAGCGGAGCGTGCTGCGCCGCAAGGGAATGAATCCGGATGTGCTCACGATGACGGCAACGCCTATCCCAAGAACGATGGCGATTACGGCGTTCGGAGATATGGATGTATCGACGATTCGCGAGCGGCCGCATGGACGCAAGCCGATCAAGTCGTATTGGGTGAAGCACAGCATGATGGAGCGCGTGCTTGGCTTTATTCGCAAAGAAGTTAGCAAGGGGCGTCAAGCGTATATTATTTGTCCGCTGATTGAAGAATCGGAGAAGCTCGATGTGCAAAATGCAATTGACCTGTACGTGCAAACGCAGCAATCGTTTCCGGATTTGCGGGTAGGCCTGCTGCATGGCCGGCTTTCTGCTGCCGAGAAGGAAACGGTAATGGGCGCTTTCGGCGCGAACGAGACGCATGTGCTTGTCGCGACGACGGTTGTCGAGGTTGGTGTCGACATTCCGAATGCGACGCTCATGATCATTATGGATGCTGAACGATTTGGCTTGTCTCAACTGCATCAGCTTAGAGGACGGGTTGGCCGGGGCGAGCATCAATCGCATTGTATTCTCGTTGCCGATCCGAAATCGGAAACCGGTAAAGAGCGGATGAAGGTTATGACGGATACGGATGACGGCTTTGAGGTATCGCGGCGCGATCTTGAAATTCGCGGCCCAGGCGACTTCTTTGGCACAAAGCAGAGCGGGCTTCCGGAGTTCCGATTGGCGGATATGGTAGCCGATTACGAGGTGCTTGAGCTTGCTCGGGACGATGCCGCGGAGCTAACGGAGCGAGACGATTTTTGGACGAATGAGTCTTTTGCCAGAGTGCGCAGCTTGCTTGCGAAGGATCAATTTTTTCAGGGAGAACAGCTGGACTAGGCAATAATTACCTCCAGACGGCATATAGATTAACGATATGATCGGATTGCCGGATGGAGGTGTCAGAGCAGTGAGTTACCAAAACTATGGAATTCGGCCGCAGCTGGTCGAGCGCGTTAAATACAAAATGAAAAATCCTGTCGTGAAGGACAAAATCAGGCAGCTGCTTGGAAATGTGACGAAGTATGATTTGCAGGACCGGCCAAAGGTAAGGAAGCTTGTGAAAGCAGCGGCCGTTATTTTGCAGGAGCAGCTGACGGATACGCAGGAGGATCAAATCGTAGCCTTCGTTATGGGGCAAAAAATCGATCCCAACAACACGTTTCATTTGTTGAAGCTGTGGGGAATGTTTCGCTGACCGCTTACGGTCAGCGATTTTTTTTTTGGTTTGCAGCAGGGTCGCAGCATTCTTGCTTCCGCTTACCATAGCTCTAGCTGCTCGTCCACATTACAGGGTTCGATTAACATTGACTCGTCATTGCGGACACTCCCTACTGCTGTTGAAACGGGATAGGCTTCTAGCTCATGCGCCGAGTAAGGCCGCAGGAGCGGCGTGATCGCACTAACGTCCGTCACCGCGCGGTTTAGCCACAGCTGCTCATCCTCGGGATGCAAAATGACCGGCATGCGGTCGTGGATTGGCGCAACGAGTTCGTTCGGCGTTGTCGTTAGTATCGTGCAGCTATTGATTTTGGTTCCATCTGGCGAGAGCCATGTCTCATAAAGTCCTGCCATACTGAAAATAGAGCGGCTCTTCAGTACGATGCGCATCGGCTGCTTGCCGCTCGCCGTCGTTTTCCATTCATAGAAGCCATCTGCCGGAATGAGGCACCGCTTGTGGCGCAGCGCCTTCTGGAAGGCAGGCTTGCTCGCTGCCGTCTCTGATCGCGCGTTCAGCATTTGGAAGCCGATCTTCGGATCGTCTGCCCATGGCGGCACAAGTCCCCATTTTAGCTCGCCCAGCCGATTGTGGTGCCCGTCATTAATGATCGTCAGCACCTGCTGGCTCGGAGCTACGTTATATTTTGGCCGGTGAAACGGCACCATCGTCTCCTCGATCATATATCTGACCATCAGTTCCTCGAGCGTTACGGTGAGCGTATATCTTCCGCACATGACCCCTGGCTCCTTTCCTTTCGCATGCTCTTATTATACATCTTGGGAAATAGATGCGCATATGTTGCTTACACGGTATGACAAGAGGCACAGTGGCAGATACTGGTTCATATAGGCATGCAGCTTTATCATCTCCTACATAGGCTATGACGTTGAACAAGGAGCGCTTACGATGGGCAAAAATAATGGAGTAGGGACATATCGCCGTTCAATCGGCTACTGGCTGCGCCAGCTGCTTGCGCTTCCCGGCGCGGCGTTTGATTATGCGTTGGGCAAATGGGGCGCAATGAGCGCCTCGCATGCGATGATGGCGGAGGCGATTCCGCTGCAATTGTCGCCTGCCGCCGTAGCGAAGCTGATGTACGCATGGTCAAAGCCTGTCGTCTTGCCTGCGGCTGGGCCATCGGGCAGCTGGAGCATCGAAGAGCTGGCGCTTATTGAACGAATCCGCTCGGAGACGGCAGCCAGCAACCGCAATAATGTGACGCGAACCGAGGCATACCGCAGCATCTATTTTCGCACGCCTGAGCTGCACTGGGCGTTTCTTGCCCATATGGTATCGCGCAATGGCGGCTGGAACATGACGGATTTGCAGGGGGAGTGGCTCCCATTGCTGCTCACGGCAGAGCAGCGGGAGGCGGTGTTCCGGTTTTTGGAGCAGGCGAATGCCTTGATCTTTCAAGATGCATATCCGCAGCTGCTATTGTACGAATGGAGCAGGCGCGAGGGGAGAAGCTTATTCCATCTGCTGCCTGCATTTGGCGTATCGGCTTTTATGGCGCCGGTCTGGAAGCAGTTTTGGCGTGAACGCGATGCGGTGCCGCTGACGATAGCGTTAATTGTAAACGAGCAGCATTATATCGAGCAGCGTGTCGTCCAGCAGCCGTATTTCCGCGAAAAGGTGCTTCATACGTTGTTTTTTGGACTGCAGTCGCTTCTTCAGTTGAACGGCGTTATTTTTCCATATGGGAATGGGAATGGGCAAGGAAAAGGAAATGAAGCTGACGTGCTCAGGCTCTCCGGCCTTATTCTGGAAAGCTTCGAAAATTTGCAGGAGCGAATAGAATTCGGCAAGCGTCTATATGCGATGCTGTTTGGCATCCCGCGTGTCTATGATGGTGCAAGATGCTTTGCAGGAGCGGTCAAGCATAGCGGCTCGCGCGCTGATTATGCGCCGCATATGTTCGCCCGCGTTCGTCAAAGGCCGCCGCAGCGCGTCTATGTGGAGCGACTGCTTGGCGGGCGGCTAAAGCCTGGAGCAGAGCCGATCTATAGTCCGGAGCTAGGCGCAGCGTGGGGCGATCAGCCGCTGGAGCCGCCGGAGCTTGGCGATTGGTTTAAGTCGGCAGCCGATATCGCGCCTTATTTTGAGAAGCTGCCGCTGCCGCATTCCTTTGAAATTACGAATGAATACGGGCTAATGCTCAATAAGATCGAGCTGGCCGTGCTTGCGATGCAGCGCGGGAAATGAGTTTGCTTCAGCTGGTTCTTACAGCTTTTTACAAAATTGAATATTGACAACCTCCATCCTCTGATAGATACTGAGTATATATACTCAGTATCTATTTTTAGTTATTAGGGGGAAGAGAATTGATTCAAGCAAAGCAGATAATCAAGTCCTATCCATCGGATGGTCAAATCCAAACGGTGCTCCATGGCATCGATCTCCAAATTAATCAAGGTGAATTTGTCGCTATAATGGGCTCCAGCGGCTCGGGGAAGAGTACGCTGCTGCAACTGCTTGGAGGACTTGACAAGCCTACGCAGGGTGAGGTCATTCTGGATGATGTTAATCTGTGCAGCTTGAGCGAAAGGGAACGCGTCTTATTTCGTAGACGAAAAATTGGTTTTGTGTTTCAAAACTATCAGCTCCTGCCGACTCTTACTGTAGAAGAAAATATAGCATTTCCTTTGTATTCGGATGGCGTGTCCAAATCGGAAGCAGCAAGCCGTGTTAATCTGCTGCTGAAGCAGGTTGGACTGGAGGAGTGGAGGAAGTCGTTCCCGTCGAAGCTGAGCGGAGGCCAGCAGCAGCGGGTGGCGATTGCGCGCGCGCTTTCACTGAGGCCGAGGTTGATCCTGGCGGACGAGCCCACAGGCAATCTTGATCGGAAGCGGGGACTAGAAATTTTGCAGTTGCTCGCGAAGCTCCATCGTGACGATAGGCTTACCGTTGTGATGGTCACCCATGATATGTATGCCGCCGGCTTTGCTGACCGAATCATTACGATGCAAGACGGCCGAATTATTCAGGAGGTAGGAATGGGGGCGAAGGGCAATGATCAATTCCTGGAAAATCTCGTGGCGAAACTTAACTCGTAAGAAGCTGAGAACGCTGTTTACTTTTTTGGCTATCACAATCGGCGTTGCCGCTATTTTGGCTGTAACCAGCACAGTAGCGACAACTAAGCAAACGGTTGCCGATTTCGTCAATTCTTTTAACGCCAAGTCGCATATGCAAATCAAAGGTACGGATTCCACGTTTGCTTATCCCTTTCAGAATGAGCTAGAGAGCGAAGAAGGCGTTCTTCATGCGATAGCGCATTTATTTGTGCCTGTTAGGCTGGAGCTGAGCTCCTTGCAAGTTGTCACTGATAAACCGGAACCGAACATTAAGGCTGTGCTGCACGGCTATAGCAGCTTCGATAATGAAGTGCTTGATTGGCAGCTTGTGGATGGGAGCCTGAAGGAGCGCGGACTTGTTATAACGACCAATACAGCGGAAAAATGGCATGCTTCCGTCGGTCAGCTTGTTGCCTTTCAGGTTGGGGGCAATAGACGTGAAATTGCGGTTTCGGCCATTGTACGTACCAACGATGAGCTGCCATCTCCATCAAGCTGGGATTCGCTGCGAGTGAGCCGGTGGCATGCAGCCATCCCGCTTGATTTGCTTCAGGCTTGGTCCGGCATGAGCGGCGAAGTGCGTGATGTTCAGCTTCGAATTGCAGAAGGACAAGAAACGGTGACTGCTTCTCATCTGGAAGCGCTGCTGAAGGCGTATCCGGATACGTATTTGGACCCGATTATTTTGAATGAAAATGATGTGCTGTACGGATTGGATGATATCTTCTCGAGCTTATATATGCTCGGCGGGCTTGGACTGCTTATGAGTGCGATGATTTTGTTCAGCACGCTTTATGTGAGCGTAGTGGAACGGCGGCGTGAATTCGCCGTTATGAAGACGATCGGCTGCACATCGGAGCAGGTTGCCTCTATCGTACTGCGCGAGGTGCTGCTGCTCGCTGTTATGGGAACGGCTGCCGGCATCGTCCTGGGCACCTTGCTAGCTTATGGCATGACAGATTTACTCATGCAAATGCTGGATGATGTAGAGCAGCAAGGTCAAGCGGTTGTCGCCATTTCCTGGCAATCTATCTGTTTTGCAGCAGCGATTGGATTGATTGGTTCTTTGCTTGCTGCATTGATTCCGCTCTATAAAGCTTCAAAGGTAGATGTATCCCATACGCTAAGGCAATCGGTCGCAGAAGGGGAGGGAGCAAGAGGGTATGCGGGAGCTGCTATCGGTCTAGCGCTTATCGGAAGCGGCTTATGGCTTTCAGGATCATGGCGAATATTGCCTATCTTTGCAGGCTTGCTGCTCGTATTTCCCTATTTGATGCGAATCATTCTGATGCTGTTGCGTCCGGTGGTTCGATTGCTGTTCGGTTTCGAAGGGCAGATTGCTTCCACTGGCGTTGCCAGACAGCTTCGCCGAATGTCTCTAGCCTCTGCCATTTTATGTATCGGTCTTGCGTTCTTGCTGGTGATGGGCTTTCTTCGCGATTCCTTGGAGCGGAGCGTCGAGCAATCGGTACGCTATATGGTAGGAGGCGACATTGTGCTGAATACAGCCGTCCCGCTGACAGAGAAGGATAGGCAGGAAGCGATGGCGGTTAACGGCATTGCCGGTGTCTCCATGATTAAGGAAACTTCGGTTGTTTGGAGAGGAAAGACTGCTGCGAGGAAAATGAGTCTAATCGGTGTCAAGGAGCAGTCGAGCGATTCGATACCGATGTTTACTTCAAGCAAGCCTTCCATTCCAGATGTTGTTAAGCTATTGCAAGAGCCGCATACGATAGCCCTCGGCCATTCGATATATATGGCATGGGGCGGGCAGGTTGGCGACAGTATAACACTAGACACTCCTACGGGGAACCAAACACTCCGAGTGGTTGCTGCCGTAAATGCGACACGGGAGAATGGGAATATCGCCTTCGCAGCGGATGAGCATATGCAAGTAGAGTTTGATATTATAGATAGCATGAGCATGTCTATGCTGCTTGAGCCGGATGCTTCGCAGGAAGCGATTAAGCGTCAGATGGTCGTACAGTTTGGGGAGAGACTCTCCGGCGTACGGATGGCAGACGAGTATTTGGAGAGCCGCAAGGAGGATCTTATTATTCCATTCACGATGATGAACATATTGATCGCGCTGATTGTTCTTGTCTCGGGTGTAGGTATTTTGAACACGCTGCTGATGAACGTATTTGAACGAACGAGAGAGTTCGGTACGATGAGAGCGATAGCCAGTACACCGTGGCAGGTTCGGAAAATGGTGCTTTGCGAGGGAATGATCGTGGGCATTTGTGCTATTGTAACGGCAATTGGGCTTGGGATTTCACTCTCCTATGCGATGTCTTCTAATCAGATGATTGCTGGATTCCCGTTAACCTTCTATATTCCGTGGCAGTCGATCACGCTCACAGCGGGATTTGGGCTATTGCTATCGCTACTCTCATCGTGGCTGCCTGCAGCATTGGCGTCGCGTATTCCACTTAATGAAGCGCTACGTTATGAATAAATAAAGGCGGAGGGGCTTATGTCTATCAAACATGCGATACTTGGGCTTTTGCATCAGAAGCCTCGGCATGGCTATGAAATAAAAACCGAATTTGAACAAATGGTGCATAAGCAATGGCCGCTCAACACGGGCCAGATTTATACGACAATAGAACGGCTTGTTCGCGATTCGCTTGTCGAGCCAGTTGATGGGGAAGAGCAGGATCGGAAGCCATATAAAATTACGGCTAAAGGGACAAAGGAATTGCTTGATTGGCTGCTTCAGCCTGTCGAGCGTTCCTTGTTCAAGGATGAGTTTTATTTCAAGCTGCTTTGCGCCAAGCAAATCAATTTCGAGCAACTGCAGCCGATGATTGATGGACAGAGACGGCTGCTGCTTATGTCGGTGCTTCAAATGACACATCTGAAAAATGAGATGGACATGGAGCGCGATGCCGCCATGGTGCTTCTGCTCGAGGGCAGCCTTCTCCATCTGGAAGCGGATATTAAATGGCTGGAGCTTGTCGAGTCCCTCCTTGCAGACAAGCCTTGAAAATTCATCAAAGAACAATTAAATACACAAATATACAAAAAACAGGCTATACATCTTATCGAATGAGATGATAGAATGTTAATTATCATTCTGTATAAAATTTCTAAATTATCATGATAAAGGTCACTTTGGTGGCCTTTTTGATTTTCTGCGCAATTGCCAATCCGTTAGAATCGAGGTTTTATGTCTTGAAAAAAAGCTATTTTATTTTAATATTAATTTTTATTTTGATTTTAACGGGATGCCAAGCGCATCAAGTCGAGATGAAAGAGGATGCAGTCGTAAAGATACTTGCTACGAATGAAAGTAGTTTTTACGAAGAATATGGAAAAGTATTTCTCGCTACGCACCCTAGTTATACATTAGAGGTGATCTCTATCTTCGATCATCATACCGCTGGTACGGATATATCGAAGACTATTGAGGATCTTATTTTGAAGGAAAACCCGGATGTACTATCTGTTCCAATGGAAGCTTACTCCGTCTTGCAAGAAAAGGGGAAGCTGGCATCGTTCTCCGATTGGATCAAAAGAGATAAATTTGACCTAAAGGGCTATACGCCAGCTGTTATTGATTATTTGAAGGATGAGCAGGGCAGCCTTTATGGATTAACGCCTACTTTTGTTGGACAAGCACTTTATTATAACAAAAAGATTTTTGATCAGTCAGGCATCTCGCATCCTGTAGACTTTATGACTTGGGATGAGGTTTTTGAGCTGGCACAGAAGTTTGCTGTCCCTATTGATCGTGCTCCTGTGCAGTTTGGCTTATACCATAAAAACGTGCTAAACCCTTTCATGATGGCTCTGACTATCGGAGAAGGCAGTGGTTTGTCATTCTATAACAATGAGAAGTTTACATTCAGCTCGCCAGCTTGGGACAATGTATTTTTGAATGTAACCAATTGTTTCAAGTCAAATGCCTGTTACGATGCAAGCCGAGTTGAAAAAATGGACTCGATGAAAAGGGATGAAGCAGCGAAGAGCACGTATCCATTTCTAGTTGGAAATATCGCCATGGCAGTCGAGGAATCAGGCATGTATCAACATTTAATGAAAGCTGGGGAAGAGGATCATGGCTTTGATTGGGGAGTGGTTACCCTTCCAGCTAGTTCTGAAAATCCAGATATGGGAAATGGTATTTATTTAAAAAATATTTTTGCTATTCTATCGGATGCACAAGAGCCGGAAGGCGCCTGGGAGTTTGTAAAATATTTAGCGGGCGATGATTATGCAAGACTCCTTCCTCAAATAAATGTTGATGATCTGCCTGCGCGGCCGAATCCAGCTTCGCAGGACGAGAAGCTGGCGCCTTTTTATCAATTAGAGCGTGTAAATAACAAGCTGATCAATCAGCTGCGCAGTCTTCCTAGGCCTATGATCGCTAAGCTGGACGAAGTGACTCCAACGTATATTGCTGACATCTTCTCGGATAAAAGTTCAGTTCCTGAGGCTTTAAAAGCAATGGAGGAGGAGCTGCAGGCTGCGCTTGCGCAGACTATGGAATAACTCAAACCTACTCTACTTGTTATGGAGAACTCGACTTCTGAAATTGGAAATGTTGGTTCTTATAGTGAAGCTGCCCAGCCTTCGAGCAGGGCAGCTCCTTATTATGAAATGCGTGTTTAGAAAAAGGGGCTCGCCTCGCTATTCCTCGGCCGCAGCGCCTTCGATATCCCGAACCATAAACCATTCGCCGTCGACCATAAAGCGGCCCTTCAGCTGATCGACCCGATCGACGATGCCGACGACGGTCAGCTCCTCAAGCGGATGGAACAGGCGGAGCGTGATGGAATGGCGCTGCTGCAGCGATTCGGTGACGAGGCGGGCAACATTTTCCCATTCCTGCTCGTCAAGCTCTACGCGCTCTCGATGCCTCAGCGTCTTCTCGTGCTCATTAATGGCGACTTTATGCTCGGGCAGCATCATGCGGCTCGACTCCCAAAGCCCGTTGCCTTCAAGCTTCTTTCTCATTTGTAATGTCCTCCGATCTTCTCCGAGCGATGCAGCGCTTGCCCGGCGGGAGATACGGACACCGCTCTTAAAATAACGGCGTCCCCGTACTTCTGCTTCAGGGCATCCGTTGCCCTCTCAAGCGCCATCGTCTTCTCGCGGTTTGGGTCAAACAGCGAAAGCTGGTACTCGTCATCCTGCGAAAATTGCGTCAGGCTGACTCCGACCTTTCTCACGGGATAGCCGTCCCAGTGCCGCAGCACCAGCTGCACCGCAGCGCGGTAAACCTGATTGGTGACGTTGGTCGGATCGTCCATTTTCATTTGTCGGCTAAAGCCGGTCGGCCGGTCATAGTCAGCTCCCATTAATCCCACGGACACGACATGCCCCATATACCCTTTGCCGCGGCAGCGCTGGCAAACAAGCTCAGTCAGCTCAAGCAGCACGACCTTGATTTCCTCCAGCTTGCCATAGTCGCGCGGCAGCGTCATCATATGTCCTACCGCCTTCGGAGCGACCTGATGCGTTCCCGGCGTAACGGGGCTGTCATCGATTCCGTTCGCAATCCGCCAGTACAGCTCGGCGTTGATATCAGAGTTTTTGCCGAATTTGCGGCGCATCATCTGCTTCAGCTTATCGAGCGGCGTTGCGGCTATTTTGCCGATCGTATCGAGTCCCATCGCATTAAAATGCCGTGTCATCCGGCTGCCGACCATGAACATTTTGGTGGTGGGCAACGTCCATAGCGTATCTTGAAGCTTATCCTTCGAGAGAATATAAATGCCCGATTCATTTTTCTTCGCGTAGTTGTCGCAGGCCGTCTTCGCCAAAATTTTATTTTCCGCGATGCCGAAGCGGGTGTATATGCCAAGCTCCGCAGAAATGCGGGTTTGGATATGATGCGCGAGCTCCTCAGACGATCCGTACAAATGCAGCGAGCCGGTCACATCTAGAAACTGCTCATCGATCGAATAAGGCTCGACAAGATCGGTATACGACTGATAAATGCGCGTAATGATCATGGAAATATCGATGTACAGCTGCATGCGCGGCCTAATGATCACTAAATTCGGACACTTGGCAAGCGAATCGCCGAGCCGCTCGGCAGTCGTTACCCCAAATGACTTGGCGATGGGGCAAGCGGCAAGAATAATGCCGGATCTGCGTTCGGGATCGCCCGCAACGACAACCGGCAAATCGCGGTACTCCGGATGCTCCGCCTTCTCCACTGACGCATAAAACGATTGGCAATCCGCCAGCATAATGACTTTGCTAAGAGACATTTCGGCTCACCAGCTCTGCCGCTAATACATTTGCCGCGAGAAAGACGCGCTGCGCGCCCGAGTCGATACAGAAGGCTCTGACGTAGCCGTCCCTAACGGATAGAACCCGAATTCTTCGTTTCGTAAACTTGCCTTTTTTGCTCATATAAATCACATCAACGACACAACCGATTGCGCTGAACCATTTTTCCAATGTCATGATGCATCCCTCCATAATAAGAACGTCTGTTCTTATTATATACAGAACACCCGTTCTTATACCACTGGTTTTTTGTGGATGTTTTTTACAAGGTATATCCAACTGTCCCGTTGCAAACGCGATGCATGGCGAGAGAGGAGGATGCCGTTATATAAACGGCCTGTTTTGTCTTGCGTGCAAACGTAGCTGGAACGCTTATAGCCGGGCAAATATAACGCCGTACATATTTACATCCATAATGCGCCAAAATAGAAGCAACATGGAAACGAAAGGTGCCGTTATGAACAAACAAAATGAAGGGACGTCAACGCCGTTCAGTCCATCTTTGCATGCGAACGTCGAGACGATTCGCGACCGCTTCGGCGGCAGCTCGGATATCGTGACCCGAATGTTTCGCAGCGATGCCGCGCCAGATCGCGAGGTCGCGATTATCTATGTAGATGGAATCGTAGATTCGGAGACGATTAACGAAAGCGTCATGGAGCCGTTGATGTCGATGAAGCTGCCGGAGCATGCGTACGTGAAGGGCGGCCAGCTGCTGGAGGCGCTTCGCAACTGCATCGTTTCAATCGGATCGGTACAGCACATCCATTCATTGGAGCAAGCTCTCCAATTTATGGCGGAAGGGCTATGCGTCATTATGGCGGATGGAAGCGCATCGGCATTGACTGCGGATACCGGCGGAGGCGAGCAGCGCAGCGTCACCATTCCGCAGACCCAGACCGTCATTCGGGGGCCGCAGCATGGCTTTGTTGAAAGCATTCGAACCAATATCAGCTTAATTAGGCGAATTATACGCTCCTCCGACCTTCATGTGCAGGTGCATAAGATCGGGCAGCAGACGCATACGAACGTGGGCGTGCTCTATTTGCACGGGGTAGCGGATGAACGGATCGTGAAGGAGGTTTACCGCAGGCTGGCGGCAATCGAAATCGATGGCGTGCTGGAGAGCGGATATATAGAGGAATTTATTCAGGACGAGACCTTCTCGCTGTTTCCGACGCTGCTCAATTCAGAGCGTCCGGATACGGTAGCGGCGGCGCTGCTTGAGGGAAGAGTCGCGGTTATGGTTGACGGATCGCCGATAGCCTTGATGGCTCCAACCACTTTTTTCACCTTCTTTCAGTCGCCCGAGGATTATTATCAAAGGTTCGATATTGCAACATTCGTTCGCATGATTCGTTACGGCGCGTACGTCATTTCGATTCTCCTTCCTGCCCTGTATATCGCAGTCACGACTTATCATCAGGAGATGCTGCCGACAACGCTGCTTATTAGTCTAGCGGCGCAGCGGGAAGGCATCCCGTTCCCGGGACTGCTCGAAGCGCTTCTCATGGAGGTCACGTTCGAGGTGCTTCGCGAGGCGGGACTACGAATGCCGCGGGCAATCGGGCCAGCCATCTCCATCGTCGGCGCTCTCGTGCTGGGGCAGTCTGCCGTGCAGGCGGGCATTGTTTCGGCGGGTATGGTTATCGTGGTATCCTTCACAGCGATTTCAAATTTCGTCATGCCGGAATTCAATATGGCGGCGACCTCGCGCATTATCCGGTTCCTCTTCATGATTATGGCGGGTGTTTTAGGTTTTTTTGGCATCTTCGTTTCGGTGCTGTTTATGCTCATTCATCTCGCATCGCTGCGATCCTTCGGCGTGCCGTATATGTCGCCGATGGCGCCGGGACCAACAAAGCAAGGCATATGGAGAGATGTGTTCATACGGCTGCCATGGTGGGCGATTGTGCTTCGGCCCCTTGATTTGAACCTGCGTAATCCGAAGCGTCGGCCAAATGGCAAAAAACCGCCGGCCCAGCGTCATTCCGGCAAGCCGTAAAAAAGCCGTAAAAAAGTCGTAAAGAAAGGGAGGAACGGCAATGAATAAATGGAAGCTGCTGCTGCCGCTGCTTGTATGCTTGCTTGCTGCCGGCTGCTGGAACCGGGTAGAGCTGAATGATATTGCCGTTATTTCCGCAACCGGCGTTGACTGGAAGGATGGGAACTGGGTGCTGTCGTATCAGGTTGTTATTCCACAGGCGATTTCAAGTCAGGGCGCTGCCGGCAACTCGGCGGCGGTCAATGTGTTTTCCACGAAAGGCGAGAGCATTCGGAGCGCAGTCAGCAAAGCCAGCCAAGAAACGTCGCGGCGTCTCTACTTCTCGCATACTCAAATTATTATTATTGGGCAGGAGGCTGCCCGCAAGGGTCTGGGCCCGCTGCTCGACACTTACCTTCGCAACCATGATTCCCGTGAGACGGTCAGCGTCTACTTGGCGAGAGGCAGTGCGCGCCGGATGCTGGAGCAGCTGATCCCGCTTGAGAAAATCCCAGCTGCAGCCATTCAGCGGATGATCACCAATGAAGAGATGAACAGCTCTATTTTTCGGGAGATGACGATCCACCAAGTGCTGATAGACTTGCTCGGCACGACACACGCTACGGGCATACCGGGATTGGTCGTGGCAGGCACTAAGGAGAGCATGGATAAGGCGGAAAAGCTGACCCGCACCAATACGCCCTCCAAGGTTAGATTATCTGAATTGGCATTGATTAAAGATGATAAGCTGGTAGGCTGGATTAACAATGAGGAGAGCCAAGGCGCGATGTGGCTTACGAATCACGTGAAGAGAACGACGATCCCCTTTGCTTGTGCGAAGGACGGAAAAGGAGAGCGGGGCTCCTCTATACGCATTACGCATGCGAAGACAAAGCTGCGTCCTGAGCCGTCAAACGGCAAGTGGATTATGCACGTGAATGCAAGTGCGGAAGGGACGCTGATGGAATACAATTGCGGCAGCAATCTCAGTGAGCCTAATCAGGTGGAGAAGGTCGAGCAGCTTATTGAAGGTGAGATTGCCGCTATAATGGAGAAAGGCTGGAAGTCCGTTCGCAAGCATCGAGCGGATGTGCTGGGCTTTGGCGATGTCATCCACAAAAAATATCCGAAGCAATGGTCGCAGTCGGAAAAAAACTGGACGGAGCAGTTTCCAAACACGGAAGTGAAAATAGCGGTAAAAGTAAAGATCGTATCGACGGGTATGAGCGGAAACGGTATGAAGAAGGTGCAAGAAAAGGAAAAGGAAAAGGAAGGCTCATAGTCGGAAAGGAGACCGTATGCAGCAGATCGGGAAAAATCAGCTTTCCATTTTGATCATCGTTTTTTTGCTGGGAAGCACGCCTTTGTTCGAGCTCGGCATCAAGGCAAAGCAGGACGCATGGATGGCAATGACGCTGGCAGCGTTTGCCGGCCTGCTGCTTACTGTCATGTATATTCGCGTACAGAAGCGGTCCCCTGAATCGGAGCTTGCCGAGCTTTACATCATGCATTTTGGCAAATGGATCGGCGGCTTTGTCGGCATTCTTCATGCTTTGTGGTTTGCCTACGAATCGATGCGCAACGTGCGGGATGTCGGCGAGCTTACGATGATGGCACTGCTTTCCTTCACGCCAAAATGGATTATTATGCTGTTCATTATGAGCGCTGCGGCTTACACCGTAAGCAAGGGGCTTGAAGTGTTTGTCCGAGTCGTACAGCTGCTGTTTCCCATTACAGCGCTCAGTTATTTTTTCATTATTTTACTTTTGCTCATAGCCAGATTGCCGAACATAACGCATCTGCTTCCGCTCATGGAGCATGGGCCGATGCCTGTTGTGAAGGCGGCATTTCCCGACCTGCTGTCCTTTCCTTTTGGACAAATGATCATTTTTTTCGTGTTCTGGAAGCATGTCAGCGAGAAAAAAATGATCGGGCGCGTCTCTTATTGGGCTTACATCGGGGTATCGGCTTTTCTTATTCTCATGAATGTGCTCACGCTTTGCGTGCTTGGGCCGGAGATCGCTTCACTTACCGCGCTGCCGCTGCTTGAGGTCGTGCAATTGATCACGCTGGCTAATTTTCTGGAGAGGTTGGATGTTATTGTAACGCTGCTTTTGTTTATCGGGCTCTATGTGAAAATGACGGCGCTGTACATGGCGTCGGTATTCACGTTTAACGCGGTAACAGGCATCGCCTATCGGTATTGCGTCATGCCGATCGGGCTGCTTATCTATGCAGCGTCGTTTGTGGAGAGAAATAACACGGTACATATTTGGGTCGGTCTCGACATTACGCTGAAGGTCGCTCCGCTATTTCAAATTATACTGCCGCTGCTTATGCTTATCGTAGGCATACGAAAGAAGTATAAAACAGCGGCATAGCATCGGTTAGTTGTTAGGCACTTCTACTCCTCACCGAAAAGGCTGCGCCGACATATTTTATGGGTACAGCTTGAAATATGAGCATAGATGAGCTGCTTATATTTCATCGCGGAACGAGCTTTTGCCGCCGAAGGACTGCGTAAGCCGTTTACGCTTGCTTGAGGGGGATACGCGTGAGCGATGCCAATAGGTGCATGACAAGCATTATTCTTATTGCCTGCAATAAGCTTGATTACACGAAGCAATGCGTGGAGAGCATTCGGCGGCATACGCAGCGTGGCTGCTATGAGCTGATTATTGTAGATAATGGATCGATGGATAATACGGTGGAATGGGCAAAAAACGAAAGCGACCTCATCGTAATCGACAACGGTTTCAATGCAGGTTTTGCCAAGGGCTGCAATCTGGGGCTTGCCGCCGCTTCGGGCGAGCTTCTCATGCTGCTTCATAACGATACGATCGCAACGCCAGGCTGGCTTGAAGGATTAAAGCGCTGCTTGCTAAGCGATGAACGGATTGGAGCGGTTGGCCCCGCAACGAATTCGGCATCCTACTGGTCGACTATTCCGACCGCATATAAGACGATAGAGGAAATGGAGCTGTTCGCTTCCGCGCTGCATGCGTTTCCCGACAAAACGAAGTGGGAGGAGCGCGTGAAGCTGGCTGGCTTCTGCCTGCTTATGCAGCGGGAGGCGTATGAGCGGGTCGGAACGTTTGACGAGAGCTTCGGCATGGGCAGCTTGGCGGATGACGATTATTGCTTGAGACTGCGGCTTGCAGGCTACAAGCTTCTGCTGTGCGGAGATACATTTATTCACCATAACGACGGCAGCGCTCCCTTTAGCTCCGAGCCGGAGCTGTTGCTGCAAGCCTACAGGGGCAATGCGAACGTGTTTAGGGCTAAATGGGGCTTTGATCCAGATGATGCGACGCAAATCAGAATGGATTTTAGTACGGTTATACAACGAGAATCCTATGAATACAAGCGCGAAAATAGCTCCATTATGGAAATTGGCTGCGGCTGCGGGGCGACAATCCATCATCTAAAAAATCATTTTCCAGCAGCCAAATGGTACGGTGTCGAGCGGAGCGAGCTTGCGGCGAGTGTTGCCGAGGCATCAGGAATAACGGTGTTCCGCTCGAACGAGCCGAAGGATTGGGCGCTGCCTTCCGAAGGACTGGACGGCATCCTGATCGGAGATGCTCATGCTTACGGCATGCCGCAGTCGATGAAGCGATTAGTCAGCCTGCTGCGGCCCGGAGGCTGGATCATCGGCGGCTTCGCGAATCGATATTATTTTGAAAATATCCGGCAATACTTAGATCCTTCAAATGTATTCGCGCAGCGACAAGCGGCGATCCAGTATACGCTCCAGCAGGTGAAGCAGCTGTATGCCCAGTCAGGCTTTGCATACGTGAAGGCGACGCTCGCAGAGCATAAACCGCAGGAGCAGCTTGGCTATATCAGGCTGCTTGGACAATTGACGAATGAAGCGATAGCGGATGAGCTTACGGCCGCTTATCTGCTCGTGTTCGGCAGAGTCGCTTCCGCAGCAGAGCCGCTGGCTGCCGAGGAAGCAGAAGACATTGCAGAGGAAGAGGATGTTTCCGCGTTAGGAGCGGATACGTCATTAGTCACCGGCGTACAGTCTATTGGCTCCCCGGATAGCGGCGAGGAGCTAAGGCTGTCATGGAAGCCGAGTGAGCGGATCCCGCTTCATGCGCTTAAGAGCGTCGAGCCGATGTATATCTTCGACATATGCAGGGAGTCAAAGGGCAAACAGGCTTGATGATAATCATTTTCAAAAAAATACTAGCATAATGATCGGGTTTTGCTATACAATTGGTAGTGTTGACGAACCGAATATGTTCCGGGGAGCTGGTTAGGCCGGCTGAGAGGGAATTATCTGTACAATTCCGACCCGTTAAACCTGATCTGGATAATGCCAGCGTAGGGACAGAAGCACTGTTTGTTCAGCAAGCTCGATCACAGCGATCAAGTTTTGCTGCAAGCAGCTGCACAGCCGATTTATATGGCGTCCTCCGGATTAGGGGGACGCTTTTTTGTATGTGCTGCTGTACCGGATACGGATACGGGCTCGTCATCTTATACAAATAGAAGCAGTGAGAGGGGAACTAACACATCATGAATCAGAAGAAAAAAGGGCAACAGTCGTGGAGGATCGTAGCTGCAATGCTTGTGTTCGTCATGGCGCTTGCAGGCTGCGGCACTAACAACAGCGCGCCGGAAGCGAGCAAGGAGCCGCAAGAGCAAGAGGGAGCAGCGGACAAGCCGCTTGAGAAGGTGCAGGTCGTACTGGACTGGACGCCGAATACGAATCATACCGGGCTTTATGTTGCTAGAGATAAAGGCTTTTTTAAAGAGCAGGGGCTTGATGTTGAAATTATTCAGCCGGGCCAAAGCGGCGCTGATCAAATGGTAGCGACGGGCAGCGTACAGTTCGGCGTAAGCTATCAAGAGTCGATCACGATGGCGCGGATTGCGGGCGTGCCGCTCGTGTCGATCGCAGCGGTTATTCAGCATAACACCTCAGGCTTCGCATCTCCGCTTGCTAAGGGGATCGATTCGCCGGAGAAGTTCGAAGGCAAAACCTACGGCGGCTGGGGCGCTCCTGTCGAGGAAGCGGTCATTCAATCCATTATGCAGGAGAAGGGTGCGGATGTCAGCAAAGTAAACCTGATCAGCATCGGCGACAGCGACTTCTTCACGGCAGTTAAGAAAGATATTGATTTTGCATGGATTTATTATGCATGGACAGGCGTGGAAGCGGAGCTTCGCGGCGAGAAGATCAACATGGTTTATTTGACCGATTACAGCGACAAACTGGATTATTATACGCCAGTTCTTGCGACGAACGAGACGATGATTAAAGATAAGCCGGAGGTGGTCAAAGCGTTCACGGCTGCCGCAGCAAAAGGCTACCAATACGCAATTGACAATCCGGAGGACGCGGCAGAGATTTTGATTAAAGCCGAGCCTGATTTGAACGCGGAGCTTGTGCGCGCAAGCCAAAAGTGGCTAAGTCCGAAATATCAGGATGATGCGCCGCGTTGGGGCGAGCAAAAGCTTAGCGTATGGGAAAATTACGCGAGCTGGATGTTTGATCACAAGCTGCTTGAGAAAGAGCTTGAAGCGGACAAAGCCTTTACGAACGAATTTTTGCCGGAATAAGCATTTTAAGAAAATCTAGAGAGGCGGCAGCATCTGCCGCCTCTCGCCAACAACGATGAGAAAGAAGGAATTCAGATGGCAAACGCATTGGTAAGCATTCAAATACTGCCGACAACGCCGGGCGGCGAGAGCGTCATTCCTTACGTGGATCGAGCAATCGAGATCATCAAAGCAGCGGGTGTCCCTTACCGCGTAGCACCGCTTGAAACGACGATGGAGGGCGAGCTTAGCCATCTGCTGAGCGTCGTGCAGTCGATGAGCGAAGCGATGACGGAGATGGGCTGCCCGTCTGTAATTTCACAAATCAAAATTTACTACAATCCGGCAAGCGGCGCTTCGATGGGCAGGCTGCTTGAGAAATATCCAGATGGGCAATAAGAGAACGCTCTGGCCCCAAATATGGCCTCCAGCCGCAGTGCTTATCACGCTGCTGGTTTGCTGGCAGGCGGCAGCCTCGCTTGGATTATTTCAAGAATGGCTCATTCCGTCGCCGATTTCAATCGTAAAGGAAGCGATAGAAATATGGCCGAGGCTTATGGAACATACGGGAGCGACAGTGCGAATCATGCTGCTTGGCTTTGTGGGAGGATCGGCGGTGGGCTTCGTGCTCGCCGCTTTGCTGCATTTAATTCCCGGCGTACGTACGGCGGTGTACCCCTTGCTTGTCTTGTCGCAAAACGTACCCATTATTGCGATTGCCCCCATTCTGACGATGCTGCTAGGCTATGGAATGCTGCCAAAGGTGCTGCTTGTCATCATGGTGTGCTTCTTCCCGATAACGGTTGCGATGCTGAGCGGATTAATGAATACCGATGCGCAGCTTCGCAATTATTTGCAGATGATCGGCATTCGCAAATGGCAGCTGTTTTGGCGATTGGAGCTTCCGCATGCGATCGTCCATTTATTTTCCGGATTAAAAATCGCGGCCTCCTACAGCGTGCTAAGCGCAGTTGTGGCCGAATGGATAGGCACGAACAAAGGTCTCGGCGCATTCATGATCATTTCGTTCAAAGGGTTTATGCCTGATCGCGTGTTTGCGGCAGTCATTATTATCGTTGCAATCAGCTTGACGTTATTTGGGCTGATCACCTTAGCGGAGCGTCTTGTCATTCGTTGGCGCCCTAAGAAAGAGGTGAGGTAGCGAATGAGCAATAAAGGCGAGAATCTACACGCTACACTGCAGGTGCAGAACATTCGGAAGCAATTTGGCCGAGGCTCCTCCAGCAAAGAGGTGCTGGCTGGCTTATCATTCTCCGTTGCTGATGGAGAATTCGTGTCCATTGTAGGGCCCTCAGGCAGCGGGAAAACAACCTTGTTTCAAGTCATTGGCGGCTTAGAGCGGCCATCGGAAGGCGAGATCTGGATCGACGGCAAGCAGACGACAGGCGAACGCGGACATATCTCTTATATGCCGCAGCAATCATCACTGCTGCCGTGGCAAACCGTTGCGGGCAATATCGAGCTGTCGCTTGCGATCTCTGGCGTTGATCGCAAGACCGCGAAGGAGAAAACGAGAGAGTGGCTTGAGCGAATCGATCTACATGAATATGCGGATTCCTATCCCCATGTCCTATCCGGCGGCATGCAGCAGCGCATTTCCTTCCTTCGGGCTTTGCTTGCGCCGCGGCGCCTGATGCTGCTGGATGAGCCGTTTGGCGCATTGGACGCCTTGACGCGTCAGCAAATGCAGCAGTGGCTCATGTCGATCTGGGAGCAAAATCGCAGATCGGTGCTGCTCGTTACGCATAGCATCGAGGAAGCTTTGTATCTGTCAGACCGGATTATCGTGCTGTCCGCTTCACCTGCTGTGGTGCTGGAGGAATTCCAGATCCCGTTCGAGCGTCCGCGCCATGAGGCTTTATGGACAGATCCACGGTTTAATACATTGAAGCAGCAGATTTATGAGCTGCTTAAGGTCGGCGCGAAGGAAGGGAGCTAACGATGGCAAGAACATTAAGGGCAGATCACCTTGAAATGCAATCGGACTTGAAGGCTGCTTCATCAGCTGGCTTATGTATGGATGCACATCTTCACGTGGATTTGTATGCGGAGGAGGAGCGGGAGGCGCTGCTGGCTGCTGCCTTCGCTGAAGGCGTTGAGGCGGTGGTTGCGGTCTCCATGCATCTGCAATCCTCGGCCTTGAACCGCGAAATCGCTTTGCGCCATGCCGGACGGGTTCATCCGGCTTATGGCTTTCATCCGGAGCAGCCGCTTCCAGCCGAAGCGGAGCTGGACGAGCTGTTCGCATGGATTCGCTTGCGTCATGCAGCGGGAGAGCGGTTTGCGATCGGAGAGGTCGGACTGCCGTATTATACGCGTTTAGAAGCATCACAAGCGGGAATGCCATTTGACGAAAAGCCGTATTTGGAGCTGCTTGAGCATTTCGCAGCACTTGCCGGTGAGCTCGATCGCCCGATTGTGCTGCATGCAGTATATGAGGATGCAGGCAAAGCTTGCGACATATTGGAGAGGCATGGCGTTCTCAGGGCGCACTTTCACTGGTTCAAGGGCAGCGAGGATGTTATTCGCCGGATGGCAGACAGCGGCTATATGGTTTCGATAACGCCGGATGTTGCTTACGAGGAGGAGATTCAGCGACTTGTCGCGCAATATCCAATCGAGCAGTTGATGGTCGAGACGGATGGACCGTGGCCATTCGAGGGGCCGTATGCAGGCAAGCCGACGCGCCCTGCCATGGCTGCCGATGCGGCGAGACATATAGCAGATATTAAACGGATGCCCGCTCAGCAGGCTTCGGCAATCTTGCTGGCGAACACGCGGCGTTTTTATGGACTCTAATTGCTTAAATGAAGGCTGCCATGTAGAATGAATGATTCTACAGGGCAGTCTTTGCTTTTGTTTGCGGCAATCGTACCGCTTTGTCCATTGCGAGTGTCGCTCCCGCAGCATACAAATAAGGATAGGGTAATAAGACAGGCCACATAGGGCTGCAGAAGGGAGCCAAACGATGGCAAAGCTCACAAAGGAACAATTTATCGCGACATTGGCGCCGACTGTCATACGGGTAAGGAGAGAAGGATCGCCGATGTTTCCATCCGTGCGGTTAGCGCAAAATCTCCTCGAAACAGGAGGAGTCATTCATTCTTGGAATAATTTAGGGGGGATTAAGGTTGGCAGCGGCCAGACGAATGCTTATTGGCATGGCAAAGCGGTCGTAAAAGGAACTTGGGAGGTTATGGATGGGCGCAGCATAAAAACAAAAGCCGCATTTCGAGCCTACGACAGCGTATATGACTTTTATAAGGATTTGGATTTGCTGCTTGCAGCGCCGCGATATGAGCGCGTTCGCCGTGCTGTAACGCCTGAGCAGCAAGCAGATATGCTGTATGCATGCGGCTACGCAACGGATCCCGCATATCCAGCTAAATTAAAAGCTATTATTATACAGTATAATTTGAAAAAATATGATGCTTTAAGCGTTCAGCAGATGGCAAAACCGGATCAACTCAAGGATGCAGAGCATGTTGCTGTTGAATACAAGGGGAAGGTTATAGCCGATGGCTGCTTGCTTAATGGCGTAACTTGGGTACCTGCAAGGGTGCTTGGCGAAGCGTTAGGTGCGAAGATTAGTTGGACAGGGACACATGTGGCTGTAAATGGCAAAGAGCTCGAATCCATTTTGTCCGAAGGAACGGGCTATGTTCAGGTACGAGCATTGGCATCGGAGCTTGGATTAGCCGTAAGCTGGGACCCGGCAGCGCGGGAGATATTGCTGACCTCAGATTGATCGGAGAACAAAAAAAAGCTTACGGGCAGCCGTTAGCTTTTTTTTGTGTACGGACTATTCGAATGAATGAAACCGCTCCGGTTCGGCAATCGTTACCCTCGGCCATGTCTTTTGCCAGTTTTTGTTCGCGATACGGGACTTGTACTGCTTCATTTTCTCCTCCGAGCTAGCAAAAAAAGGAGTAGGCTTGACTCGCATCTGGATGACATCGTCTATTCCGCACGGGGCGGTCAGCACAACTTGATGATCACGATCCAGCGTGAGGCCAAGCGCGGTAGCCGTCTCCGGAAACTTGGAGATGGCATCAACAGAAGAGGAGTAAGGCGGCGCCTGACCAATGAGATGCATTCTTGCTTCATTTTTGACAGACCAAGGAATGCCCGGTTTCAGCCCCTTAAGCTTCTCCTCCAGCTTCTTCTCCTCGGCTTCATCCAGATTGCCGGCATCGTAATAAATAACATCCACGTCTGGTGTAGCAGTTCGTTCTTGAAAGCCATGAAGCATGTCCCAAATTTTTGAACGGATAAACCCCGCGCAAACCCACCAATCCGGCAATTGCAGCGTTTTCGCTGTGCTCAATACGTCCATCATCCACTTATCTTCACGAACTAGCCTGATTATGTCTTCTTCATTCTGAATGATCAAAGGGAGTCCTCCACATTTAGAAATAGGTTTATACAAAAGCGCTGAGCGCAATGAAACCGGCATTCGGCCCAGAGCCGCTGGAATGCCGGTTTCATTGCGCTAATTACAAAAAACAGCTTATTTGCCTTTCTTGGATGCAGCCCAGAAGGCGAGTATGATAAGGGGGATGAGAATGTACCATGGAATGGTAATCGTGCCTCCGACGATAAAAGCGAGCGCCATAACGATAATGACACCAAAAATAATGTACAGACAGCCTCTGCCGAATGTTTCCATTGTCAAACGCCTCCTATGCTTAGGTTTTGCATAGCAAAACCCTCTTCGCAAGCAGCCACTACCAGAAAGTATATTCGGTTAAAACGTTTTTATGGGTTGTATGGTTCCAATATTGTGCTGCAGGAGAGGTCGCGGACAAAAAAATGGCCCACATCGCTGTGGGCCGGTGTCCTAGAACTATATATCAACAGTGGGGTTGATGTCTCTTATTATAAAAAATGAACCTTAACGCAGGATTAAAAATGTTTGTCGGTTTGTTGAAAAACCGAACATGGTAACCTTATCAAATAAGTACTCCGTTTTTCGATTATGTATTCAGATTATGGCATTTTTACGGAACAGGTATGTAAATGATTATATATGCTCGTATAGATTAATTGAGTTTGAGACAAAATAAAATGCACGAAACTAATGAGCAAAGGGGACGAGTACATGAAGAAGTTTTGGACGATTTTTAGTGTGGTTGTTTGCTTAACATTCGTAATGGCTGTACCCGCTTTTGGAGATAACGCGAAGTCGGGCAATGCTGGGCCAGCAACAGAACTGCGCACAGATGTCGAGCGTGGCGTTAATAACACGGCAAGAGCACTCGATGTGAATGACCGCAATAACATGAATGCAAATCAGTATCGTACAAACGCAGCTGATGATAGAGATATGAATTGGAGCTGGCTCGGTTTACTCGGTCTGTTAGGCTTGATCGGTTTAAAAGGCCGTGACCGGGAGCGTACTTGATTTCGTGTTTCTTGAGTGCTGACAGAAGCGGCATGCAACATGAATTTAATGCTTAACTATAGAGCCCCTGCCTTAGGCAGGGGCTCTATATGATGATTGCTGGTGCTACTGGACAAAGCGTCCTTGCTTCGGCACAGCAATTTCTTTGAATTTCTTCGTCAGAAGCGTTAGATTATCTTTCAACGTCTCGCCAAACATCGGTTCACCATGCCCTGTAATAGCCAAGTATGGATCGAGGTCTGCCAGCTTCTTCACGGATTTCTCTGCGGATGCCCAGTCCGTTGTAAAATATTTTGGCGGACCGCTAATTTCCTGCTCCTGCGTCATCACTTTATAAAGCGATTCCTGTTTAACCGTCACAAAAGCATCGCCGGCAATTAACGTGCCGTCCTCCTCGCGAAAGAGCGAGATATGGCCGGGCGTATGACCTGGCGTATGAATGTATTTCCAACCCGGAAGCCCAGGTACCACGCCTTTGTCCGGGAGCGCCTTTACGCGATCGTCAAGATTAATGCCGTCGTGGGGAAAGTAGGAGGACATTTCAGAGATGAGTCCGCCATGTACCGATGGGTCAGCAGGTGGGTAGTCAGACTTTCCGGTCAAGTAGGGAAGCTCCAGCTTATGGGCGTAAACAGGAACATTCCAACGCTCAATCAGTTCAATGATGGCACCAACATGATCAAAATGTCCATGCGTCAAAATAATAGCTTTAGGCGCACAATCGAAACGTTCCTCTGCCTCTTTAATGATCTTCTTCGCCGATCTTGGCATGCCGGCATCGACGAGAACCCAGCCGTCTTGCTTGTTATTCGGATCGCCAATAAAACAAACGTTTACGATTTGGATCGGGTAGCAGTAGATATCAGGTCGATAAGCAAGACCATCTCCACTAGTAAAAGTGGTTATCGGCATAAAAGATTGCTCGAATGAGCTCTCCAAGCTAAGCGCCTCCTTTGTTATCATTCTCCTTTATAAACTGTCCTAATGTCAGGTGCTTATTCTACTCAAAGGCGCAGCAAAGCTTGAAAAATGTATCGGGACCGAATCACGCAGAATGAAATGTAATCAATTGGCACAAGTTAATATTCTATATCAATTAGGAGGAGATCAGGCATGACAAAAAAGGACCATATCCCCAAGTTTCCAGAGTCTTATTGGATCGAATCTTCGCCCGAGTTTCCTACTTACCCCGCGCTCGAGCAAAGCATCGAAGCTGATGCTGTCGTCGTCGGAGGGGGCATCTCTGGCATTACAACGGCGTATTTGCTTGCTAAGGAGGGGCTTAGCGTCGTGCTTGTCGAAGCGGGACGGCTTCTAAACGGTACTACGGCACATACGACGGCCAAAATAACGGCGCAGCATGATTTGATCTATGACGAGCTTATCCACCAGGAAGGAGAAGAGAAAGCATCATTATATTACAAGGCTAACCATGATGCCCTTCAGTTCATGAAGGAAACGATTGAACAAAACAAAATCGATTGCGGATTTTCAGTGCAGGACGCGTATATCTATACGAATTCGGATGATTACATAAAAAAGCTGGAGAAGGAAATGTCCGCCTACGCCACTTTAGGCATACCGGGAGGCTATGTGGAACAAACGCCGCTGCAAATACCTGCAAAAGCAGCTGTCATTATGCATAATCAAGCACAGTTCCATCCGCTGCAATATTTATCTGCATTAACGCTTAAGTTTGTAGAAGCGGGTGGAAAGATCTATGAAAACACAACAGCCGTAGATGTCGAGCCGGGTACCCATCCTGAGGTTATTACGAGCAAAGGCCATCGCATTGCAAGCAAGCATGTCGTATCCTGCACACACTTTCCGTTTTATGATGGGCTGGGCTTTTATTTTGCAAGAATGCATGCGGACCGCTCTTACGTGCTTGGCGTCCATGTTGAGAATAAGTGTCCAGAGGGCATGTATTTAAGTGCTGAGGACCCGAAGCGATCTATTCGTTATGCTGAAACGGCGAAGCACGGCAAATTGCTGCTTATAGGCGGCCAGAGCCACAAGACGGGGCAAGGGATTTGCACGATCAATCATTACGAAGAGCTGCGAAAATTCGCGGAGACAAATTTTAGGCTGAAGGAAATTGCTTATCGCTGGTCTGCCCAGGATCTCGTTACAGGAGATAAAATACCTTACATCGGCCGTATAACGGCTTCTTCTCCAAACGTGTACCTAGCTACCGGCTTTCGCAAATGGGGGATGACCAATAGTACGGCGGCTGCTCTGCTCATTCGAGATTTAATTATGGAAAAGGACAGTGCGTACGAGGAACTGTATGCTCCATCGCGCTCGATCGGGCTTGGTACCATCAAAAATCTTATTGTCGACAATGCTGACGTGGCGAAGCATCTCATAGCCGGCAAGCTTGAAATGGTTCACAAGCATCCCGAGGATTTAGCGCCGGATGAAGGCAGTGTCGTTAAGCTTCATGGCAAGAGAGCAGGGGCTTACAAGGATTCCGAAGGAAAGCTGTTCCTTGTGGATACGACCTGCACCCACATGGGATGCGAAGTGGAATGGAATAATGGGGATCGTACTTGGGATTGTCCATGCCATGGCTCAAGATTTTCTGTTAGCGGCGAAGTAGTCGAAGGCCCGGCAGAAATACCGCTACTGACCTTGCACCTCTAAATGCGATTGCGACTATTGTGTAGTCCATTTATAGTGAGTCAAACGAGAGAGGGGAGTATTTGTGAAACAAAAGTGGGATTTAGCTGCCTTAGCATCCATTCCTTTAATTATGACGCTCGCTAACTCTATGTTAATTCCCGTGCTTCCGTTAATGCAGAAAAAATTGCATATCACCTCCGTACAGTCGAGCTTAATCATTACGGTATATGCTGCAGTTTCTATCCTCTGTATACCAATCGCGGGGTATTTGTCGGATCTCTATGGACGGAAAATCATTATAACGACCGGCCTCTCCATTGCAGCTGCTGGAGGCATGGTATCTGGATTAGCCGCGTGGTTAATGGATTCTCATGCGTACGCGGTCATCTTGGCAGGCCGATTCATTCAAGGTGTTGGCGCTGCAGGAGCATTTCCGGTCGTCATTCCTTTGGTTGGGGACATGTTCAAGAGCGAGGAGGAAGTAAGCAGCGGGCTGGGTACGATTGAAACCTCCAATACATTTGGAAAAGTGCTCAGTCCTGTGTTAGGCGCGGCGCTTGCGCTTGTCGTATGGTTTCTGCCGCTAGCCGTCATTCCGTTCATATCCCTGCTTGCCATAATTGGAGTCATCTTTCTTGTCAAGGAGCCGGAGCGAGATCAGAAAGAGGGTGGCAATCTTAAGCTTTTTTTTCAATCGATTAAACAAATACTCGCTGAAAATGGACGATGGCTGTATGCAACGTTTGCAATCGGCGGTATTGGCATGTTCATCATGTTCGGATTCCTCTACGACTTGTCATCGGTCCTTGAGGATCGCTATCACATTGATGGTATTAGGAAGGGATTGCTGCTTGCCATCCCATTAAGCGCAATCTGCCTGGCTTCATTCGTTACTGGGAAAATCGTTGGTGAAAATAAGGGGAGAATGAAGTGGTTAATCGTCATAGGAATGGCTATCTTAGCAATCATGATGCTGCTATGCGGAGTAATGAGTTCGAAAGGGATCGTTTTTCTTCTTGCCTTCATGTTTGTAAGCGGCGCTGGAATCGGTCTATCGCTTCCTAGCTTAGACGCATTAATAACAGAAGGAATCGAGAAGAAGGAACGAGGCACGATTACTTCGCTTTATAGCAGCGCTCGCTTTATAGGTGTAGCAGCGGGTCCTCCTGTTGCGTCTTTACTTTTGCAAAATGAAGCTTTGTTATTCTACTTGTTTGCCGGGTTCGGAATTCTTTGCTGTTTGCTTGCTTTGCTTGCCATCAAGCCAAGCAACCCGTGAGCTAGCCCGCTGCAGGCAGAGGAAAGAGACCCCGTCACATGGAGCCTCATACCGACCGCATATTAAGCCAAAACTGCTATCCGCGTTGCAAAAGGAAATACCCTGATACGTCTGTTGTTTTTTTGCTGACGACAATAACAAAACCGTTCTTCTTCAAACATTTGATAGCAGGGACTAAAAGTGAATTCGGTTTCAGCTTACGGCCGCAGGGTCTAGCGCTGCCAATTACGCGAGAAGCTGTTATTCGACGGGCTGAGCCGGGGGCAAGCGGGTTTCTTGTCCAAGAAACTAATACTAAATCTGGCTCAAGCGGAATACCTACACGAGACATATCGATCACCTCACTTTCAAGAAGCTCTATATATCAAATGCAGATAGGAAGCGGTTTGCTATAAGCTAAAAGCCTTTTTTGATAGATTTGATTGATACTCGGCTAAAAAAAGATTGCTAGATAAGATTGCTTTCAACCGACTTAAGAGATGGTGAAAAGGGAAAAGGCCCATGCTATGGGCCTTTTCGGAAATTTTATTTGGGGGTGTTAGCAGCTTGAATGCATGGTGGGCATCCAGAGGCTTTATTAGTAGCCTTTATAACCTCCGAATACGCCACAACTACAAGCAATGATCACCAGCAAGATGAATAGCACCAAAATTGTGCCAATGTTTGTAAAAGAACCACCTACATGACCGGACATTGTATAAATGCACCTCCTTGCGAGTTGAATACTCTGTAATTTATGCATTAAAGTTGATTTGTGCTTGGGTATTTGTCCCTGTGGCAAATTATAACGGTTATTGGCCCAAAGACGAAATCTGTTAAAAATAGGTACGGCATTCGTAGTATAATGGATATACAATTACTCGATTTCTGAAGGGGAGAATCCACGATGTATAAGACAATCATTTTTGATGTTGACGGCACATTAATCGATACCGAAACAGCTGTAATAGGATCGCTGCAAAAAATGCTTAAAACAGATTACGGTCATCTTGTTGATAAGCAGGACTTGACTTTTGTGCTCGGTATTCCGGGATCGGTATCATTGCCGAAATTAGGAATTGAAGAAGAAAATGTGGATAAGGCTAATGATCGATGGAATTATTTTATGAGAGATTTTTTCAGCTCAATTAAGGTGTATAGTGGAATTCATGATTTGATGGATGCCATTAAGCAAAAAAATGCCGTTCAAGGAATCGTGACTTCCAAGACCAATGAGGAATTAACTAATGATTTTGTACCATTCGGATTAATGGGTTATTTATCATATATAGTTTGTGCGGACGACACGTTAAAGCATAAGCCTAACCCTGAACCATTGTTAAAGTTTTTAGAAATATCGGGCTCTGACCCTGCAGCTTCTATTTACATAGGTGATACGATTTACGATTATGAATGTGCGAGGGATGCTGGCATTGATTTTGGCTTGGCATTATGGGGATGCAAAAATCATGAGAGCATAAATGCAAAGTTTAAATTTGAAAGACCGCAAGATGTAATCGAATTGCTTGGGGAATAGGGAGATAGTCAATACCAAAAGGCCCATAATATGAGCCCTTCGGCAAAGCATGAGAAATGAACGGTTAACGCATGGAGGGGTTGCAATTAGATATTAAAGTTCAAGTACTATTCTTATTAACCGCCGAAGCCGCCAAATCCACAACTGCAAGCGATAATCACCAATAAAATGAAGAGTACAAGAATAAAACCAATACTGTTGTTAGCACCACCAACGAATCCAGACATTAAACATTCACCTCCCAGCATCTTAAGTACCCTGTAAGTTATGCGTGGCGGCTGTTTAGTGATTGGATGTTTGTCACGGTTGCATTTTATCAAGTCCAAATGCCTAGACTTAAAGAGAAGAGAAGTATTTATTCACATGAAGACTTTATAAGACGTGGAAGGAGGGAGGCAAAGAAAGCCTCCCCGTTTATCTCGCCAAATTTACCGATGTTCAACCAAATCGATCGCTCCAAGAATAATGTGGGCAAGACCAAAGCCAAGGACACCGACACCAACAAGTTTGTACTTGCTATTCAGCATTTTTGCACCAGAAGCAGAAACTACAGTTCCAAGAACGGCAGGTATCAAACCTTCGCGCATAAACAGCACTCCTTTTGGTTTTGTTTGGCAAGACATCTTATTGTGCTTCAAAATAATTTTCATATTCATCATCGTCTTTGGAGCTCAGCGGAATCCTAAATCAGAATGTATAAGCGTATGTAAGAGCGCTTGGGAACCAAGCGCTCCATATTGATTAGTAGCCGAAATGTTTACACGGTTTACATGTGCGATGATGCTTTTTTTTGCCGATAACAAGAACTTTTTGACCAGGTTTTACAAATACAACTTTAACGTCTTTCTCTTTGTCTTTTTTCCAGCAGCTTCCGTAACCCATTCAAATCAACTCCTCTTATCAAGATAATATATTATATTCATAAATGATAGATTTGATTGGACATTTGGTTTTTTGGAGGAAATTGGGTATTATGCAGTTCTTATGAGTCAAAGAGATATTTTCTTCATGAAAAAAGAAGAGGTTACCCTCTTCCTTAGATAAGTATGTAAGAGCGCTTGGGAACCAAGCGCTCCATATTGATTAGTAGCCGAAATGTTTACACGGTTTACATGTGCGATGATGCTTTTTTTTGCCGATAACAAGAACTTTTTGACCAGGTTTTACAAATACAACTTTAACGTCTTTCTCTTTGTCTTTTTTCCAGCAGTTTCCATATCCCATTCTAATCACCTCCTGCGTTTCAAGATAATCTAGCATATTCACAGATTAATAGATTCGATTGGACAATTGATAGATTGGGGAAAATTGGGTTATACTTCGTGGCGTAAAGCAAAATTATAATAAATCCTTCAATTATACGATGTGAGTAAATTATTTGCATAAATTTGATCGATGAGGTCATAAATGAATAAACCAACTTAATTTAAAACCAACGTAGAAGAATAGCGCTATCCATCCCCAAAGAAGCAATAAGCGTATTGAACGGGGAATAAGCAGGTACTCCGAATACAATCTAGTAAGTAGACTTTTCACCGAAACCTCTCCCTGGATTCAAATGACTTACAAATGTTAGGACAAATTATAAATAAAGTATAAATTATTAAGTTGATGGATGTAAATGGGAAGAATGAACGATTGGGTTGTCAGTAGATAGAGTGTAAGAAGGATCTCTTTTATATAGTTATGATATGACCATTTTTTGAGTGCAATAAGTGCCAACTTTATATAGTACCGTGAGAATAGAGTCTAATGTAAAAAGAAATTCAATTATCGCATAGAAACATGTTATTAAGAGCACCATAATTATTGGTCAATACGGGACTAAAACAAAAATATGGGAGGCTCGTGTTATGATAAATCAAAATCAAAAACAGTTAGCGGATGATCTTCTGGAAAATCAACAGCTACAGCAGGCACAACAAGAAGTTCAAGCGGCACATCAACTGCTACAGGCAGAGAGTCAACAACTGCTAGAGGCGGGGCTTCAGTTGCAAACAGAGACTCAACAAGTCTTACAAGCACAACAACAAGTGAAGCAGGAGCAGCAAGATGTTCAATTGGCACAACAAATACTTCAACAGGCTCAAGCCGATGCAATGGCACTTCAAAACAATCCTCTTCAAGACTCTAATGGTTAGATTAGATGAAATGAAAATGAAATAAGCGAAGATGAATAACGCCTTTAAAAAACTCGAGGCACAAAAAAAAGACCTCAATCCTCTAAGAAATAGAGAATTCAGGTCTTTTTCTTGCTTTATTAATTGTTCATTTAGAGCGCTTGAATGAAAAAGAACTCCACGAATCGATTAGTAATAATGTTTACATGTCCGGTGCTGCTTTTTGCCGATTACAAGAACTTTTTGGCCAGGTTTAACAAAAATAACTTTAACATCTTTTTCTTTCTCTCTTTTATTACAGTTACAGTAACCCATTCAAATCATCTCCTCTTCTCAAGTTAATCTACAATATTCAAAGATTAATAGATTTGATTAGACGATTGGCATTTCTATGGAAAATGGGTTTTCGGACTTTTTAATTTATCGTTGTTAATCAAACGGACACAGGAATATGGCATGAAGTTACATGGTATGATAAGAGTTTAAAATATATATTAGTTTTGCATCCATGTAACCATGTAAAACCTAATAGTGCAGGAGGCAATCATGCCGAAGATCACGTGTATAGAAGTTCAAAAGCGAAATAAGGATCGTGTAAATGTATATGTAGATGATCAATTTCTTGTGGGAGTTTCTGCATATGCAGCCGCTAAACATAAGCTTCAGGTGGATCAGGAAGTAGATCCCGTAAAATTGGAGTCTGTTTTGTTTGAAGACGAGCTCGAAAAAGCGAAAGGGTATATTACGAACTATTTGATGAATAAAACGCAACATATCCTAATTGAGAAATTGACCAAAAAGGGATTTGATGAGGCTGTCGTTAAGAAAGCATTGGAATGGGCAAAAAACTATAAATTCGTGGATGACGAAGATTACGCGCGTAAGTTCGCAAAAGACGGGTCGAACCTAAAGAAGAATGGGAAACGAATGATTGCTCAAAAATTAAAACAAAAAGGGGTTGAACAAACGAGTATTGATAAGGCACTTAGTGCAATAACAGAGTCGGATGAACTGGCGTCTGCCGCCAAAGCGCTCAAAAGTAAAATCGAAACCTATAAAAGAAAGACAAAATCGGAACGAGAGTGGAAACAAAAATGTATTCAATTTTTGATGGGTAGGGGTTATGGGTTTGACATCGCAAAAAAAACGATGGAAATGACAACATACGATGAAGATTAATTTAGGAGGCGAATTTGTGTTTTAAATAATTAGCTCCAACTTTTCAATCAGCACAGAAAGACTTTAATATGTTGATGATAGCTCCGGTTGATAATACTGGAGTTTTATTTTTATCTTGAAATCGAACGTATGTTTGTAATAAAATAAGAACAAACATTCGCATTGGAGTGAAGAGCATGATCGAAAACCATATCGGCCGGACAGTACAAATTATTTACAATGACCGTAAACGAAATATCTCCTTTCGAATTATTCAAGTGCTATCCGTCCGAAATGGTAAGGTTAGAGCTTTCTGCCTTAGTGCGAATGCACCACGCATTTTTAACATGGAGAACATAGTTGATGTGGAGTTGATTAAACAGCATGCTTGATGATAAGTAACTTAAGGATTGGAGGGTATTAATTTGGCAAAGGGACCCAAGCGGCCGACGAGGGATGAATTTGAATTAGAGGAATTAGGTGAGCGCCTGATTGAAGCCCAACAGGAAGAATTAGAACTTAGTCTAATTGTTTGGAATTGGGATCTCCCTGTTAGGGGGAAGATAACGAAGATGGACTCACGAACGAAGATGGTGCTTATTGAACATCAAGGGATCACAACAAAGGTGCCATATTTGGATATTATGAATGTTCTGCCAAGTGGTACTTGATAGAAGAAACATTCAAACCCCTAAAATTGATTTTTTATTAACGTGCAGGATAACGTGGAAATTATCTTGAATTAGTGATCAGCAATATAAAAGTGTTTTTCATCCATTTTTGGTGGTGATTATTACGGCAATAGGGGATTATCAGTTTATTCTATTTCCAATTGGAAATGTACCAACCTTGACGGAAGATGGAATGGAGTTTGTTGGGCAGAATAATTTTGACTTTGTCCAAGCTGTAGAATTGCTCGAAAACTCTGCTTTTATAAAGAATGACCCAACATTGAAATCTTGGAATTCATTTAGTGATGCGTGTTATTTTCTCTATAATGATGGGAAGTTTAAAGTTGAAATTGAACTAAATACAGGCAGCGAAGCTGAAAAGGCTGAAGAGCTATCTATCAGAACTAATATTTATAAAGAAGAGGGTAGTGTAACTGAAGCAATACGTATATGTAGGATGTTATGCGATTCCTTAAGTTTAAATTGCTGGAGCATGAAACTTCGTAAAATAGTTGATTTAAATGATGTTCAGGATGTGAATTCTACAATAAATCATTTCAATGGGCTGCGACATAGGGATTAATTCCCCAAACTTGTTCAATTATCGATATCGATAGTGCAATAACTTTTGAGGGTTGTTTTTATAATTATATTTGTTTACGTGGTTACAATACATACTGGGTGAAACATGTGTTCATCAAATTAATGTTGAATATTTTATGCAATAAACCTTCTAAAAATAATTTTTATTGGAGGAACTATGAAACTGGGCGCATTCTCTGTAAGTTTAAGTGTAAAAGACATTCACAAATCAAAATTATTTTACGAAAATCTAGGATTTCAAGTCTTAGGAGGCGATATTACTCAAAATTGGCTCATTATTAAGAATGAAAGTTGTATAATTGGCCTATTCCAAGGAATGTTTGAAAAGAATATTCTGACCTTTAATCCAGGATGGAATGAAAATGGCGAAAATCTTAATTCATCTACAGACATTCGAGATATTCAAAAACAGCTTAAAGCAAAAGGAATTAAAATACTGACTGAAGCAGATGAAACAAGCGAAGGCCCTGCAAGTTTTACAATTGAGGATCCTGATGGTAATCCTATTCTTTTAGATCAACACAGATGAAGTAGTGAATGGATTAGGGATATATATCTGAGCTTTCAAGCAAGAAAGCGTAAAGCTAATTTGCAACGATAGTTCAGAATTGACCGCCTTATGATAGGGCGGTTTTTCTTTTGGAAAGAAGTCAACAATCAAGGATAATACTAATAACATAAATTCCGTGTGAAAAACATGAATGAAAAAATCGGAACCTATCGTATTCTCAATTGTGGTGTGTAAAAAGAAAAACCCGCGATTCCCTTTGTACACGAGGGGTTTGCGAGTTTATGTAAATCATTAAACTGATTCATTGTGGTTTTTATGGCTTTCCGGAGAGATGGAATCAGATTCTGATTTATATGCATTTTCAATTTGGACAACAATTGGGCGACAACTATTAAAATTAGAAAATAGTTTGAGCGAAAAACCCTTGCTATATAAGGCTTTAAACAAAAAATCGGGCGCTCCTTTCGGAGCGCCCTTTTCATGGGAGAGGAGAAACCGGACGAAGAGCTTATGGGGAAACGTAAGTCTTCTCCGCGGTTGTCTACGACATCTTGCGACGCCGATGAACTTATCATGTCCGGTTTGCTGGAAAATATACATCATCAGGCAATTGAATATTTACGTCATTCGCTCGAACTGGTTCGTGCCAATCATTTTTTGATAGGCGCTGCTTTATTGTGAAAGGGATTCTATGGTACGATAGGCGGGAATGAGATAGAAGGGGGCAATTGCAGTGAGAGTCATTGCGGGCGAGGCCAAGGGCCGCACGCTGAAGGCTGTGCCTGGCATGAACACGAGGCCGACAACGGATAAGGTGAAGGAAGCTATTTTCAGCATGATTGGACCTTACTTCGAAGGCGGAGTCGCGCTGGACCTGTTTGCTGGTACAGGCGGTTTGGGCATAGAAGCTTGGAGCAGAGGCATAGAGCGTACTGTGTTTGTTGATCGGGAAAATATATGCATCGATATTATTCGTCAAAATGTTCAAGCGGCGAATATGGGCAGTGCTGCTGAAATTTATAGGAATGATGCGGAGCGCGCATTGAAAGCGCTAGCGAAGCGGGGGCAGAAGTTCCGGCTTGTTTTTCTTGACCCGCCATACAAAATGGTCACGATGGATAGTCTGATAGCACAGCTCGTTGAGAAGCAGATGCTGGAGCCGGATGCGATTATAGTCATTGAGCATGACGCCGCACACCTGTATTCGGAGCAGCTGGACCATTTTGACCAGCTGAAGCATGCGAAATACGGGGATACCGCCGTGTCCATATATCAATATAACAGCCTAGATAGCTGCGACGGGAGTGAAGCTGATGTCAACGAATAAACAAGAGCGAGTAGCCGTTTACCCAGGTACCTTTGATCCTGTTACTTATGGTCATCTGGACATTATTCGCAGATCCGCGAAGCAATTTGATCGGCTCATTGTAGCCGTTTTGAATAATTCAAGCAAAAATCCATTGTTCAGCGTTGATGAGCGCAAGGCGCTTCTTGCAGAGGTTACGCGAGATATTCCGAATGTAGAGATCGACAGCTTCAGGGACCTGCTCGTTCGTTTCATGAAATCCCGGCAGGCAAACGTTATTATTAGAGGGATTCGCTCAGTAACCGATTTTGAATACGAGCTGCAGCTCGCTTCGACGAACCATTTGCTCGATAATGAAATTGATACGATGTTTATGATGACAAACCCTAAATATTCATATTTAAGCTCCAGCATCGTAAAAGAAATCGCCCAGTTCCATGGGGCTGTGCATGAGCTGGTACCGCCGGTTGTGGAGACGCAATTAAGGGAGAAATACAAACCCAAAAATTAAACGAATTTTCTTAAAAAGCTATCCTATCACTTATAATGTTCGGTCAGCGCGGCGATACGGCAGCAGTATGATGGATAAGATGAGTCCGAAGAGGGCCAGGAGCACGCATGCCGATATGGAGAACTGCCATAATAACGGCAAATCACCGGCTTTGACAGCAACGGCAACAGCTTGATCCGGCGTGTTGGACGTGTCTGTGAAAGTCGGTCTGGCGCTAGGAGCAAGCAGAGGACTCAGCAGCGTGGTGATCGGCTTCCAGAGCAGCAGTATAAATAGGAGAGCGTGCAAGGCGTGAGCAATTCTCCATGCGACGAATGGGAGCAGCTTGAGATCCGTTCCAGTAATCGAATAGCCCGCTTGCAAAATACCGCTGAGACCGCTCCATGCAAGTACGGCAGCGATCGCGGCGGCGTTGCCAATCGATCCAGCTCCTGGCGCATCCCATATAGCTGCTGCGTAAGCGCCTAAATGACCTTCAAATAAGGCTTGGCTGATGAAGTTGAGTCCGGCTTTAGCTAGAAGCGGGGACAGCAGCGGCTCTGACAATTTAGCAAGAACTGCGGCGAAAATCATAAAGCCGCCGATCATCATAAGTTTTTGAACGCTGGCTGCGACGGAATCGCCAAGCGCCTTGCCAAAGGTGCGGCCATCCTGCTCCCTGCCGATGCGAAGCGCCTCAGCAGCTCTCTGAAGCATACCGCCCTTTTGCTCTGAACCGTTTGCGTTCGCTGACGTAACAGGCGTGTCTACATCCTGCCCTTTACGGCTGATCAGTGTCATTAGAAGCATCAGCCATAATGCGGAAATCCATACAGCAGCAGCGATGATTGCACCAACAATAGGCTTATGCAGAAAGCCAGCGCCAACGACGACGAGCATGAACAATGGGTTAGGCATGTGGGCAAGGGCTAGCAATCGCTGGCCCTGTTGTTTTGAGACGAGACTTTTTTTGCGCAAAGAGGCCACCGCTTCCGCGCCAGCAGGGTAACCTCCCATCCAGCCTAAAACGATAGCAATCGCTGCTTCCCCGGGCAGCTTGAACAATTTGCTCATTACTGGCTGGAGCAGCGATCCAATGGCGTTCGTAAGGCCGAAGGCGGCAATGAGTTCATACAATACGAGAAACGGCAGCAAGCCGGGAAATACGATGTTCCACCACACGGTGAGTCCTTGCAAGGAGGATTGAAAGGAAGCATCCGGCTGGAGGATGATAGATACGACAAGCAATACGGACAGGAACGCTAACAGAACCGTTTTAGCCAAGTGCTGCTCAACTCCTTTCATACGCTGGTAAAAAAGAATAAACGTGTCATTTAGATAAACGCCCTGATGCCAGGAGGAAATGGACAATCCTATACGTTAAATAGTACGCATGCATAACGATTGATAGACCATATGAGAGTGCATGTCCATGAGTAGAAGCTGTTTCCGGCATTTCAGAAATAGAAATTGGGGGCTTGAAGGGGAGTGGCGGATGCAAAAGCAACGATCTGATTTGCGCAGAATGGCTATGATTGCGGTATCGACCGCGGCATTAATGTGGGTGTTATTGTATGCGCCGACGCCTTATGTCGTTTATGAACCGGGAATTGCTGTACCCGTTAAGTCAATGGTCTCGATTGAAGAGGGCGATCGTCTGGGCGAAGGTTATTTTTTGCTGACAGCGGTAAAATTAACGGAGCCGAATTTTTTACGAGCTTTCTCGTCAATGCTCAATTCAAATATGGAGGTCCATCTTAAACGGGACGTGCTGCGAGGTTATTCGAAGGAGCAATATGCTGAACGTCTGAATGTGATCATGGAGGGCTCGCAAAATAATGCGATCGAGGCAGCTTACCGCTACGCAGGCCTGCCCTATGAGAGCAAGCTGGACGGTTTAGTAGTGTCTGACGTTGTTGTTAAGGATCAAGCCGATTCCGGCTCGTTTCAAGCGGGAGACAAGCTTCTAAGCATGGCTGGCGGGCAGCTGATTGACAGCACGGATGATATGATTGACATGCTGCAAGCGCTCAGCAAGGATAAGCCGATCCAGATCAACATCGACCGCAGCGGAGAAAAGCTAAGCGTAAATTTCTCGGCCAATGCTTTTCATTCAGACATGTCGGATGAGCAGCTCATGGAGGCGCTTGGCATTAAGAGCTTAACTGAGCTGCGCAGCTTAGTGCCAGCGGATCGCGATAACCGTCTTACCATAACAGCGGGGGATATCGGCGGTCCATCGGCTGGTCTTGTCTTTGCTCTTCAGTCATTGGATCTGCTTACGAAAGGCGATCTATCGGGCGGCCATCGCATTGCTGCGACAGGTACGATTACAATTGACGGGAAAATTGGCGCGATCGGCGGCATCAAGCAGAAAATTGTAATTGCAAGCGAAGAAGGCGCTCAGCTGTTTCTGGCGCCTGCCGATAATTTTGAGGCTGCAAGCGCCAAAGCAAAAGCGTTAGGCACCTCGATGAAGGTAGTCAGCATCGGTACGCTGCAGGAAGCGATGGACCAAATACAAGCCTTCCATGCTGCAAATGCCTAATAATTTTCCAGGCCGCAACCTATTCGAGCGCAATCGGTTTATCCGTATAGTCGCGGAACAACGGCTGCGGGGCAGATGTCTTGGAAACACCGAGCATATAGACGCTACTTGCTTGCGTGTCAAGCTCTAGGAAGCGCAAAGGCTTAGGCGGCCTTGCAGCGCTTAGCAGCACGGGCAATGAAGCGGATTTTCGCATACGGCGCAATAAATGCTTGCCTTTTTCCGTAAAACCGAGCACTCTTATATATTCAACACCCGATGCGAGCTTTTCTTGTGTGAGGTCGGCTTTGCTATGTCCAAGCAGAATGGCGAGCAGCGCGCGTTGAAGCTTCGTTCGCGTGTAGCGCTTCGTTTTCAATGCTTCCAATAGGTCTTCGAACTCTCGTGACGCCAGCTTCGGAAGAGCGTTCAGCAAACGATGCTCCAAGCCCTCTGATATTTCATGGATTTGTGCTAGCTCCGCCGGTGAGCGAGTGACAATGGCATGCAGCAAAGCGTCGGTAAACGGCTCCCAGCTGATCGGGCAGCGGCCTGCCGACCATTCCTGCTGCAGAATGCGATAGGTTGTCTCAGGAACGTAAGCACGGGCTTCCCTAAGCGAGCGCTGCTCCAGCAGCAGCTTGCGAATCGCAGTCGCACTTGCGATCAGGCTGTCGGTGGGCGTATCCTGATTATATTGCGCTTTCTCTCGGGTGATGGTGAAGGGCTCCATTTTGCCGCCTAGCCGTTTCAAGGCAAGCAAATAGTGTAGCGCTAATGTATGATTAGGAAGCGAGAACGGGAAATTAGCAGCAGAAGCATATCCTAGCTCCGACAAATAGGCTGTTATGGCGCTGGAGTAAGCGCTTGGGTAGCTGATGCCTGTTTGAAGCTGCTGCTTCAAGAGCGCTTTGAAGGGCTGGGGCTCGTTTGCAACGATCTCGGCTGCCAGCAGCAGCGGCTCAAGCTCGCCGTATTCCGTTCCGAAGCAGAAGCTGTCAACGACGCCTGTCGCTTCAAGCAGCGATACTGCGCCATAGGCGAACCATTCGGCAGCTTGCGTCGCGTAAGCGACTGGCAGCTCGATTACGAGATCGCAGCCACCCTCAAGCGCCATGCGCGTTCTTGCCCATTTGTCGAGCAGGGCAGGCTCGCCTCGCTGAAGAAAATGGCCGCTCATGACAGCAACGACTGCGTCAGCTTGCGTTATTTTACGTGATTGTTGCAAATGATACAAATGACCGTTATGAAACGGGTTGTACTCGACAATAAGTCCGACTGTGCGCATTCACTTGGGTCCTCTCTCTGTTAAATGTTGGTTGTTTCACTATAGCATAGAGAAGGCGTTCAATCACGGACTGCTCAAAGACTTATGGAAAAGCAGTGTGAAAATGTTGACAAAACGGTAGTCTGATAGATATAATAATCTTTGTTTGTTTGGGGTGATCTGATGCAGTTTCATATTCAAGAAACAATGTCCAAAGGGTTAAAAACGACAATCGACGAACAGTTGGAAGTCAGTGACCTTTTTAAAGGACGCCAGGATGTTTATCGTACGGGACCGCTCCATGTATCGCTTCAGGTAACTGGGCATGAAGGATTCATTGAAGTCGACGGCAAGCTTGCCATCGATCTCGAGCTTCCTTGCTCGCGTTGTCTCGAACCGGTGAAGGACCATACGGTTATTCGATTCTCGGAAGTATTCAAACGGCCTTCGGATACCGAAGAGAACGATGAGGATATGGAAGAGGAAGAGAATGACTTCATTGAGGTGAATGGAGAAAGACTGGACTTGAGGCCTTATGTGGAAGAAGCGCTTCAATTGTTCATGCCTTTTGCACCGCTTTGTAGCAATGACTGTAAAGGTCTCTGTCAGACTTGCGGACAGAACTTAAATGAGCACAAATGCAGCTGTTCGAACGAGAAGATTGATGTTCGTTTTGCAGCGCTAAAGGATCTATTTAAGGAATAAGCGTAATGTTGATTGAATTTTTGAAGGAGGTGTTAAATATGGCAGTACCTCAGCGTAGAACATCCAAGACTCGCCGTGATAAACGTCGTACGCATTTCAAACTTGCAGTACCGGGCATGGTGAAGTGTGAGCAATGCGGAGAGTTGAAATTGGCTCACCACGTATGCAAAGTTTGTGGATATTACAAAACAAAAGAGATCATTTCCCAATAGTGGATTGATGTCAGAAATAGCACTTCATCAGTGATGAGGTGCTATTTTTTGCTGTAATAAGGCGAGGCTCCAATCATGGAATACGCGAGAAGCCTTATATCCTTAAGCTACATTGCGCTCGGGCGTATTTTTTTATATACTTTATTAGTACCAGGTGATAATATCAAGCAGCATACATATACTAATCGTACTGGTGCCTTAAACGGCTAAGGCGCAATAAGAATCGTTTATGTCACTATACGGTAAAAGGTGGTGCCGAACATCGAACGAATGCCCAAACGGCAGCGGCATCAGCAGCTTGCCAGACACATTGATGAAAATCCTTTTATAACCGATCGGGAACTCACGCGACTGCTGAAAGTAAGCATCCAAACGATTCGGCTTGACCGAATGGAGCTTGGTATTCCGGAGCTTAGAGAGAGACTTAAGCTCATGGCTGAACGTTCTTATGATTCCGTTCGATCGTTGCCATTGCATGAGGTGATCGGTGACATCGTCGATCTGGAATTGGACAAGAGCGGTATCTCGGTGTTCGAGATTCGCGAGGAGCATGTATTCTCCAGGACCGGAATTGCAAGGGGCCATCACGTATTTGCACAAGCGAATTCACTGGCAGTTGCTATTATAGATGATGAAATTGCGCTAACCGTAACAGCGGACATCCGATTCATTCGCCCTGTTAAGCTCGGGGAGAAATGTATTGCCAAGGCTTACGTTCGTTCTATCTCGGGCGAAAGAAGCAAGGCGAAGGTAGAGCTGTTTACGTATGTTGGCGATGAAATGGTGTTCCAAGGTAATTTTGTAATTTTTCGGTCCGCGGGAGACACAGATACTGAAGGAGGCAACGAACGTGCGGATCGCTATTGATGCTATGGGCGGGGATAACGCTCCAAGCTTAATTGTGCAGGGAGCGCTTGAGGCGGCGGCGCAGTGGCCGGATACGGAGCTGCTGCTCGTCGGCGATACGTCTGTCATTGAACCGCTCATGAAGGGGCAGAAGCCTGCGAACATAACCATTTGTCATGCGGATGAGGTTATCGGTGCCGATGACGAGCCGGTTAAAGCGGTGCGCCGCAAGAAAGGGGCCTCCATGGTTGTTGCCGGGCAGCTCGTTCGCGAGAAGCAAGCGGATGCGATGCTCTCTGCCGGCAACACAGGCGCTCTGATGGCAACGGGACTTCTTGTTGTCGGAAGAATGGATGGCATTGAGCGTCCGGCGCTTGCGCCTATGATGCCAACGATGGACGATGTCGGCATACTGACGCTTGATTTGGGAGCGAACATGGACGCAAAACCGGAGCATTTGCTCCAATATGCGATTATGGGCAGCATCTACCGTGCTAAAGTACACGGCCTAGAGAAGCCGAGGGTTGGCCTTCTGAACGTCGGTACCGAAGCGATGAAGGGAAACGAGATGTCCAAAGCGGCATATGCTTTGCTACAGCAGGCGCCGATTCATTTTATCGGGAATGTCGAGGCTAGAGATGTTCTCAACCGCAATTGCGATGTGCTTGTTTGCGACGGCTTTGCCGGCAATATTATGCTGAAAGCGATGGAAGGCGCGGCGGGTACGATTTTTACATCGCTTAAGAATGCTTTCGGTCAGTCGTTATTGACAAAGCTTGCAGCGGCGATCATGATGCCGAATCTGCGTTCATTGAAGAAAAGAATGGACTATAAAGAGCATGGCGGCGCTCCATTGCTTGGCCTGAACGGCCTCGTCGTCAAATGCCACGGCTCATCGGACGCTCTTGCCGTTAAGAACGCAGTAAGGCAGGCGCGAAGCGCTATTCAAGGTCAATTGATCGAAACGATTGCAGCAGAAATAAACGGGAAGTGAGAGTGCGAAATGAGTTTGCATCCTGTAGGCATTATCGGAACAGGCAAATATGTTCCAGAACGCATTTTAACAAATAAAGAGCTAGAAGCTATGGTAGAAACGAACGACGAGTGGATCGTAACGCGCACGGGCATCAAAGAACGCCGCCTTGCGTCCGCTCAGGAAGCAACGTCAGACCTCGCGCTGAATGCTTCGCTTAAAGCAATTGCTGCGGCTGGATTAACACCGGAAGATATTGATCTTATTATTGTTGCTACGATTACTCCCGATATGTTTTTTCCATCGACAGCATGCTTGCTTCAAGATAAGCTAGGCGCCAAAAAAGCTGCCGCATTTGATCTTTCTGCCGCTTGCTCAGGCTTTATTTACGGACTGGCAACTGGATCGAGCATGGTAGCCAGCGGCATGTACAAGCATGTGCTTGTCGTAGGCGCTGAGACGCTGTCCCGCATTACAGATTACACGGACCGCAATACATGTATTTTGTTTGGAGACGGCGCCGGCGCTGTAGTGCTTGGTCAGGTTGAAGAGGGCCGCGGCTTCCGTTCGTTCCAGCTTGGCGCAGACGGCAGCGGCGGAGAATTGCTGAAAGTATCGGGTGGAGGCTCCCGCATTCCGGCGACGGAGGAGAGCATACAGACGAAGCAGCACTACATTCATATGGCAGGCAATGATGTTTTCAAATTTGCCGTTCGAATTATGGGAAGCGTGGCTGAAGAAGCGCTGCTTAAGGCAGGACTTGAGAAGGATGATATCGATCTTCTTGTGCCGCACCAAGCGAACATCCGCATTATTCAATCTGCTTTGAACCGTCTTAATCTGTCAGAGGATAAAGCGATGATTAATCTTGATAAGTATGGCAACATGTCCTCGGCTTCCATTCCGGTTGCGCTTGCCGAAGCGGTGGAGCAGGGCCGTTTGAATGAAGGAGACAAGCTGGTGCTCGTTGGTTTTGGCGGCGGCTTGACTTGGGGCGCTTCGGTGCTGGTTTGGTAGTATTTGTACTTACGCAGCTTATCTCTATAAAATAAGCCGTGGTAAGCTTTCCTCTTACGATCGGCTTACATTACAACGCGCTGACAAGCTCGGTTGCCACTTTAGTGGTACAAGCTATTGACATGCGCAAGGGGGAAACACTTTGAGTAAAACAGCATTTGTTTTTCCAGGACAAGGCGCTCAGGCAGTCGGGATGGGCAAAGATGTGTATGAGGCTTTTGATCGTTCAAGGTCGATCTTTGAGCAAGCGGATGAAGCGCTTGGCTTCTCCCTAAGCAGCATTATATTTGAAGGACCCGATGAGGCGCTTAAACAGACAGCCAACACCCAGCCTGCATTGCTTACCGTCAGCGTTGCCCTTCTTGAGGCGCTTGCGGGACGCGGCTTGAAGCCTGATTATGTTGCGGGCCACAGCTTGGGCGAATACAGCGCGCTTGTCGCAGCTGGCGTATTGTCTTTCGAGGACGCGGTCCGTACGGTTCGCGCGCGCGGACAATTTATGGAGCAAGCCGTTCCGAGCGGCCTTGGCGCAATGGCGGCAGTGCTTGGCGCGGAGCGCGAAACGCTCGCAGCGCTTTGTGCGGCTATTACAGCTGAAGGATCTGCTGTCGAGCTGGCCAATGTGAACTGCCCTGGTCAAATCGTAGTCTCAGGCACGGCTGCAGGCGTTCAAGCGGTTGTAGAGCGCGGCAAGGAGGAAGCTGGAGCGAAGCGGGTACTTCCGCTTGAAGTAAGCGGTCCATTCCACTCTTCGCTGATGAAGCCTGCTGCGGCTAATCTTCAAGAGACGCTCGCAACTATTGATATGAAGAATGCGTCTGTTCCTGTTGTAGCTAATGTAACAGCAAATGCAGCTACTGCAGCAGATGAGATTCGCTCATTGCTCGTAGAGCAGGTTTATTCACCCGTGCTTTGGGAAGATAGCGTGCGTTATTTGATTCTGCAAGGCGTAGACACGTTTGTAGAAATCGGATCAGGCACGGTGCTTGCCGGCTTGATCAAGAAGATCGACAAAAACGTTCGTGTCATTTCGATAAACAGCATCTCTGCGCTTGAAGCGCTGTAGAAGATTGATCATTAGGGTGGAGGGGATAGCATGTTTGCCAGCTTGGAAGGGAAGAAAGCGCTCGTAACCGGAGCGTCGCGCGGAATAGGCAGATCGATTGCAATTGCACTTGCCGAGGCAGGCGCAGATGTAGCGATTAACTACTCCGGCAGCGAGGCTGCGGCAGCAGAAACGGCACAAGCCGTTGAAGCGCTTGGTAGACGCGCATTAGTCATCAAAGCTAATGTCGGCAAAGTGGACGAGTTTGAAGCGATGGTCAAGGAAGTCATCGAGCAATTCGGAGCTGTAGACATTTTGGTGAATAATGCGGGTATTACTAGAGATAATTTAATCATGCGGATGAAGGAGGACGAGTTCGACCAAGTCATTGAGACGAACCTCAAGGGCGTTTTCAATGGCATTAAGGCGGTTACTCGTTCGATGATGAAGCAGCGTTCCGGCCGCATCATTAACATTTCTTCAGTTGTTGGTGTGCTCGGAAATCCGGGGCAAGCCAACTATGTTGCAGCGAAAGCTGGCGTAATTGGCCTGACGAAGGCTAGTGCCCGCGAGCTTGCTTCACGCGGCATTACCGTTAACTGCGTAGCCCCTGGATTTATTCAGACCGAAATGACGGATAAGCTTCCGGAAGAAATGCGCCAATCTTTGTCCGGCCAAATTCCGCTTGCCCGTCTCGGCGATCCGAGCGACATCGCAAATGCGGTCCGTTTTCTTGCTTCAGATGCTTCAGCCTATATGACTGGACAGACGATTCATGTGGACGGCGGCATGTATATGTAGCACCAAATAATTCTGTTAAATGGAATTAAGACGGTTACGTATGGCATTTTATCTTTAATTCTCGTATAATACCATGGAGGAGGTGAACCGGATGTCCGAAGTAGTAGATCGCGTAAAACGTATCGTCATCGACCGACTAGGCGTAGACGAAGCGGAAGTTACACTAGAAGCTTCATTTAAAGATGACCTCGGCGCTGACTCTCTTGATGTCGTTGAATTGGTCATGGAGCTAGAAGACGAGTTTGATATGGAAATTTCAGATGAAGATGCTGAGACAATCACCACTGTGGGAGAAGTAGTTAAATACATACAATCTCATACGTAAAATGGACAAGTCCCGTTTATGACAAACGGGACTTCTCTCCATCTAGGTGATCTCCAATATTTACGATTATGCACCTCGTTATAGCTTGATATACGCAACGACTTTATACCTCCTTATATTTCGAGCGTAAAGGCTCACTCCGTTCACGAACGGCATAGCTTGGATTTACCGAGAAATATAAGCAGGGTATACGCATCACTTTAACATCGACTAATATTTGACAAGATGATGCAGCTTGCACATCTATATTGCAGGACATAGAGGTGAATCGAATGAAACAAAGAGTTGTCGTTACGGGCATGGGGGTTATGACTTCGCTCGGTTCCGATTTGGAGCAATTCTGGGGTAACCTGCTTGAAGGAAAATCCGGGGTATCGGTTGTTGAGGCTTTCGATTTCTCAGAATACCCAACACGTATTGCCGCTGAAATAAAAAATTTTAATCCCGAAGATTATGGTTTGGATAAAAAAGAAGCACGCAGAATGGACCGCTTCGTACAATTTGCAGCTGTAGCTAGTCAACTGGCGGTAAAGGATGCAGATTTGCAAATTGGTCAAAATGCAGACGCTGAGCGCGTTGGCGTTATGGTTGGATCCGGTATCGGCGGACTTGGCACATGGGAAGACCAGCACAACATTTTGCTGGAGAAGGGTCCTAAGCGCGTCAGCCCGTTCTTTATTCCTATGATGATCGCAAACATGGCATCAGGCCAAGTATCGATGCTAACCGGCGCAAAAGGCCCGAACAGCACGGCAGTTACGGCTTGTGCAACAGGAACGCATTCGATTGGCGATTCGTTCAAGCTGATTCAGCGAGGCGATGCCGACGTGATGATCGCAGGCGGTGCGGAAGCGACGATTAGACCGACGGGTATGGCGGGCTTTTGCTCGATGCGCGCGATGTCTGTTCGCAATGACGAGCCGGAAAAAGCAAGTCGTCCGTTCGATACGGACCGCGATGGCTTCATTATGGGAGAAGGCGCTGGCGTGTTGGTTCTGGAATCGCTTGAGCATGCGCAAGCACGCGGAGCAAAAATTTATGCAGAGGTCATTGGCTACGGCATGAGCGGCGACGCACATCATATGACTGAGCCTGATCCTGATGGCGCAGCTCGCTGCATGGTGAAGGCCCTAAAGGATGCTGGCATCGAGCCTTCAGAGATCGATTATATCAATGCGCATGGCACATCGACTCCGGTCGGCGACCGTTCGGAAACGAAGGCAATCAAGAAAGCGTTTGGCGATCATGCATATAAAGTAGCGGTGAGCTCGACAAAATCGATGACAGGTCATTTGCTTGGTGCTGCCGGCGGGGTTGAAGCTGTTATTCTAGGCCTTACGCTCAAAAACGGCATCATAGCTCCGACCATTAATTTGGACAACCAAGATCCAGAATGCGACCTTGATTACGTTCCGAACAAACCGCGTGAAGCGAATGTGAAGACAGCATTGTCTAACTCATTTGGCTTCGGCGGCCACAATGCCTCGATCGTGATGAAAGTTTATGAAGCGTGATTCCTTTTATGAACTGCAGCAGCGGCTGCAGCTCAGTTTTAAGCGGACGAAGCTGCTGAGACAGGCCTTTACCCACACCTCTTATGTGAATGAACATAAGCGCGGGTCTGCTCAGGACAATGAGCGTTTGGAGTTTCTGGGAGATGCTGTTCTGCAGCTGCTTGTGTCGGAATATTTGTTTGCATCTTATCCGCAGCGTCCAGAAGGCGAGCTGACGAGAATGCGTGCATCGATCGTCTGCGAGCCATCCTTGGCACAATTCGCGGATCGTTTAGAACTCGGCTCTCACGTGCTTCTAGGCCGCGGTGAAGAACAGCTGGGAGGCAGGCAGCGCCAGGCGCTGCTTGCAGACTTGTTTGAGTCTTTTGTCGGCGCGATCTTCCTTGATGCGGGCATAGAGCAAACGAGAGCATTTCTGAATGAGCATATGTTTCCATTCGTTGAATCTAACGATTACGGCCTGCTCGTAAAGGATTCCAAGTCGAAGCTGCAGGAGCGCTCGCAGCATCATGGGCTTGGCGCTGTTGAATATCGCATAATTGAGGAACGCGGACCTGCGCATGACCGTGAATTTGTCGTTGAGGTATATCTCGGGGAAGAACGCTTTGGCGTTGGAAGCGGGAGAACGAAGAAGGAAGCGGAGCAGCGTGCTGCGGCTGAAGCATGGCGTACGCTATCGCAAGAGCAAGTTTAGTCAGCGAAGAGAGTGTCCAGGACAGGCCAATTGGCCTCCGGACGCTCTCTCTTTTTTTAAAGAACAAATATTGCGAAAAACAACGAAAGTCGATTGGGCGGGGGTTGTTTTTAACCGCTGTAATGGTTATCAAGGCCTAGAAATTGTGGTACAATGAGGGGTGAGGTGAAAACCAAGACATGTTTCTGAAACGGATTGAATTATCAGGCTTTAAGTCTTTCGCCGATCGAACGGAAATGGAGTTTGTTACCGGTATCACTGTGGTGGTAGGGCCAAACGGCAGCGGTAAAAGCAACATTTCGGACGGCATACGATGGGTGCTGGGGGAGCAAAGCGCGAAAAGCTTGCGCGGCGGCAAGATGGAAGATATTATTTTTGCCGGCAGCGACGCTCGCAAAGCTGTTAATTACAGCGAAGTTTCGCTTACCCTCGACAACGCAGACGGTGCGCTTCCTCTCGAATACAATGAGGTAACCGTAACGCGGCGCGTACACCGGAGCGGCGATAGCGAATATTTGATAAACAAGCAGCCATGCAGGCTAAAAGATATTACCGAGCTATTCATGGATACCGGTATCGGTAAAGAGGCTTATTCCATCATTGGACAAGGCCGGATTGAAGAGATTTTGAGCACGCGCTCGGAGGACCGCCGCGGTATTTTTGAGGAAGCCTCAGGCATCGTCAAATACAAGTCGCGCAAGCGCGAGGCGCAGAGGAAGCTCGATGAAACCGAGACGAATTTGCTCCGCATACATGATCTTGTTACAGAGCTTGAGGATCAGGTTGGCCCGCTGCGCAAGCAGTCCGAGAAAGCCATTCATTTCAAGGCGCTTAAGGAGCAGCTCAAAACAAAAGAAATATCCATGTACGTACATAACATAGAACAAATCCACGGGACATGGACGGAAGCGAACAGCAAGCTGGAGCGCTTGACACAGGAGCAGCTTCAGTTATCCACTGTTGTCAGCAAGCATGATGCGCATTTGGAGAAGGATCGCCAGCAGCTGCGGGAGCTTGAGCAGGCGCTGGATCAGCTTCATGAAGCGATGCTGCAGATTAGCGAGGATTTTGAGAAATGCGAAGGCTACGGCGAGGTTTTGAAAGAACGCAAGCGTAATTTGGAGCAGAATAAGCGGCAGTTGGAAGAATCCATAGCGGCGCAGGATGCCAGAATTGGCACGATGACGCAGGAGGAAGCGGAATTCCGCAGCCGTGCAGCTGCGCTTCAATTGCAGCTTGCCGATCTTCGCGCGAAAATCTCCAAAGAGGAAGCTCGCTTGCTCGGCGTTGCAGGCGGAGCGGTTGCTGATGCAGAGGAGACGCTTAAGAGCGAGCTGCTCGAGGTACTCAGCGCAATGGCTCAGCATCGCAATGAAATCAGGTACGCGGCACAGCAGCAGGAAACACTGCAGCGGCGTATGGTGCGAATTAGCGAGGATGAGACAAAGTGGCTGGAGCAGCAGGAGCGACTGGATGAGAGACGCTCGGAGCTAGCGGAGGCGCTTGAGTCTACGCTTGCGCGGCTTGAACAGGCAAGGAGCAAGACGCTTGCCGAATCCGAGCAAACGAGAGCGATTTCGCAAAGCCTGGAAGAGGTTACGCTAGCGATTCGGAAGTGGGAGCAAAAGCTCGACAGCCATGTTTCGAGGCGCGATACGATGAAGGAAATGCAGGATGCGCTGGATGGATTCATGCAAGGCGTTAAAGAGGTGCTCAAAGCTTCAAGGCGCGGCAACGGAGGCATCAGCGGCGTCCATGGGGCAGTAGCAGAGCTTGTGCGAGTGCCAGAACGGATTGAGACAGCTGTTGAGACTGCGCTCGGCGGCGCTTTGCAGCATATCGTCATGGAGGATGAGAAAACGGCCCGTACCGCGATCGCCTTCCTGAAGCAGCGCCAGCTTGGACGGGCAACCTTCCTGCCACTCGATGTCATTCGTGGGAGACAAGTGCCTGAGCATGACAAGCGGACTGCGGAGTCTATTGAAGGCTTCGTCGGCGTTGCGGCTGATCTGGTCAGCTCGGATTCACGTTATTCTGCAATCGTCAACAATTTGCTTGGCAACGTTTTGCTTGCAGAAACGCTTGAGCAAGCGAATCGCATCGCATCGAAATGCCAATACCGCTACCGTGTCGTCACGCTTGAGGGCGATATCGTCAATGCGGGCGGATCGATGACGGGCGGCAGCTTGCAGAAGAAGGGCGCCAGCTTGCTTGGACGTCAACGTCAGATCGACTCGCTGGATAAAGAAATTGCTGATTCCAGCAGCATGGTTGAGCAGCTGCGCAGCAAGCTAAGCGATTTGCGCAAGGAGCATTCGATACGCACGCATAACATTGAGGAGCTTCGCGCTGAAGGCGAGAAAAGCCGCATTGAAGAGCAGCAAATCAGAGCCGAGCTGCAGCAGCTTCACAATGAAGCGAAGCATTTGGATGAGCAGCGGCAGCTATATTCGGCGGACCGCAATACGCATTTATCCGAGCAAAAGGATGTTCAGGCTGCGGCTGCGGCGGCAGAGCTTCGGCTAGAGCAGCTTGTGGTAGACGAAGCAAGGCTGCAGGAAGCGATTCGCATGGCGGAGGAACGCCGCAAAGCGAGCGAATCCGCTAAGGAAGAGCTGCAGGGCCAGCTTACCGATATTAAGATCGCAGCAGCTAAGACGGATCAGGAAAAGCAATCGTTCGAGGACCAATCGGCGCGGGTTCGCGCTGATATTCAAAGGGCGAAGCAGGAGCTGGAAGGGCTGCGCTCATTATCTGTCCAGCAAGAGGAAGAGATTGCAAGACATGCGAATGAGACGGTTCAGCAAATCGAGCAGCTCAATCACCTCCGCATTAAGAAGCAGCAATGCGCGGAGCAGACGGATCTGAAGCGATCCGCGCGTGCACAGCGCATTGCCGAGCTCGATTTGGGCGAGAGTGAGACGAAGGAGCAGCGCGCTCAGCTAAGACAAGTCGAGGAGCAAATGAGGCAAACCGAAATCGCTGCTAACCGTCTGGACGTTGAGCTCGACAATTTGCTTCGCAAGCTTAGCGAGGAATACGAGCTGAGCTATGAGCTGGCCAAGGAGCAGTATCCCGTTCCGGAGGATGTTCTTGGAACGCAGAACGAGGTTCGAGACATTAAGCGCCAAATTACGTCGCTCGGCGAGGTTAATCTTGGCGCTATCGAGGAATATGAGCGGGTCAGCGAACGGTTTGAGTTTTTATCGGAGCAGAAAAATGATCTGATTGAAGCGAAGACAACGCTGTACCAGGTCATCCGTGAGATGGACGATGAGATGTCGAAGCGGTTTAAAACGACGTTTGAAGCGATTCGCGGCCATTTTGTCGTCGTATTCGCGAAGCTGTTCGGCGGAGGCAGGGCTGATCTTGTGCTCGTTGAGCCGGATCGCGTGCTGGATACAGGTATAGACATCGTTGCGCAGCCGCCAGGCAAAAAGCTGCAAAACCTGCAGCTGCTCTCAGGCGGAGAGCGCGCGCTCACGGCAATCGCATTGCTGTTTGCGATATTGCAGGTGAAGCCCGTTCCATTCTGTGTGCTCGATGAGGTTGAAGCTGCGCTGGATGAGGCAAACGTATCGCGTTTCGCTCAATATTTGCGCGAATTCTCGGAGCTGACGCAGTTTATCGTCGTTACGCATCGCAAAGGTACGATGGAAGAAGCAGACGTTCTGTACGGCGTTACGATGGAGGAAGGCGGGGTATCGAAGCTGGTATCCGTACGCTTAGAGGATGAGGAAGAGCCGGTATCCGCATAAATAAAGACAGACCGGCAATGTGAGGATAGGGAGTTGAAACGATGAGTTTTTTTAAGAAGCTGAAGGAAAGCATTGCAACGAAAACCGAAGCAGTGACGAATATTTTCAAAGAGGGCTTGTCGAAGACGCGTACGGCGTTCGTAGAGAAGGTCGAGGAGCTAATTACTCGCCGGAAGAAAATCGATGAGCAATTTTATGAGGAGCTTGAGGAAATTCTAATTGGCGCGGACGTTGGCGTTAACACCGTCATGCATCTGATTGACGAGCTGCGCGTCGAGGTGAAGAAGCGCAAGATCGAGGATGCTGCAGATTTGCAGCCTGTCTTATCCGAGAAGCTTATTCAGCTTATGAAGAGTGACGATGAATCCGGTTTGCGCATGGCGCCAAGCGGGATTACTGTTATTTTGTTCGTGGGCGTTAACGGCGTCGGCAAAACGACAACAATCGGAAAGCTTGCGCATAAGTTCAAAAGCGAAGGCAAAAGCGTGCTGATGGCAGCTGGCGATACGTTTCGAGCAGGGGCGATCGAGCAGCTTGAGGTATGGGGCCAGCGCGTAGGCGTTGATGTGATCAAGCAGCAGTCGGGATCAGATCCGGCAGCCGTTATGTTCGATGCCGTTCAAGCTGCTAAGCAGCGCGGCGTAGATGTTCTTCTATGCGATACGGCTGGAAGACTGCAAAATAAAACGAATCTAATGGAAGAGCTGAACAAAATTTTCCGCGTCATTCAGCGCGAGCTGCCGGATGCTCCGCATGAGGTATTGCTAGTGCTTGATGCAACGACAGGTCAAAACGCGCTTAGCCAAGCGAAGCTGTTCGGCGAGAAGAGCGGCGTTACCGGCCTAGTGCTGACGAAGCTGGATGGAACGGCTAAGGGCGGCATCGTCATCGCGATTCGCAATGAGCTCAGCTTGCCTGTTAAGCTTGTTGGTCTTGGCGAGAAGATGGGCGATCTGCAGCAGTTTGATTCGGAGCAATTCATTCATGCGCTGTTCGCTGGATTAATCCAGCGCGAGGAAACGCAGGATGAGGAAAAAACGGCGGAATAAGCTGTGTTTGAGTCAGATTAAGCGGCAGTCGGAGCTGCTTGTAAGGGTGACAAGGGGAAATGCTTGACAGCTGCCTATGGCGTCATGTATGATAATAAACGTTGTCAGGTGTAAAGGTGTTTACCTTGTCGGTGACACAAGCTTAATAACAGGAGGGGCTGACGGGATGAAAGCAAATGAACCAGATGCCTTATCCAAAACGACCCGTATAAACTTGTTGTTCGACTTTTACGAGCCGCTCTTGACTGAGAAGCAGCGGACGTTTCTCAAATATTATTTTCACGATGATTTCTCCCTTGGGGAGATCTCAGCCGAGTTCGGCATTAGCCGGCAAGCGGTATATGAGCATATCAAGCGTGCCGAGCAGATGCTTGAAAGCTATGAAAGCAAGCTAGGCTTGCTTGTACGGCATGAATCTTTCCAACAATTAACTGTGCAGCTCGTGAACAGCGTAAATGAGCTATCGATTGCCGAGCAAGACAGGCAGGCGCTCATGAGTGTGATCGCACAATTTCAATGAACCGATTAAATAAAATGAATGGAGGTGACGGTACATGGCAGCATTTGAGAGCTTATCAAGTCGGCTTCAAAATGTGTTCAGCAAGCTGAGGGGCAAAGGCAAGGTTTCCGAGGAAGATGTTAGCGAAGCAATGCGCGAGGTGCGATTGGCGCTTCTCGAGGCGGACGTTAACTTCAAGGTCGTGAAGGACTTTATCGCGAAAGTGAAGGAACGGGCAATCGGCCTCGATGTTTCAAAGAGCTTTACACCCGGCATGGTCGTCATCGATATCGTAAATAAAGAGCTGACCGAGCTTATGGGCGGCACGCAGAGCAAGCTGGTGAAGGCGAACAAGCCGCCAACAGTCATTATGATGGCGGGCTTGCAGGGTGCCGGTAAGACAACGACGACAGGCAAGCTGGCTAAGCTGCTTCAGAAGAGCAACAATAAACCGCTTCTTATCGCGTGTGATATTTATCGTCCCGCTGCGATCAAGCAGCTTCAGGTACTCGGTGAGCAAATCAATGCGCCGGTCTTTTCCTTGGGCGATCAGACATCGCCTGTAGAGATTGCGCGCGCTGGACTCCAGCATGCCAAAGAGAACGGCAATGATTATGTCATTATCGATACCGCGGGGCGCTTGCACATCGACGAAGAGCTGATGGAAGAGCTCAAGCAAATTCATCAAGTTACGAAGCCGGACGAAGTGCTGCTCGTCGTTGATGCAATGACTGGGCAGGATGCGGTTAACGTAGCCCAAAGCTTCCACGAACAGCTCGCTCTAACGGGCGTTGTACTGACGAAGCTTGATGGCGATACCCGCGGCGGCGCGGCGCTTTCGGTTAAGGCTGTAACAGGCTGCCCGATTAAATTCGCGGCGATGGGTGAGAAGATCGACTCCTTGGAGCCGTTCCATCCGGAGCGTATGGCTTCCCGAATTCTCGGCATGGGCGATATGCTCTCTCTGATCGAGAAGGCGCAGTCGAACATCGATGCGGAGAAAGCGAAGGAAATGGAACGTAAAATGCGTACAGCAGAATTTACGTTCGATGATTTCCTTGAGCAGATGGAGCAGGTTCGCAACCTTGGTCCGCTCGATCAAATTATGGATATGCTGCCCGGCATGAACAAGATGAAGGGCATGAAGGATATGAAGGTCGATGAGAAGCAAATCGGCCGAGTCGAGGCGATTGTCCGCTCCATGACGAAAGAGGAGAAGCAAAAGCCCGAGCTGCTTAATCACAGCCGTCGCAAACGTGTAGCTGCTGGCAGCGGCACGACGATCGTAGAGGTTAACCGCCTCATTAAGCAGTTTGACGACATGAAGAAAATGATGAAGCAATTCTCATCAATGATGGGGCCGAAAGGACCGAAGGGCGGCAAGAAAGGCCTGAAGGGCATGCTCGGCAAAAATATGAAGTTCCCGTTTTAATCGCAGTTTACTCTTTGAAGGAGGTGAATTTTCATGGCAGTACGTATTCGTTTGAAAAGAATTGGTGCTCACAAAGCTCCATTCTACCGCGTAGTAGTATCGGATTCCCGTTCGCCGCGTGACGGACGTTTTATCGAAGAGATCGGCACTTATAACCCGGTTGCACAACCGGCTCAAGTTAAGATCGATGAAGAGAAAGCGTTGAAATGGCTGCAAACAGGAGCGCAAGCTTCTGATACAGTTCGTGACTTGCTTTCCAAAGCTGGTGTTCTTAAAAAGTTCCATGAGCTTAAGCAACAGAAATAACTGTTGAACAGCGGAGGGCCTTGAGATGAAAGAATTGATTCTTGTCATAGCGAAGGCATTGGTTGATCATCCTGAACAGGTGCAAATCAATGTGAGGGATGATGACCGTGGCACGATATACGAGCTTTCGGTTCACCCCGAGGATATCGGTAAAATCATCGGTAAACAGGGACGCATTGCGAAAGCGATGCGTACGGTAGTGACATCTGCTTCCGTCAAATCGCAAAAGCGCGTCATCGTCGACATTATGTCATGATGCACGTATTGGAAGAGAGAAGGTTAGGATGCATGTCCTAGCCTTTTTTTTAATAGGCAGCTATTTCAAGACACTGCGCATATCCAAACGGCTTCGTTCTCCAACGTGGAACGATGCCGTTTTTGCATGTATAATAGGAAGATACACATATGAAGGGCTGGTTGTAATGAGCGAAAAATGGTTTACAGTCGGGAAGGTTGTTAATACTCACGGTATTCGCGGAGAGCTGAAAATACTATCGCAAACGGATTTTGCGGATGTTCGATTCGCAGCCGGAAGCAAGCTGCTCATGCTGAACGAGGAAAGCGGAGCAAAGCTTGAAGTGAAGGTCGTTAGCGCTCGTGAGAACAAAAACGTATACATACTGAAGCTTGAAGGCTTCACTGATATTAATCAGGTAGAGAAATATAAGGGCTGGGTGCTCAAGGTGTCCGAAGCCAATTTGGTTGATCTAGACGAAGGCGAGTATTATTACCACGAAATCATTAGCTGCCGAGTCGTTACAGAAGAAGGCGAAGAGCTGGGCACCATTTCGGAAATATTAAGTCCCGGCGCAAATGATGTATGGGTGGTTGATCGTCCGAAAGGCTCTGGCAAGCAGCTGCTATTGCCTGTTATCGATGATGTCCTGATCAGCGTCAATACGATAGAGAAAATCGTAACGGTCCGGTTGATGGAAGGATTGATTTAACCGATGAAAATAGATGTGTTAACGCTGTTTCCTGAAATGTTTGACGGTGTGTTTAATGCCAGTATTTTAGGGAAAGCGAAGGAGAAAGGGATCGTTACCCCTCAAGCGATCAACTTTAGAGCTTATTCGGGCAATAAGCATAATACGGTGGACGATTATCCATACGGAGGCGGAGGCGGCATGGTGCTCAAACCAGAGCCGGTTTTTGCAGCTGTTGAAGATCTAAAGCTGGATGACAACATGAAGCCGCGCGTCATCTTGCTGTGCCCGCAGGGTGCTCAGTTTACGCAGCAGAAGGCGGAGGAGCTTGCAAAGGAGAAGCATCTGGTTCTCATATGCGGACATTATGAAGGCTATGACGAGCGAATCCGCGAGCATCTCGTAACGGACGAGCTTTCCATCGGCGATTATGTTCTAACTGGCGGCGAAATTCCGGCAATGGTGCTTATCGACAGCGTGGTGAGATTGCTTCCGGGCGTGTTAGGCAACGAGACTTCTGCTGTAACAGACTCTTACAGCACGGGCTTGCTCGAGCATCCGCATTATACGCGACCTGCTGAGTTTCGCGGCTGGCCGGTTCCGGATGTCCTTATTTCCGGCCACCATGCGAATATTGAGGTGTGGCGGCGCGAGCAATCGCTGCTGCGGACGCTGCAGCGCCGTCCTGACCTGCTGAGAAGCGCAGCGCTTACAGATAAGGAACGGAAGTGGATCGCTGCACAGCTGAAGCAGGAGCCTAACAAAGCTGGCAAATAAGAGCAGCCTAAGAAAGAAACAAAGCCGCAACGGATTCCGTTGCGGCTTTCTATATATAGTTGAGTGAGATTATGGCGTATAAAAATTTTGGGTATAATAGACATTATAGCTTCCTCCAACGGCAACGCCTGTGCCAAGCTTGGTAAGCTTGCTGTCGAGCAGTGTTTCGCGATGCCCATCTTTGGAATTAATCCATCCGTAGTGTGTAAAGATGCTGTCTTGGTACCCGGCGGCGATATTCTCTGCTGCGGAGTGGTATTTGACACCCTTCGCCTTCATGCGATCAAAGGGAGAAGAGCCATCCGGATTTGTGTGATTAAAAAAGCTTCGCTTACTCATATCGCCGCTATGGCTATTAGCAGAGGCGGCAGCGAGCTTGTCCCACTCAAGGATTGGGATGCCGCGTACAGCACGTTCCGCATTTGCCAGATCAAATAGCTGCAATTCAAACGCGGCTGCAAGCTTGCTCGTATAGGATGCTTTTATTGGATTGGAAACGGCCAGATTCATACGCAACATGCCGGCAATTTTGTTTCCGTCTTGTCGGTCGATGAAAAGGGTCGTACGTTCGCTGCCGGTTGTAAAGGCATAATAGTTCTCATTCGTCTCGGCGTTTACAGCTTGACTAACAAGCTTCTTTGCCTCTGTAATTGATTGACCGATATGAATTCCGTCCGAGCTCGCCCAGCTGTCGCCGTCATTTGCGAAGAGCGCCGTAATACGATCATTTTGAACGCCAAACATCATGTAATGCTTGTAGTTGCTGTTGTAGACATGCCAAGAAAAACCATATTCGCTAGCATCGATACGTGCAAGTTTTCCATGTGTCTTTTGGAGCTGCTGAAGCGTGTCGTTTAGAGCAATTCCTCCAAGCGAGTTAACCAATTTCGGAATTTTCGCTTTAGATAGAGTGCTTGAATGCTGCTTGAGATTGTAGAAGAAGGTTAGCGCCTCTGCACGGGTAAGCTTGCCGTCCGGGATAAAGCCGCTTACGGTTGCGGATGTACGGCCATTGGATATTTTCTCATTCAGCAGCCATTGAACAGCGCTTTGCTCTGTATAGGCTTTGCCGCTGGCAGCGGAAGCAAGAAGCATTGCAGCCTGTCCGCGACGAAGTTCACTATTTTGCAGTGAATTGATTACAGGCCACCCAAGACGATTGGCATAATCATAATAGGGCTTGAACCATGCGCTGCTGCTTGAGGGAGATTCGGTAACAAGGCCGTATGCTCGGAGCAGCATGGCTAGAAACTCAGCTTCATTAACAAGCTTGTCAGGCTTAAAGGAGCCGTCGCCATAACCTTGCGTTAGATTTTGTTCAATCGCCCATGATATGTAGACGCCCGCCCAATGTTCTTTTGTGTCCTTGAAGACCAAAGACTCGGCGCTTGCGCGAGTAGGCACTGACAGGGCTAAAAACAAAAGTACTGCAATAATCCCCCCTTTTTTTATGGTAAAATATTGTTTTTTATCGGGAATCAAATTATTCACCTCTTTTTGTCGGTATGTGTCATTATTTAGTATACATGAATAGTGAATAAAAAAAGCATATTGTATTATTAGGCTGGCTGTGGTAAAATTTCTAATGTTGTTCGTAAAGTCGGACGGTCCGCTATCAGCGATGAACCGGTTCAGAGGAACTCGGTGAGCTTATAAGAACGTCTATGGTGGAAGGAGTGAATCAAATGAATCTTTTGCAAACTATTGCGCAAGAAAACCTGCGCCAAGGTCTACCGAACTTTCGTCCTGGTGACACGCTAAAAGTTCATGTAAAAGTTATCGAGGGAACTCGTGAGCGTATCCAATTGTTCGAAGGCGTTGTAATCAAACGTCGCGGCGGTGGAATCAGCGAAACTTTTACAGTGCGTAAAATTTCCTACGGTGTAGGTGTGGAAAGAACTTTCCCGCTTAACTCGCCTAAAATCGAAAAAATCGAAGTGGCTCGTCGTGGTAAAGTACGTCGCGCGAAATTGTACTACCTACGTAGTCTTCGCGGAAAAGCTGCTCGTATTAAAGAAATTCGTTAAGAACAAACGACAAGAGGGGCTTGCGCAAACAAGCTCCTTTTCGTTTTTTCTCAAGGTCATTTACATATTACAGCATATGGAAGAAGGCGGGCAAAGTGGACTCACAGCAGCGTAATGACGGGCTGGACAACGGGAATGATAATGAATTGAAAGATACGCCAAATCATACAGACTTTCAGCAAAAATTACCAGACCGTGCCGTGGCCCACGGATCCGGCTCAGGCAATCAGGGTGGTGCGTACAAGGAAATCGTGGAATGGATCAAAGCTTTAGTCATTGCGGTCGTTCTCGTATTTCTTATTCGCCAATTTTTATTTTCACCGTTTATTGTAGACGGAGATTCTATGCTGCCTAACTTCGAGACGGGCGAACGGTTAATTGTAAATAAAATTTTGTATAAGGTCCGCGATCCGAAGTTTGGAGAGGTAGTTGTATTTGACGTTCCGGAGCAAGACCGCAAATTCATTAAACGGGTGATTGGCGTACCGGGCGATACGATTAGACTTGAAGGCGATGACCTTTATATCAATGATAATAAAATCGATGAGCCTTATATTAAAGAAGCGATCGAGGAAGCACATGCGAGTGGCAAGCTGTACAATGGCGACGGACCAAATTTCCCGAATGCCGAAGTGCCTGAAATGACGGTTCCGGAAGGCATGATATTTGCTCTTGGCGACAATCGCAGCGACAGCACGGACAGCCGAATAATCGGCTTTGTAACGGATAAAGAAATAGTTGGGCGGGCTGATATTATTTTTTGGCCGCTGGACAAGCTAGATATTATTAAGCACTGGACAAAATGAGGTGAGTAAATGGCCATTCAATGGTTTCCGGGTCATATGACCCGGGCGAAGCGGCAAATACAAGACAAGCTCAAACTAATCGATCTTGCCATCGAACTATTGGATGCTCGGGTACCGCTTTCGAGCCGCAATCCGATGATTGAGGAAATTTTAAACGGCAAGCCAAGACTGATCGTCTTGAACAAATCCGATTTGGCTGATCCGAAGACAACCGAGCAATGGATGGCTTATTTCAGGAGCGAGGGCCATGAATCGATTGCAATCGATTCCTCGACGGGAACTCGCGTCAATGAGGTTCCGCTAAAGGCGAAGCAGATTTTGCATGACAAAATAGCGCGTCAAATCGCCAAAGGAATAAATCCGCGCGCAATTCGCGGGCTTATCGTCGGCATACCGAACGTTGGAAAGTCTACGTTGATCAATAAGCTGGCTGGACGAGCGATTGCTTTAACGGGCGACCGTCCAGGCGTAACAAAGGGTCAGCAGTGGATTAAGATCGGAACGGAAATGGAGCTGCTTGATACGCCGGGTATTTTGTGGCCGAAGTTTGAGGATGAGCTGGTCGGCTACCGCCTTGCGATGACAGGCGCGATAAGAGAGCAGATTTTGAACGTTGACGATATCGCCTTTTTTGCGATGCGTGAGCTGGTGGATCGGTACTGGCCGAACATGAAGGAGCGGTATGAGCTTGATACGCCTCCGAAGGATGTTTCCGATTCGGATGAAATCGTACGAGTAATGGAGGATATCGGACGTCGGAGAGGTTGTCTGCTTAGCGGCGGTCGCGTCGATTTGGAGAAGACGTCAGGCATCATTTTACGTGATTTGCGTGCAGGCAAGCTTGGACGCATCACGCTGGAAGCTCCACCTTATTGATGTGAAACGGGGGAACGTAACGTGCTGCAATATGAACAGTCGTTATGGCAAGATGGCTATATGGCGATTGCTGGAGTGGATGAGGTAGGACGAGGCTGCTTGTTCGGAGATGTTGTGGCAGCAGCTGTTATTTTGCCGCAAGGACTCGTGATTGAGGGAGTCAATGATTCCAAGAAGCTGTCCGAGAAGAAGCGGGATCAGCTATATGATATTATTTTGCAGGAATGCGTGGCTTGGTCTGCTGCTCGTGTCGACGCGGAAACGATTGACCGCATCAATATTAAGCAGGCGGCTAGGCTTGCGATGAAGTATGCTGTGGAATCCTTGCAGGTTCCTTCCGATTATTTGCTTATCGACGCGGAGAAGGTGGACGTATCACTGCCTCAGCAGTCGATAATCAAAGGGGATGCAACAAGCCAGTCTATCGCAGCGGCATCGATCGTTGCCAAGGTTACTCGCGATAGGCTCTGCGCGGAACAATGGGAGCAGGAGTATCCAGAGTATGGGCTCGCTGTACATAAAGGCTACGCGACGAAGCTGCACCGCGAGCGATTGCTTGAGAAAGGGCCAAGTCCTTTGCATCGCAGGTCGTTTCTCGGCAACTTGTTTTCGGAGGAGCAGCTCGTGCTCTTCTAAAGAAATAGCTTCTGAAAAATAAGGAGCAATAACGCTTGATTGATGGTACGAGGCAGAGGAATGCCTCGTGTATTGATCAGGCGTTTTTTCGTTTTAAACATGTTTTTGGCTGCTATCGCTTCATGCTGGATGAATTGCGACCGATATATGGTTTATAGGTTCAACAGAGTCGTGTGACGATAGAAAGCAGAACGATAAGCGCGTACGTAGAAACGCTCAGATAGGCGCTAGCGCAGCGGAGGCGAATGAACAGTGAATATTAGTCAAATGATGCGAAGCTTCCTAGGAGAAGCGTCAAGCACGGATACGCGGGCGATGGAGCTTAAGGTGGGACAGGTCGTGCGGGGCGTCATTCTTCAGGTGATGGAAAATAATGAAGCGCTCGTTCAAATAAACGGCGTGCAGGTGCGTGCGAAGCTTGAGGCTCCCCTTCAAGTAGGGCAAACAGCCATGCTTCAGGTACAGCCGCAATCAAGCGGTGCGCTTGTGACGTTGAAGCAGGTTGAGCCCGGTGCAGTGGGGCTGCCAGAGGACACATTCAAGGAATGGGCAAAGCAGCTCGCACTGCCTGAGCAGAAATGGGCGGCGCATATTGTAAAGGATTTGCGCAAAGAAGGCGTCATTCTAAACCGTGAGGTAGCGCAAGCCTTCCAGCATGCCGCAGCCGCGATGCCGGCAGGCGGGGATGCTGAGCAATGGATGCAGGCTGCCGCGGCTACATTTAAACGGGGCTTGCCCATGACAGGCGCAACAGTAGGCGCGATGCAGCAGGTTATGTTCGGACGCAGCGCGCATGAGCTGCTAGAAACGATGCAGCAGCAGCTTGCCGAGTTTACAAGCGGCAATATAGACGGCGGAGAGGCACAAGCGAAGCCATTGATACAAGCGGCTGCACGAGTGCAAGCGCTGCTGACAGAAGGCATGGAGCTGCTTCGGGCCGCTTCAAATGAGAGCGAGCTTGTAAGCATGTCAGGAAACGGAACGAAAGAGACTGCAGCTGCTGCAAAAACACAGCCTGCACAAATGATTAGAACGGAACTGCTGCCGCAAGGGCAGTCCCTTGCAGGCGGACTTGCATCAGCCGAAGAGGGATCGGCTGATCAAGCGACACCACAAGCGGGCAAAGCTGCTGCTCAGCCGAATTGGCTCGGGCAGATGATGAAATGGATGGGCGTGGACCACGAACAGCAGCTGGCTAAGGCAATTATAGCGGCGACGGATACGTCCGCGAGCCAGACGACAACAGCACCACAGCCGACTCAAGCAGATGAGGCTGCGGTTGCAGTGAAGCCTGCAGCGGCTGCTCAGCCTCAGCCCGCCCCGCAGACAGGTCAAACCGTTGAATTGACTAGCAAGGAAACGCCTTCAACGAGCGTACCTCCTCAAGGAAGCACGGACGATCTGGATGAGCAGCCGTCGATAAGACATCATGATTCGAAGCATAGTGTCGAGCGGACAGCAGCAGCCATCATATCAGCAATAGCGGACGGTATTCCCGTTTCAGATCATACTATGCCTGCACAGCAGGAGTCATTAAAAAGCGCGCTGCTTGCGTTAGTTTCTTCCGATCAAACTCCGCCAGCCATTAAAGAAACCGCGCAGCAGCTCGTTCAGCAAATTACGGGACAACAGCTTTTGCTGACGCCGGAGCGCAACAGCTCCGTGCTAACACATGTAACGATGTTTATTCCGCTTAATAGTCCGGATGGCAAACAGACCGCTTCGGTTCATATCCAGACAAGAAGAGGACGAAAGGGAGAGTTGGATTCATCCAACTGCAGGCTGCTGTTCCATTTGTCTATGAATACATTAGGAGACACGATGGTAGACGTTAATGTGATGGACAAAATCGTTAGCTTGAATCTATGGAATGATCATCCTGCCATTTCCATGCTGGCTGAGTCTTCCCGGAGCGAAATTGCGAGCAGCCTTCAGCAAGCCGGCTTTCAGCTGCTTTCTCTTCGCACTACGCCTTTGCCAAAAGCTGGCGCTCAGGCTCCTGAGGAAGCGGCAGCTGCAGCAAAGAGTCTTCAAGTGCCGGATATGACCGCTTTTTCCTCCAATCGTTACAAAGGAGTCGATTATCGCATATGAGCAGCGATCCAGCGAACGATCAGCCCAAACTAAAAATTAATAAGGCTGTAGCATTAAAATACGAGCCAGGTGAACGTTCAGCACCGGTTTTGGTAGCCAAGGGAAAAGGTCATATAGCCGACCTCATACTAGAGAAAGCGAAGGAAAAAGGCATACCTGTCCAAGAGGACTCTTCGCTTGTTGAAGTTCTCTCGAAGCTTGATGTCGATCAGGAGATTCCGCCAGAGCTCTATACGCTCGTTGCAGAGATATTAAGCTTCGTTTATCGCTCTGACCGTAAAGCGAGGGATATGAAAAATGGTTGATCGCAAAAGCGAGAGCGAGCGTACTCCGATTGAAAAAGAGAAGCGAGACACCAGAAGGCAGACGGGCATGATTGGCGAAGCGGCCGCATACGACTACTTGATTCAGAATAGCTATTCCATACTCGAGCGCAATTGGCGCTGCCGCAGCGGCGAGATCGATATTATCGCGGAGCAAGCAGGAAGGCTTATATTTGTTGAGGTTCGGACAAGGAAGATGGGCGGCAGATACGGCACAGCTGCCGAATCTGTAGACCTTCGCAAACAGCAAAAGGTGAGAAGTACGGCTCAGGTTTATTTGCGGAGCGCGGGACATTCTAATGCTGCCATTCGGTTTGATGTCATTGCTGTAACCATCAACCGAATGGATGAGACGGTCGTTGAATGCAAGCATTATGAGGGTGCTTTTTGAAGCATGCTTAAAAAGGGCTTTCCGCAAGGTAGTTAACCTAGAGGAAAGCCCTTTGCTAAGTGTTTACGGGTGCTGTCTATCAAGACCGCGATATTGAATAGCTTCAGCTACATGCTCCACTGAAATCGATTCGCTGGCCTCAAGATCGGCAATGGTTCGGGCAAGCTTCAGCATGCGATCATACGCACGCATGCTGATGCCTAGCGCATCAAAGGCATGCTCCAACAGGCGGACTGCATCGGGCTTAATATTTACTGATTTACGGAGGGCAGCTCCCGTTAATTCGACCTTTCGTTTAGAACCGTAATCAGCGATTCGGGCATTTTGAAAAACGATTGCATCTCTAACAAGTGCCTTCATCTGAGCGGTGTTCAACGATGGGCCAGAGGCGGCATTATCGAGCGAAATCGGACGTGGCACCTCCAGCTGCAAATCGATGCGGTCGAGCAATGGGCCGGATATTTTGGATCGATACCTGCTAATAATGCTCGAGCTGCAGGTACAGCGCTTATCTCCGTATTCATGACCGTAATAGCCGCAAGGACACGGATTGTAAGAAGCGGCGAGCATAATGCTGGCGGGAAACTGGAACACGGCTTTGGAGCGGGATATCGTGACGATTCGGTCCTCTAGCGGCTGTCTAAGAACCTCCAGCACCTGCCTAGGAAACTCCGGCAATTCATCAAGGAAAAGGACGCCGCGATGTGCAAGGGTGACTTCTCCGGGCTTCGGTATAGAACCGCCGCCGATCAATCCGCCTGAGGAAATCGTATGATGTGGAGCACGGAAGGGAGGCTGCGTAAGGAGGCCATGAGAGCTGCTCGGCAGCTTGCCTGCCACGCTGTAAATTTTCGTTACCTCAAGCGCTTCCTCCTCATTTAGAGACGGCAAAATGCCTGGCAGCCTTCGGATCATCATTGTTTTACCCGTGCCTGGAGGCCCGCTCAGCAACAGGTTATGAAACAAAACTACGTATTGGTAAATTCAGTTATGGCGCGTCTTGGCGGGTTTTTACGTCAATCAACCGCGCCTTTTTTCTCGTTCCCGACGACCGATTACAAAATAAAAAAGGGTGACGATATTAAATCGCCACCACGTTGGTTAAAACAAATAATCGCACTATATCATACCTTCGTGTTTATGTACTGCAAAACCGACCGCGATATATTGATGAACAATATCGCTTCCGGTTCGTCTAAAAGAACTTCGTTCGGGTGTGACATACTTTCGCGGTTCCGAATCGGGATGAAGACATCCAAAATGGCGCCCAATGAACGAATCATTCTATCGACGTTTGGTGAGTTGTTCCCGGCGTTTTGGAACGCGGGGTGATTGCTTCTTAATTGGCTAAAAAGCGCGGTAACATTAGCGTCGTCATTAAATGCAATCCCGTTTTGACGGCAAAGTTCCTTTAGAAAACCATGAAGCAATGTATGCACCCTATCAACCGCGCTTGTAGCGCCAGTATTTTCGATTAAAGCCTTGGCGTCGGCAATTGCTCTTTCAATGACCTCGGACGTTATCGTTAGGCTCGGGTTGTCAACAACGGGTAACGCTTCGCCTTCAAGCCGCCGAATCATCTCTTCAATTTCCGGTTTATGCTTTTCGCGCCGCTCGCCATGATATTCGTTGTCAGTGGAGCAATACTCTAAAACGCCGCGCAAAATTTTTGCTTGGGTTTGGGCGTCCGCCGACGAAAGGATTTTCATAAATCGTTCCCGCGTTGTCCCGGTATATTCATTTGGGTCAATATCAAGCCCACAATACATCGGATAAAATTCAGTATGTTTATTATAAGAAAAGCCTACAAGGTATCCGCCGTCTACGCCAATATACCCATTCACTACCCGCATAACTTCAAAGTTATTTAGCAAACTCGTCTTCCCTTTCTAATTATAAAAATAAAAATAACACAGAAATATCAAATCCAAAATTCGCAATTCTCACGCATGAAGTAATAGCCGTTAATCTTAATTGATTCGGCGCATACGTCTTCTATATGTCCGCCGTCTTCAATTAGTTCGGGTTGTTCGACGCCTTTAACCATATAGACCGCGACAAGCTGCATATTTAGTGCAGCGGTATGAAATTCGACGTCATGTGAAATAATCTTTGGTTTATGGTATTTTCGTTTCAAAATAGTTCACCTCTCTGCACGGTGTCAAGCGTTGCGTCATTGTTTGCCCCCTAGTTATATAATCTTCCTAATGCCTTATTGGAAAGTCTTTGCAACATTATTCATGTATGACTCCATTTCGTCCAACAATGGTGCTTGTTTGTAGAAGAATACAACGTTATTGTCGGAAATCGTATGTTCCTTCCAAGGGATTTCTTCGTAAATTGTCGCAATTTTAAGTAAGTCGCCGCCCAAGCGTACCCGAATGCAGTCGGGTTGCGTAATAACAAGGCAAGCCGTCCCGGTAACGTCGCAAGTCGTATGAAATACGCTGTACTTTTTTCTTTGAACCGCTTCTTGCGCTATTGTCGCGGGAAAATTGAAATGTCCGCCGAATGGCGTCGGGGATTTAATCATATTACCGATAAGTTTACCGTCCTCACCTTGCGTTTTCAGAGCGTTCGACCTTCTTTCGTAAAATAAGAAATCCCGACGCTATTTTTGGGGAAGCGCCGGGGCGTAGCGATAATCTTTTCGTAAGGGCTATGTAAAGTATACTGAATGCCGACGTTCATTGACAATATTTTCTTTTTGCAGAGTATGGCGCCGGCTTTCTGCATGATTGCACGCGGCTTATTTCCGTTCTTGAATGCTTCCGGTTAAACCATTTCCGAAAGTGTATATACGCCCACCGCGAACCGGAATTTCCGGAAGTCGTAAAAGTCGCGCAAGTAATCGGCAACGGTGTCTTTCCCCGAACGTAATTCGCCCGCCAAACCAAACTTTAATAACATACAAGACCCCCCTTTGTGTCCCGCGGTTCGTTGGCGCGGGCTTAGTGGGTCTTTATGTCGCTGGTTTGATTGCGTTTGTGACTTTACCCGACATTTCGAATAAATTATGTTTTTTTGTGAATATTAACTTTTGTTGTAAAAAACCCTTTTGAAGGAGCTGTTAAGATTGGCACTTACCGAAGAAATTGTTAGCGTAGCATTGGATGGTTTTTTTGAAGGAACGGCGCAGGGGAACGACGGTCATGCCGAAGTTGATTGGGTGAAGATCGACGGTACAAATATTCAATTCAAAGTAACAGTTGTTCACAAGCAAACAAAACGTATTTTCAGAAGAAAGATAACAGTTTATAGTGTGACAACAGACGTTGAAGGCAACGTTGACGTCTTAAATCCCGACCCGGATAAATTAAGTTACACGGTAAAACTACCTTTCGGCGGCTCAATATCGGTCAGCTTAAAAGATGTCGTTGAAGTATTAGCTGGATTGGCTTAATCCTAAAAAAAAAAATAAGCCCTTCGGTTTTTAACCGTTGGGCTTATTTTTGTTTATCGTTATTTATTTTTTTGGTTTTGGCATTTCGTTATAAATGACGGTGAAGCGCCCCATTACGAAAACGGTTTGCTTTCGTCCGTCAGGCGATACATTTTCGGAAATAAATCGGACGTCCTTATTCGCTTTTAAATTCATTGATCGTCAGCCCCTTAAATAGATTTTTGACGTTACAGTTTTGAAATAGCGACATCCCCCCGTACCCCGTCCTATGGGCTTCGTCTACTAGTCGTTTTGAACTTCAAGTTTCAAAAAGAAAAAGGTTAATGTCTTTCAACGTCAACCCTTCGTCGTTCAATCGCGGTCAATCAATTCGGCAAGCTGTTCGAATGTCGGTTTACTGTAACGGTTCGTTACGGTTATGTCGCTATGTCCTAACAATTCGGCGACGGAAGTAATAGCCGCGCCTTTTTCGTTAACCAAGTCCGCGGCGAACGTATGTCTTAGCATATGCGGGTGAACGCCGTATGACTGTAACCGTTCCTGTACAATACGGACGCTTATACGTTGCTTATAATTTGACAGGAAGAGGGCGGGCGTGTCAGTTTCGATACCTCGTCGTTCTTCTATGTATCGCGCTATCCAGTACCGCGCCTTGGGCGATAGGGGAACACGGCGGGCTATGTTACCTTTGCCGTCGCGAACGTCTATATGTCCGCTTCTAGGCGTTATAACAACGTCGTCAATGTCTAACGCTACCAATTCCGATACACGAAGCCCTGCACGAACGAGAAGGTTCACAATCGCCACGTAACGGCTTGACGTCTTCTTTGTGCTTCCCGGACGTACTGACAGTTCCCCGGCTTCCACGTCGCGAAGAAGGGCGTTACGATCGATGCTGTTCAAAGACTTCGGCGCTATGTCTTTAAGTTTCGGCGTCTTGGGAATTGTTATGTCGTCGCAAATGTCGGAACGATCTATAAATTCAGCGTATGCCCTTAGGCCAGCGAAACGGGCGTTAAGCGTTGCGGCTGACTTCTTGCGACCTGTTCCGTCGGTTCCGTTTTTCATGGCGTCTAGGAAGGCGCTGACGTCGTGACGGGTAGGGGATTCAATATCGCCCCGGTTAGTTTCAAGCCATTCGGTGAAAAGCTTCAAGGTATGTATATAGTTCTTGACCGTCGCGGCGGATTTATTCGAATTAAGGTATTCGTTGAATAATTGTACGCGGCTTTTTCTCATTGTTAAGACCCCCGTAAACTTCATTTCGTAGCCTAATTATATCAAATTCCCGCGTATAATTCAAATTGTACGCGACTTTTATCTAAACAATACAAGGCGTTGAATGTCCGAAATGACAACGAGAAGACCCGCCGCAAAGATAGGGAGAAGCCTTGTCGTTATTGGGTATAAACGGTTTCAACTAGTGAAACAGTTTTCGATGACCCCGGACACGTTCCTTGCTCGGTGCGGATATTTTCGTTACCATGACGTCCGTGTCATTTCGTCCCTAACGATATAACCTGACGAATCCGAACGGCATTCAAACGCCCTGAACGCCTTCCTAACGCTTCCGTTTCGCCTTATCTAACAAAGGGGAAACCGCGGCATAGAACGAGCCTAATTCCGGTAAATGAAGGCCGTCGTATACGATAGGTTTCGCCTTCTTCGGTTTCCGTCGTGTCCAGTTATTCGCGCTGTCGATTATCGCCAAGGCTTGAACGTCTTCTTCGCCAAGGTCAAACGATTCACAATTGGCGTATTCAAGGCGAAGGGTTATCGGATTAGCCGCGTCTTCTTCCGCCCTAATAATTCCGTTAACTGTATACCCGACCTTTTCGGCGAATTGTCGTAATGTAAGACCGAAATGAAATGATTACGTAATGCGGCGACGCTATACCCCCGCATAACGGAACGGCTACCGTCGTAAGGTTTGTTTGCTTTAACGTTTCCCATATCGTATCCCATAATTGAACCCCCTTCGTAATTTTATCGTTTTTGTCGCCGAAGATCGGGAAGGGATAAACGCCCCTTTCGCTTCGCTTCGGTTCGTTGTCGGCGCTGACGCTTCGACCCTGTTGTTCTTTCAATTCATTCATATCGTTTGATTCTTTAACGTTGTGAAATAGTTTTATAGATATGCGATGTCAAGGCGAAGCCGCCGACCCGGTCACGTAAGGCGAAAGCCGTCGGGAACGGTATACCTTGACCTTATCCCCGATACCTTCAACGTTGAATAAAGCGAAAAGTAATTAAAGACTAAGAAGTGAAATCGACCTCGAAAACGCTGAAACCCTTGCGGCTCTAAGGCGGAAGGCACTTTTTTCTTGTTTCCAAAACTACCGATGTTCCGGCGATTTTGTTTCCAAAACTACCGATGTGTCCGAAAATGTCCACTTTGAAGTGGTCGATTTTGTATAGCAAATTACCGATGTTTCCGTTTTTTCACCGTTTCCGGGCTTCGGCTGCCTATACGAATCCAGACGAAAAAGGGCGACGGATTGACCCGCGCCCCTGACCGTTCTTATTCGCTATTTGCCGCGGACACTCGCGCTGCCTTGACTTTGAAAATGGAATGGATAGCGTCGTTGACTTCGCCCCGGCAACAAATCGACGGATTGACCATATAAAAGCGTGTCTTCCCGCGCGTAATGTCCACAAAAACAACTTCGTCGTTGACTTGCATTGTCCGAACCAACGTATAAAACGCCTTTTCCGTTACCCCGAACAATTCGGCAAGTTGCACCTTCGTGAACGCTTCAATCTTCGAGTCGTCTTCTTCGAAGGGGTTCGTGGCGACGATATTATTTTTCATGTGAAGGTATGGCAAGGTCTTCATAACGTAACCCAATTGTTTGACCTTCTTCGCCGACCTGACGACTTCATATGCCTTCCGAACGCCCATATCATAAGCCTTGACGACGCGCTTCCGGTTCCCTTGACGCCCGCGGAAAACGTATTCGTCGTTTATCATGTAACGACCTTCCGCGTCTTGGATAACAACCGAATACAATTCCATTGTCTTCATAAATTCCCCGAAGACCTTGCGCCCGACGTTAAGCGCCTTTTGAATATCCGCTTTCGTCATAGGTTCGTTTTTGCGCCCCTTAACCAATATGTTCGTATCATACGCGATATACGATTGTAGTACGAACAAATACCCAAGCTGTAACGGGTCGACTTCTGCGGTCAATCGTTGTAATGGTTCCATATTTGTAAACGTAAAATTCCCCCCTTCGGCGCGGCGGCGGTCGCGATCTGCCTTCGCTTCTTTCGATTCCCGGCGCGTAACTCTTACGCTATCCCCTACACGTAACTGATAGGTTATTTCCCTGACTACTTCGTTATGATCGTACATTTTACGATTCCCCCTTGACCTTATGTCGTTTCGAATCCGCCGTTGTGACGTCTGGACGGCGCTTCTATTTATCCAGTTGAACCAATCGGGGGATTAACAAGGACGAAAATCAACTTTTTTTACTTCGATACTTGTCATAACGTCCATCAGCCTAATTAACGAATAAGGTCGAAACGAAGAAGAAACGACGCCTACGAAATAAACGGGGGTGGAATATTTTGGACAACATTCGATTAAACGGAAAGACGCTGATCGTTATTCGGTCGATTCTTGGTCTAAGTCAAGAAGACATCGGAAGCCTGATCGGGCTTGCACGAAATTCTATTTCGCGGCTTGAAAACGGCGAAACGAAGAACATGAGCGCAACGAATACGCAAAAGGTTATCGAAGCGCTGAACCTGACGCCGCGCGAATTTGCCGCGGTGCAATCGGCAATAAGAACGGTCGAATCGAAGTTTGACCGAAATGCAACGCAACGGGGGGAATCGAAATGATACCGATACACGGAACGCCTTGGTTTACGCGCCGAACTTCGTTGAAGCGAATCAAAACGAAGATGAAGCTTGTCGGGCTTGGAATCGCCGAAGATACGAAAGGCGACGAAGGGCTTCTTTGGGCGAAGTACCCGGAAGCCACAACGATTATGAAAAGCGCCGAAGACCTGTTCGCGTTGGCGAAGGTCGTCGACGAAGGGCTTGACGGTTTGCTTGATAAATTGGGTCAATTCAAAAATAACGGGGGGAATTAACGATGAAATTTTTCAAGGATTTACTTGCCGCGCGGTTTCAATACGATGTAAGGGCGGTCGAACTGGACGACAAACGTAAGGAACTGGAAGCGCAACTTGACGAACTGAAACGTCAATACGCTGTCGGTATCGAAAAGGACGCGCTTGGAATCGCCGCCTTTACCGATGAAGTGAAAATTGAAAAGCAGATGGATAGCGTCCGGGCGGAAATCGCCAAGGTCGACGAAAAGATTAAGATTGTTCGAAACGGGAAACGTCAAGCCATGACGAGTCAAATCCCGTTCCTTCGTGAAACGCTAGAATTTCAACGCAAGGAAGTCGACGAAGAATGGGACGACGCTGTTAATGAAGTACAACGCGCGAAGGCGGAACTTCTTCTTTCGCTTATGGTGTTGGGGGACGTCGGGAAGAAAGGTCAAAAATTACTTGCCGAATTTACCGCGCTTATGGGCGAAGCTGACCCTGATTCCCGCGAAGCAAAGCACGGCATGACGTACACAAGTTACCGAAGCCGGGGGTCGCTGAAATTCGATTTTGGTCCTTATACCACCGAACTTAAAGACGTTCTTTCCGTACCTGGCGACATCGCAAGTAAGGCTTACGACGGCAACGTTCCGGGTTGGGTTTTACATTACGCCACAACTGGCGAAATCAAATTTTAGGGGGAATTACAATGCCAACGATCGACGAAGAAGTTATGAAAATGTTTGACGAAGCTTACGCCAAAACGGACGCCGTGCAAGCGCAACGGATTGCCCAAAAAAGGGCGCGGGAAGAAAAGATACAAGCACGACAACAAGAATCCGTAAACAATGCGTTGGAAGACGCCGTAAAAAACGGTTCCGCGAATGCGTATCAATTACTCGAATATGGCTTTCGTCAATCCGATAGCGACAAATAAATGATACTTTAACCCAACGCCGGGGGAAGTACCAAGGGCGCAAGAAATGACGACAAGGGTTCAACCGTTCGCCCGATCGGATTCACCTTCCAAGTCGTCGTTCCTTCAACGTTCCGTGGCGTTTCCCGGTCGCGGGTTATCAAATAAAAATCAACCAAACAAAAGGGGGAATTTTCAATGTTTAACAAAGTACCTGACATTTTAGGCGGGGTTTATGACGGTTCCATGCAACAAATTGAAACGGGAATTACGGCAACGAAATCAAGTCCAGTCTTTACGCAAGCGGGCGACGGATGTCAATATACCGTATGGATTCAATCGACGAAGTTCAGCGGGGCTAATACAACTTTACGCGTCAAATTCGAACATTCCGAAGATGGCGTAACCTTCAAAGAATTTATGTCGGTTCCTATCGACGGCGTTGGGATTATGCCCGCGCTTCCGTGGTGTCCGAAGGGCTTTATGCGTATGACGTATGAAGTCGGCGGCGCGGCGCCTGACGTCGATCTGTTTATTCGAATCCGATAATCTTGAAACTTGAAATTCAAAAATGAAGTGAAGGCGTCGGGCTACCCCGGCGTCTTTTTTCTTTTATCAAAGACGCGAAAGGGCGTGATGCAACGGGGGAATCGAAATGACAACCAAGGCGACAAACCACGAAGAACTAAGCGACTTAACCGGAATTATTATCGTCCAGTTATGCCGAACGCATGGGATAGCCAAGGGAAAGCTTGCAAGGTTTATCCGCGTGGATTATACAAGCGTCAACAATGCGTATTTCAACCATAACGAACGAATCCCGGCTTGGATGGAAAAGAAAATTCGCGAAAGGTTTGCACGTATCGGATTCAAATGGTAGGGGGTTCAATGATGGCGCGACAATTAAGCGAAGAAGAATTTCAAGAACGTGAAACCCTGCGCTGCCTGTTCGGATGGGGAAACCCGGAACCGGACTTTGACGGCGATCTTGGGCTTGCGGAATATTCGAAGGACTTGTTCGGGTTCGACGTCTTCGAACGATTCCCGAACGGCAAAGACCGCATGAATTTCGTTGTAAGTGACGAAGCGGCGGAATTGCGGGCGTTGGTGTCCGCGCAATCAGTGAAGGCATACGAAGAACGCCGCGCCAAAATGACCGAAGAAGAACGTCGGATTGACGATCTTGAAACGGAATTGCTTGTTCTTAAACTAATTCAAATTGACCGGGGTTTTAACGGTTAGGGGGTAACGGAATGTTCAACGAAACAGAAGAAAAAGCGATCGCCGAACTATCGAATCAGAACGGACGAAGCTTCGAACAAATCGCGGAAGCTTGCGGGATTACGTCGCGACAATTGTACCGGATTCGCCAAAAGCCCTCGATCAAGGCGGCGGTCAAAAAAGCGTCGGACGAAGCTTCTTCGGAACTTGTCACACTTGCCATGCCTGACATTACGCGGGCGATGGTAAAGAAGGCGTCGAACGGGGACGTCAAGGCAGCGCAATTGCTTTTCCAAATGCAAGGGCTGTTAATCGACCGAAAGGAAATCACGGCGACGACAACGACGACGGTAAGCAATTACGACGATCTGTCGAAGCAAGAAATCGCCGACCGTATGGCGGAAATTCAACAACGTAAGCTTGAAGCCGCCCGACCACGAACGATCATCGAAGTACCATCGTCGCATAGCGACAAGGATTATGGATTCAACTAAACGAATAGGAGTGCGAAGCAATTTTTGAAATCAAATAATCGTAAAGAAGGCGTCGGGGATTCGTTCCCGACGCTTCTTTTCTATCGAATTTTATACTAAAATTATCGATGGGGGAAAAATGATTAGTCATTAATTTACGTTCACTAGATTAACTGGTAGAATTAGAAATCAAAGTCCTTGCATTGGAGTGTACATATGCGAAAAAAACTACAAATTTTCATTTCATCTACTTTCAAAGATTTAATAGAAGAAAGACAAGCAGCGGTAGAAGCAATATTAAATGCAGGTCAAATACCTGCTGGTATGGAGTTGTTTAAGGCTGGAAACGAAACTCAATTGGACACCATAAAAAGATGGATTGATGAATCTGATATTTACCTGCTTATATTGGGTGGTCGATACGGGTCTATTGAACCTACTTCAGGTAAAAGTTATACCCAACTAGAGTATGAATATGCAGTAGAAAAAGGAATACCTCTGTTTTCTGTTATTATTAATGACATTGCATTAAACGATAAAATAGCAAGATTGAAGCAGGATGCACTAGAACGTGATAATCCTTCGTTATATAAAGAATTTATGACCCTTGTGACAAGTAAAATGTGCAGGTTCTTTGATGATACTAAGGATATAAAGTTAGCAATTCACGAAACGCTAGCAGATTTTCAAAGTAGGTTTTCATTTGCTGGTTGGATTTCAGGGAGGGATATACCTCACGTAGAAAGCCTGATTGCTGAGAACGCCGAGTTAAAAGCAAGGATAGCGAACCTACAGGCTAAGAAAGATGTACCAATACTTGATATTCGCCTTGAAGGCCGAAAAGGACTGAATGAGGATAGAGGGCATTTTACGTTTAATACCTTGGTATATAATTCAGGAACCATCGTTGCAAAGTACCTTACTTGTATTTGCACAATTATCGAAGGAAATTACGAAATTCAAAATACAATGTGGAATAAAAGAGAAGATAATAAATCTTGTCAATTTAGAGCCACTTCTGACATAGTTGTATATCCTGACTTGCCTTCGGAAGTAGGTTATATTGAATTTAAACCTATAGCGGATAATCATGACGATAAGATGGTTTTGTTATTTCAAATTCTAGCTGAAAACACGCCACAGAAACATATTAGGATAGAGGTCTTCCCTAAACAACTGGTGGGTTTATCCGACTCCAACGTAAAGCAATGATAATTTCGCATCGCTGACGTATCGCAAAAACGATAACGATTATTGGTTAATCGTCTTGTCAGAATGATGATTACAGGCAGGCAGAGTTGTCGTAGTATTAACAACGGTTGAACGGGTGAACATTCGATGAAGACGGTCGGATTAAAATTGTATTGAACGCTTAAAAGATAAATAGCATTGAACAAGACGGGCGAACGTGCTCGTCTTTTTTTGTATACATATCACGTCCCAAAGCCCGTTCCCCTTGCGACATAAGGCGTATCAAATTGAAGGGGTTGATCGCATTGACGACGCACCAAGAAAACTTCAAATCGGCACTAGAACAAGGCACGTTCTACTTCGGACGGGGCACGATTCTTTTCACATATGAAACGAAATGAATCAATCGACGACGATGCGAAGAAGGAAGCCGCCAGGCATGCCGCCCGTCCTTCGTTGTTCAACTAAAACGAACCCCCGCTTGCTGACCGTTGATCGTGACGGAAAGCTGCGGGGGATTAAAATATAGGTTCCTGATAGTAATGGACCACCTATTTAATCAAAAGGAAGATTTTTATGCAATTCAATAAATCGTGCTTCCCTGATAAGATTCGGTAATGCTGCTCTGCTACTATTATATACATGATTCAGGATATTTTTAACGTGTATATCAACGGTTTTACCCACTAACTCTCCTGCTAGTTCTTTAAAGTTACTTGCACAGGATGTGAATTGTAGACGGGAACGTACATCGCTATCGTACAGCAGATTAACAAAATCGAGCAGTTGGATTAGAGTAAACCTGTCGATCATTTCATTATAGTAATCTAGTGCACCACCAGAGACACCATGACCGTTTCCTATTCGGCACATTGTTACAACTTTTACATGTTTTTCGGAAACCGATTCAGGTACATCACCATTTTCTGGAATATATCTAATCAATGACCTGGCGTGTATAGGCTCATTATGGAAATTGTTCCAACCATTATGTGCTGTCCAAAGTGCGTCCAAGGCTTCGTTCATCTCAACAACAATCTGCTCACCGGGTAAAAAAGTCAGACCCTCAACTAGTGTAAGAAAATCATAGGCTAGCTGTTTTCGTGGCAGGTCGGCATTGGCGGATAGTATAGCATATTTTAATCCAATGTCATGTTTTGACGGCTTATTGCAGTATCTCCATAGAGAAGGAATGATTAAAGTAAGATTACCCCTAACATTTGAATGAAGATCAGGATCTATATACATGCCAAAAACAGTTCTAATGGTTGAAGCAATCAACTCCTCTGGGAGTTGTCTAATATTAGCAGTTATCGGCGGGACGTCAGCTTGTCTCAACTGATTTGTCCTTAAATTCTGAAGCAACCTTCTTACTTCTAATACAGGACCTTCGGGTTCTTTACCGAGCACCTCTCGTATACAGGTCTGAAGCCAGCTGGATAACTGAAGACCATCTAGGTCATTGTGATTGGGATGTGCAGCACTGGCATGATTACGCATGTCACGAATATAATCTAAATGTTTGAAACCAATATCCGTGATAATTCCCGTGTCTTTGCAGCCTTTAATTAATTCCCAATCGTCAAGTTTTGGCAAATCCGCATCTGATCTTATTGTCGCTCTCTTTTTAGGGTCACTAATTACACTCCCTAAAAAGTAATCCAAATCGAACCTTACCACTTTTTGTCGCAAGTTAATAACAGTTTCGTTCCATAAAAAGTTCAAAGCGGCATCAAACAAACCTGCCCCACAAGCAGCAATAAACTTTGAAATGTACAACGACTCGCCCTTAATCTCATGATTTAGGCGAGTTACAATAGCTGGAAGATTGTTTATGACGACCAACCGTTCCTCTGCTTCCACAAGAACGTTTTCAGTTGGCAGTCCTAAATGTTCGAGATATTGAGTGAGTCCTCTAGAGAAATTATCGACCTGACTTGAAATAGATACAATTTCTCCTCCATCAACAGATGGTACTATCCGTCTTTCTCTCATTTTCATTCCCCCTAATTAGCATGATAGGTTTGCTTAATATAAAATGAAGCAGGAATATTATAACATATTTTTGATATAAAAAAGACACCCGAAAGTCGAATGCCTAATCTAAGGTTTGTCTATATTCAATTACTTTCACACGCTGATAATACTTCAACGGAATGTAATTTAAGACGCATGTTAATGAAAGAAAAAATCTTCAAATAAGGCGCGTCACAAATATAATGATCGCCGCGACATAGGGATGCAACCAAAACGCGAAGGGATTGCGATCTTTGACGACGGCAACGAAGACGGCAAAGGAAATCAAGCTTCAATATAAAATCAGGACGGTTGATTGCCTATACACAATCATTCGTTACACCGACGGAACAAGCGTAATATTAGAATCAACAATTGCGGCGCCCCAATAAGCGGGCGTTTTTTATTGGACAAAATTACCGTGACAATGTTATCATCATATCAATGAGAACAAAACCACGCAAAGGGGATTCGATATGTATTCGTTAGATAGCATACAAGAAACGTCAAGCCGACCGTCGAAAGGGAAAATTAAAGCCGCCGCTTATTGCCGTGTATCGACGGGTTCCGAAGAACAGTTAACAAGCTTCACGAATCAAAAGGCTTTCTTTCAACGTGAAATTACGAAGAGTAAGGAATTTACTTTATTCAAAATTTACGCAGACCAAGGCATTTCGGGAACAAGCTTGAACCGCCGCGAAGAATTTACGCGGATGCTCATAGACGCGGGACTTGATGAAACGAAAATTAACAGTAAAAAGTCAATCTTCACCGCCAGTACCCGCAAGCCTTTGTTTAATCGGATTTTCGTTAAAAATACAAGCCGCTTCGCTCGGAACGTCTTGGTTATTGATGTTCTACGGGAACTATTGAAGAAAGGCGTATTTGTCCATTTTTTAGACTTTAATATTTTGTTTGACGGAATTGATAAAGAATTTATGCTTAATTCCTTCCTAAACTTCGCTCAGCAGGAATCTATTGACAAGTCGTCGAAGGTTAGTTTCGGGCATAAGGAAGGGATGCGAAAAGGCGTGGTTTTTACGACTGATAAAATTTATGGGTACAAGTACCATAAGGAAACAAACGAATTAACGATTGTTGAAGAAGAAGCGGCAGTTATTCGCAAGGTTTATGAAATGTACGCCAACGGCATGGGAATCCGCCGTATAATCAATGCGCTTGACGAGCAAGGCATAAAGACGCGTCAGGGCAAAAGGTTTGTTCCGCAAGCGATCAAGCGCATGTTAAGCCAAGAAAAGTATTACGGCGCCTTGGTACGCAACAAATACGATACGGGGACGGTATTCAGTAAGAAGACGCCCGTTGTTAATGACGAATCGGAATGGATAGTACATGAAAACCGCGTTCCCGCGATACTATCCCGCGAACTATACGATAAGGTGAATAAATTGCGCGGTTCAAAGGTTAATCACGTTAACCAAAAAGGCATTTATTACGGGACGTCAGAATTTGCGAGTAAAATCTATTGTTCGAAATGCGGCGGAACCTATACGCGGAACGTTGACCGTGGGCGGGCGTTCTTCAATTGCGGGACTAAGAAGCAAAAAGGAACAAATGCTTGCGACGCGATGAATATTAACGAATCTGCTATATACGAACAAATAGACGATCTAACCACAAACGGATTGATTACGGTATTTGTGCGCCAGAAGGACAAACATATATTGAAGCTTCGTAATCAAATCGACGCACTTAACAAACAAATTGACACGCCCGCCGTCGAACAATTGGAAGCGAAACAAACGGAACTTGCGGAGATCGAAGCAGAAGGCGAAATATTGCTTCGTAATGTAATGAAGGGTAAAGTACCGCAAGCCCTTTACGATAAGCTTACGGACGAGTTAGCGCAACGTAAGGACGTATTGCTTCGTGAAGTCGAAGAATTATCGCTTACTAATGAAGCAATTTTTGAAGAAGTCGAACGTATTGAAGATCGGATTCGTAATATTGAAGAGATGAATGTCAAAGACGACTATTCCCGCGAAGAAATATTGAAGCTGATCACGCGATTCGTCGTAACTTCCAAAGTCGTTGAATTTGTGACGAAGAAAGACAAGCGCAATTCGTCGCGGCGGGAAGCGGTCTTATCGTTTGAATTGGATGTATTCGACGAATTGGCGGGCATGTAATATTTTAGGAAGCACCTTCATTGAAAATGGGGATGTTTTTTTCTATTCGATTATGGAATTATTATTACTTGACAATGTTACACAAGGTGAAAATATTATGTTTGCCGGCGGCAGCGATGAGCATCGCGCGTTTGGCCTGATGCTGACCGATGACGTCTCCGTAATCGCCGGTATTATCCTGACTATCCAAGGCAGCAGTAGAACTGCTCTGATTATAGATGGGATCATTTGCGTGAATGACACGAATATGCTCCCAGCCTTCTTGTTTCTTTTTGTATAAATCCAGCTCATTCAAATGACTTAAAGCAAACAGCTCCATCCCAGATATCCAGCTTGCTTCCTTAACGTTTCCGATTGGCAGCAAGACACGTGTAAGCCCAAGTCGCTTTGCTTGTTCAAGCATCGCCAAAACGCCTGCTACCGGACGAACGCTGCCATTTAGTGAAAGCTCGCCCAATAGGATCGTATTCTCGAAGAGAGCAGCGCTAATTTGGCCGCTTGCCGTCAAAATGCCAGCAGCAATTGCTAAATCAAACGAGGTCCCCTCTTTACGCAGGTCAGCCGGAGCCAAATTAACCGTAATTCGGTCCATCGGAAAGGTGAAGCCGCTGTTTTTGAGCGCTGCCCTTACTCGCTCGACTGACTCGCGGACGGCAGGATCAGGCAGGCCGACGACGCTTATCTGCGGCAATCCGCTTGCAATATCTACCTCAACCGATATCCCTTTGCCGTCAACGCCATATACGCTTGCACTCTGAATTAGACTAAACAAGACAAAAAGCACCCCCAAAATGATGGATGAAGGTGCTTCCTTACGATTCCGTTCACAGATATGAATTTGCCAATATCATAGTGGAGGCCGCTTCTTGTTGTCAATGTTTAAAATGTTTCGGGTAAAGAAAAGGAGTTTGGGTCATACTAGATGGCGTAGTTCAAAGCACCGTCAAATGGCCGCCGCAAAAGGTTTCACTCATTTAATCTCAATTTGAGATGAAACCCATATCAAAAAAGCCGTATTAATTATGTATTAAAATAAGGTAACGGATGGGGAAAGGTGCTACAATAATAGAGGTTTGTGTACATATGACTGATTTCAGTCTGTGAAATGGAGGATTTCAACAATGAATATCCATGAGTATCAAGGGAAAGCGGTCCTTAAACAGTATGGTGTCGTCGTACCAGAAGGTAAAGTAGCCTTCTCCGTAGACGAAGCTGTTGAAGCGGCTAAAGCGCTCGGAACACCGGTAGTTGTCGTGAAAGCACAAATTCACGCAGGTGGCCGTGGTAAAGCGGGCGGAGTTAAAGTAGCAAAAAGTATCGACGAGGTACGCGCATACGCTAGCGAAATTTTAGGCAAAGTGCTCGTAACGCATCAAACTGGCCCAGAGGGCAAAGAAGTAAAACGTCTTCTGATCGAGCAAGGCTGCGACATCAAAAAAGAATATTATATCGGCGCCGTATTAGACCGCGGTACGGGTCGCGTCGTTATAATGGCTTCGGAAGAGGGCGGCACTGAGATTGAAGAAGTTGCTGAGCACTCCCCGGAGAAAATTTTCAAAGAGATCGTTGATCCAGCTGTCGGCTTGCAAGCTTTCCAAGCGCGCAAATTGGCTTATGCAATCAACATCCCAAATGAGCTTGTTAACAAAACGGTTAAGTTCATGATCTCGCTCTACACAGCTTTCGTAGAGAAAGACGCTTCCATTGCAGAAATCAATCCGCTTGTCGTAACTGGCGACGGACAAGTTATTGCGCTTGATGCGAAGCTTAACTTCGATTCCAACGCTCTTTACCGTCACAAAGATATCGTTGAGCTGCGCGACCTGGAAGAAGAAGACGCAAAAGAAATTGAAGCGTCCAAATTCGACCTTAGCTACATTGCACTTGACGGCAACATCGGTTGCTTGGTTAACGGTGCAGGTCTTGCGATGGCGACAATGGATATTATCAAATATTACGGCGGCGACCCTGCCAACTTCCTAGACGTAGGGGGCGGTGCTACAGCTGAGAAGGTAACGGAAGCGTTCAAAATCATTTTGTCCGATGAGAAGGTTAAAGGTATTTTCGTTAACATTTTCGGCGGCATCATGCGTTGCGACGTCATTGCTAATGGTGTTGTCGAAGCAGCGAAGCAAGTCGGTCTTGACCGTCCGCTCGTTGTTCGTCTAGAAGGTACGAACGTAGACCTCGGCAAAAACATTTTGAAAGAATCGGGATTGAACATCGTGGCTGCGGATTCCATGGCGGACGGCGCGCAGAAGATTGTCGCTCTCGTGAAATAAGATAACTTGCTGTGCGGCATTAGGCTGCATACGAATTCATTCAGGGGATGTGAGTTAAGAGTGAGCATTTTGGTCAATAAAGATACAAAAGTCATTACCCAAGGTATTACAGGCGCTACTGGCTTGTTCCATACCAAAGGCGGATTGGAATACGGCACGCAAATGGTAGGCGGCGTAACACCTGGCAAAGGTGGCACGAACGTTGACATTACACTTGATAACGGCACGCTCGTATCATTGCCTGTATTCAATACGGTTGCTGGGGCTAAAGCTGCTACTGGAGCTAACGCTTCGGTAATCTACGTTCCACCGGCATTCGCTGCCGATGCGATCATGGAAGCGGTTGACGCTGAATTGGATCTTGTCATCTGTATAACAGAAGGCATTCCAGTGCTTGATATGGTAAAAGTAAAACGTTACATGGACGGCAGCAAAACCGTTCTTATCGGACCTAACTGCCCAGGCGTTATTACGCCGGATGAGTGTAAAATCGGCATTATGCCTGGTTACATTCATACAGCTGGACATGTTGGCGTTATCTCTCGCTCAGGCACATTGACTTATGAAGCGGTTCATCAATTGACGACTCGCGGAATTGGACAATCATCTGCAGTAGGTATCGGCGGCGACCCTGTTAAAGGCTCCGAGTTTATCGATATCTTGAATCTCTTCAATGAAGATCCTGATACCTATGCGGTAATCATGATCGGTGAAATCGGCGGTACGGCAGAGGAAGAAGCTGCTGAGTGGATTAAAGCCAACATGAAAAAACCGGTTGTCGGCTTCATCGGCGGCGCGACAGCGCCTCCAGGCAAACGGATGGGACATGCAGGCGCAATCATTTCCGGCGGTAAAGGTACAGCTGCTGAAAAAATCGCAACGCTTGAAGCTTGCGGCATTAAAGTAGCTCCAACGCCATCTGAAATGGGTTCAACGCTTGTTAGCGTTCTTGAAGAGCAAGGCTTGCTAGAAAAATGCATTACGCGTAAATAATGAAATAGATCCAAACAAGGTAAGCAACCTTTCGACTACCCGATAACGGGAGTTGGAAGGTTGCTTTTTTTGTTGCCGGTCGCCATTATTTTAAGGGTTGACTTGCATTCTTATGCTGTGTAACGCACAATAGATAAGAATGCAAGCCACCCCTATTGAAGAAGGGGTTGGACGAGGATGGAACAAAATAACGATATTCGCAGGCAAATGATTATGGCTTTGCATGAGATTCCCGGCATTGGATGGCATGCTATTCAGAAGGCCGTCCGGCATCAATTTTGGAATATGCCATTATGGAGTATAGAGGATTTACTTGCGATTGGCTTGCATCGCGGCCAAGCAAACGCTGCGGCGGAGCGTTATGCTGAGCAGTCATGGATGCTTGCAGAGGACCGGGCTGAAGCAGTAACTAGATTGAACGCAGTTGCGCTAACGCCCTATGATTTGGCATATCCAGCTATTTTAAGGGAAATTGCTCAGCCGCCTTGGGTCTTATATGCAAAAGGCAGGTTAGAGCTGCTGCAGCGACCCGCCATTGCGATTGTTGGAACGAGAGTGCCAACCGCATACGGCAGGCATTCGGCGGCTGCGCTTGCACAGGAGCTATCCTCCGAGGGCTTGACTGTCGTAAGCGGCTTAGCGAGAGGGATAGATAGCAAAGCTCATGAAGCTGCACTCTACGAAGCGGGAGGGACGATTGCTGTCCTTCCGACACCGATTGATAAGTGTTACCCGCCAGAGAATCTCTCTTTATTTCACAAAATCGCGGAGCATGGGTTGTTGGTCTCGGAAACCCCGATCGGTACTCCGCTGCATCCTGGTCAGTTCCCTCAGCGCAATCGGATTATCGCCGCCTTATCTGTCGGAACTGTTGTCGTGGAAGGCGCAACAAAGAGCGGCTCGCTTATAACCGCTCAGCATGCATCTGACATGTCGCGTGAGCTGTTCGCCATACCAGGTCCGATCTCATCGCCTAAGAGCGAGGGTCCAAATGAACTAATTAAGCGCGGCGAAGCTAAGCTGATAAGCAGCGCATATGACATTATCGATGAGCTGAAGTGGCTGCCAGCTGCATTAGAAGCTTACAAGGATGCAGAGAAAACAAGTGATCCCAAACAGAAGGAAGATGGCGCTCGACTAACACTGGAAGAGAGCAAATTGATCGCTTTTTTGAGAGATCAGCCATTATCTATCAATGAATTGCATGAGCTTTCGGCCATTCCGTTTGGACATTTGAACGCACTTCTGCTAAATTTATGTATAAAACGCAAAATTGAATTGCAGCCCGGATCAATATATATTGCTTTATAGCTTGCAATGGAGAGAGGAGGCGCCTTATATGGCAGATTCTTTAGTTATCGTCGAATCACCCGCAAAAGCCAAAACGATTGGCAAATATCTAGGCAGCAAATATATCGTTAAAGCTTCCATGGGTCATATTCGCGATTTGCCCAAAAGCCAGATCGGCGTCGAGGTTGATAATGATTTTAATCCAAAATACATAACGATACGCGGCAAAGGCAGCATCCTTAAGGAATTGAAGGATGCCAGCAAAAAAGTGAAACATGTCTTTCTAGCAGCCGATCCGGATCGCGAAGGAGAAGCGATTGCTTGGCATTTGGCACATTACTTGGAGCTGGATGAAACCGATACCTGCCGCGTAGTATTTAATGAGATAACGAAGCAAGCGGTTAAGGATGCTTTTAAAACGCCGCGCAAAATTAATATGGATCTTGTCAACGCACAGCAGGCGAGACGTATTTTGGATCGTTTGGTCGGTTACAAAATTAGCCCGCTGCTATGGAAAAAAGTGAAAAAGGGCTTGTCAGCCGGCAGGGTCCAGTCGGTTGCGGTTAAGCTTATTATTGATCGTGAAAATGAGATCGATGCCTTCGTGCCTGAAGAATACTGGTCGATCACTGCGAAGCTGAGTCATTCCGGAATCCCATTTGATGCTAAATATTATTCTATTAATGGAGAGAAGCGCGAGCTTGGCAAGGAAGCGGAAGTTCAGGAAGTACTCGCCGCGATGAAGGGCAGCCAATTTACCGTATCTGAAGTGAGAGAGAAGGAGCGCCTGCGCAATCCTGCGCCGCCGTTCATCACAAGCTCGCTTCAGCAGGAAGCGGCAAGGAAGCTCGGCTTCCGCGCTTCTAAGACGATGTCTGTCGCACAGCAGCTATACGAAGGCGTGGAGCTTGGCAAAGAAGGAACCGTTGGTTTAATTACTTATATGAGAACGGACTCCACTCGTATATCGCCAATTGCGCAAGAGGAAGCAAAGGAATACATTACGGAAAAGTATGGTGCGCCATTCGTGCCTGAACAGCCGCGCGTTTATACGAAGAAAAACAGCAACGCGCAGGATGCGCATGAAGCGATCCGTCCAACATCCATTTTGCGTGATCCCGAAACGATGAAGCCTTTTCTCAGCCGCGATCAGTTTCGTTTATACAAGCTTGTATGGGAACGCTTTGTATCGAGCCAGATGCAATCTGCGGTTCTGGATACGATGACAGTTGATTTGCAAGCTGGCGAGACGGTGTTTAGAGCTACCGGTTCTAAAGTGAAGTTTGCAGGCTTCATGAAGGTATACGTAGAAGGCAATGATGACGGCACGGTTGAAGAGCATAAGTTTTTGCCTCCGCTCGCTGCGGGCGATGAGATCAGCTCGGAATCCGTTGATCCGAAGCAGCATTTCACACAGCCGCCGCCGCGGTTTACAGAGGCTCGGCTTGTGAAGACGCTTGAGGAGCTCGGTATAGGGCGTCCAAGTACGTACGCGCCTACGCTCGAGACGATTCAGAAGCGCGGTTATATTGCGATGGAAGAGAAGAAATTTATGCCCACGGAGCTTGGCGATCTCGTCATCCAGCTTATGGAGGAATTTTTCCCTGAAATTCTCGATGCCGAATTTACAGCCAACATGGAAGGCAACCTTGACCATGTGGAGGAAGGCACCGAGGACTGGGTAAAGGTTCTTGCTAATTTCTATGAATCATTCGAGAAGCGGCTGGAAGTAGCCGAGGATGAGATGAAGGAAATTGAGATACAAGATGAAGTTTCTGATGAGCTATGTGAGAAATGCGGACGTCACTTGGTCTACAAAATGGGGCGCTTCGGTAAATTTCTAGCATGCTCAGGCTTTCCGGAGTGCCGCAATACGAAGCCGATCGTCAAGGACATCGGCGTAACTTGCCCGAAATGCGCCGAAGGCAAGATCATTGAGCGTCGGAGCAAGAAAGGCCGTATATTCTACGGCTGCGATCAATATCCTGGATGCGATTACGTATCGTGGGACAAACCAACGAATAAGCCTTGTCCGCAATGCGATTCCAAGTTCGTAGAGAAGCGCAATCGCAGCGGAGTGAAGCTGCTCTGCCCGACTTGCGACTATTCCGAAGAGGTTCTGGACGAAGATGAGCAAGGTACGGATACCGATTAATAAGTCATGTGATGTATTTAAAACGACATGACACAAGCATCGAGCATTAACTGCCTGCAAACGAAACGAATGATAACGCCGTACTCGTCCTCCCTCCAACAGGGAGGACACCGTTGTTAAACGGGCAGTTAAATCACTTTAAACCCTCCTAAACGATAGGAGGGTTTAACCAACGTTTATATGTTGCTGCCGTCGTATTTGATTATAATTGCGCAATTGGGATTTAGAGCTTTGACAAAAAAGCTAACAAATGATGAAACATGTCAACAATGGTTTTATTTCTAAATGACTATACAAACCGCGTATTACGAGGTTTTCGATGTATAAAGAGAATGATATTTTGAAAGGATTGAATACATTTTGTCACAACCACAAAAAGTAACCGTCATCGGAGCTGGACTAGCAGGAAGCGAGGCGGCTTGGCAAATTGCATCGCAGGGAGTGTCCGTCATATTATATGAAATGCGTCCAGTCACGAAAACACCTGCACATCATACCAATCAATTTGCTGAGCTCGTCTGCAGCAACAGCCTGAGAGCAAACGGACTTGCCAATGCCGTAGGCGTCCTAAAGGAAGAAATGCGCCAGCTGGATTCGCTTATTTTGAGCTGCGCCGACTTGCATGCTGTTCCAGCAGGCGGAGCGCTTGCCGTTGACCGCGACGGATTCTCGGGAGAGGTTACGCGCAGACTGCATGAACACCCGTTGGTTGAGGTTCGCAATGAGGAAGTTACGGAAATTCCGAAGGATGGTATCGTTGTCATTGCAACTGGTCCACTAACGGCACCCGGCTTATCCTCCCAAATTCAAGAGCTGCTTGGCGAGGAGTATTTTTATTTCTATGATGCTGCCGCTCCGATCGTTGAAAAAGATTCAATCGATATGAATAAGGTTTATTTAGCTTCCAGGTATGACAAAGGGGAAGCAGCCTATTTGAACTGTCCGATGACAGAAGAGGAATTTGAAATTTTCCATGAGGCGCTGACGACAGCTGAGAAAGCTGAAGTTAAAGATTTTGAGAAGGAAGTTTACTTTGAGGGCTGCATGCCAATTGAAGTAATGGCAAGCAGAGGCAAGCAGACGGTGCTGTTCGGACCAATGAAGCCTGTAGGCCTAGTTAATCCGCATACTGGCAAGCTGCCGCATGCGGTTATTCAGCTTCGCCAAGATAACGCCGCAGGTACTTTATATAATTTGGTCGGCTTCCAAACTCACCTGAAGTGGGGCGAGCAGAAGCGTGTATTCTCGCTAATTCCAGGACTTGAGAACGCGGAGTTTGTCCGGTTCGGTGTGATGCATCGAAATACCTTTATCAATTCGCCGCGTCTGCTTAAGCCGACGTACCAGCTTAACAATCGCGACACCCTGTTCTTCGCGGGTCAAATGACTGGGGTTGAAGGCTATGTGGAATCGGCGGCATCTGGATTAATCGCTGGTATTAATGCTGCTAAGCTAGCCCGCGGCCTTGAGCCGGCAGTTCTGCCCGAGCATACAACGCTTGGAAGTATGGCTAACTATATTACGACTGCAGATTTTAAGCATTTTCAGCCGATGAATGCTAATTTTGGTTTGTTCCCGCCGCTGGAGAAGAAGATTCGCAGCAAGAAAGAAAAGAACGAAATGATTGCAAATCGGGCGCTTGAAGGCATTGAGCAATTTAAACGGGAACATTTGCAATAGTATTTCGTAATGATGACATGGCATTCTATTTTCAATATGGAACCTTGAGGAGGCAACGCAATGGAAATGCAATTTCACGCAACGACTATTTGTGCAGTTCGGCATGAAGGGAAAGGCGCGATTGCCGGAGACGGACAGGTAACTTTCGGGAACAGCATGGTCATGAAAAATACAGCGAAAAAAGTGAGAAGGCTTTACCGTGGTCAAGTTGTCGCAGGCTTTGCAGGCTCGGTTGCAGACGCTATCACTTTGTTCGAGAAATTTGAGGCAAAGCTGGAGGAGCATCATGGCAATTTGCAGCGTTCAGCTGTTGAGCTTGCTAAGGAATGGCGCTCGGATCGCGTGCTGCGCAGGCTAGAGGCTATGATGCTGGTGATGGACAAAACCGGATTGCTGCTTATTTCGGGCAATGGCGAGATTATCGAGCCTGATGATGGCATTTTAGCGATTGGCTCGGGCGGCAGCTTCGCATTGTCGGCTGCTAGAGCGCTAAAGCGCCATGCGCCTCAGATGGGTGCAAAGGATATTGCGCGTTCGTCGCTAGAGATCGCTTCTGAAATATGCGTCTTCACGAATAGTAATATTATCGTAGAAGAAATCGAATAAATTTAAATGTGCAATAAATTGACATGTGCTGCTTTGCTTGGAATAGATGAATTTGCTTCGGAAAGTCATAGCGAAGAATAGATATCGGAGGGATTTTATAATGGGAAATGATGCACTGACGCCGCGTCAGATCGTAGCGGAGCTTGATAAATATATCGTTGGACAAAAGCCGGCTAAACGTTCAGTAGCCATTGCTCTTCGCAATCGTTACCGTAGAAGTTTGCTCGATGAAACGCTGCGCGATGAAATCGTTCCGAAAAATATTTTAATGATTGGACCAACCGGAGTCGGTAAGACGGAAATCGCTCGCCGTTTGGCGAAGCTGGTCAAAGCCCCTTTTGTAAAGCTAGAAGCGACAAAATTTACGGAAGTAGGCTATGTCGGCCGCGATGTTGAATCGATGGTTCGCGACCTGATTGAAACGTCGATACGTATGGTAAAAACCGAAAAAACAGAAAAGGTTAAAGATCGCGCCGAGAAGCTCGCTAACGAGCGGATCGTAGCTTTGCTGGCACCTTCTGCTGCGAAGGCCAAGTCCTCCAAAAATCCATTTGAGATGCTCTTTGGCAATCAACAGCAAGCGGATGAACCGAAGGAAGCGCCTGAGGTGGAGAATGAGCTCTACCAAAAACGATCACAACTCAAAGAGCAGCTGGCCGCAGGCAAGCTTGAAAATGAAGTGATCGAGATCGAGGTTGAGGATTCCTCTCCGAATATGATGGATATGCTATCCGGCCAGGGACCTGAGGGCATGGGTATGAATATGCAGGAGCTAATCGGACAGCTTATGCCGAAGAAGCCTAAGAAACGCAAGCTGCCAATTAAGGAAGCGCGCAAGGTGTTGACGCAAGAGGAAGCGAATAAGCTGATCGACATGGATGATGTTATATCGGAATCGATAACGCGAGCTGAACAATCAGGCATTATTTTCATAGATGAGATTGATAAGATCGCGAGCCCTTCACGCGGTTCAGGCCCGGATGTTTCCAGAGAGGGCGTTCAACGGGATATATTGCCAATCGTTGAGGGTTCAACGGTCATGACGAAGTATGGCCCTGTCAAAACGGATTATGTGCTGTTTATTGCTGCAGGGGCATTCCATGTCGCGAAGCCTTCTGATCTGATTCCAGAGCTTCAGGGACGGTTCCCTATTCGGGTCGAGTTGACGAGCCTAAGCTTGGATGATTTTGTAAGCATATTGAAGGAGCCTAAAAATGCTTTAACGAAGCAATATGCTGCGCTGCTTGAGACAGAGGGCATTCAAATCGAGTTTTCGGATGAAGCGATTCACGAGCTGGCATCAATCGCGGCTGACGTAAACCGGAATACCGAAAATATTGGCGCACGCCGACTGCATACGATTTTGGAGAAGCTGCTGGAGGATCTTTCGTTCGAAGCGCCTGAGCTGTCACTCGAGAAAATGACGATTACACCGGAATATGTACGGGAAAAGCTGGGAAGCATTGCACAAAATCGCGATTTGAGTCAATATATACTGTAGTTGTTATGAGTTTTGGGAGGCAATAGAATGACTTTACTTACAAAGACAAGAACGCTAAACCGATTGCTGCAACGTGCTGCCGGCAAAGCGCTCAGCTTCAGGGAAATGGCAGAAGTGCTATGCACAACGATACAGACAAATGTGTTTGTCGTTAGTCGCAGAGGGAAAATACTTGGCTGTTCTGCTGTTGATGCATATGACCATGATTTTATGCGAACGTTATCGGCAGATGAGCTTCGTTTTCCGCAGGAGAGCAATGTCCGTTTTCTTGATATGCAAGAATCCATGACAAATGTCAGGCCTGATCCTGGCATCTATGAAACATTCCCTAGGCTCGGCGATCAAGAAATTATGACGGTCGTGCCAATCATCGGCGGGGGGGATCGTCTAGGAACTTTGGTGCTGACCCGCTTGTCAGGCACATTCGATGATGATGATCTTATTTTGGCTGAATATGGTTCTACGATTGTTGGCATGGAGATTTTGCGCGAGCGGACAGAGGAAATTGAGCAGGAGGTTCGCAGCCGTGCTGTCGTTGCCGTTGCGGTCGGATCTTTGTCGTTTAGTGAACTCGAGGCAGTGGAGCATATCTTTGAAGAGCTGGATGGTAAGGAAGGCCTGCTTGTCGCATCAAAAATCGCGGACAGAGCAGGCATAACACGTTCAGTTATTGTAAACGCGCTTCGCAAGCTGGAAAGTGCTGGAGTAATCGAGACTAGATCATTAGGGATGAAAGGCACATACATTAAAATCTTAAATCACCAACTGTTACAGGAATTGGATAAATTCAAGTCCTAATTATAGGACATTAAGACCATATTTGCCCTATCTTCTTACAAAGATAGGGCTTTTTTCTTATTGTTATATTTTAGGAAATTGTTGAATATTATCTTGTCGGCAAAAATCGACACAACCATCTCATTTTTTTAATTATTTACTGTCGAACAAAGAAGGATTGAGGATTAATCTGTTGAATACGTTATGAAGATCTTCTATGTGAAAGTGGTGAAACTACGTGAATTTGTTGAATGGCGCTGCATTTGGAAGAATGGAAGGTGCGCTTCAAGCAGCTGAAATGCGTCAGCGCGTCATTTCTAACAATGTGGCCAACGGTGATACGCCGCATTTCAAACGGTCTGAGGTTGTGTTTGAGGAATTATTAGAACAATCGATGGGAAATCCGCAAGGACAATTGGTCGGCAAGCAAACGAATCAAAGGCATATTCCGATCGGATCAGGATCTTCTAATCTACCTATACCCAAACTTATTACCGATGAAACAACTTCGATGAACAACAATGAAAATAATGTTGATATCGACCGTGAAATGTCTTTGCTAGCCAAAAATCAATTAAGTTATAACTTGTATATCCAACAAATTAATCATGACTTTAGAATGATGCGCACAGCGATTGAAGGGAGATTCTAAAAGGTGAAGTTGTCAACAGGATTTGATATTAGTGCTTCCGCCTTATCGGCACAGCGTCTTAGAATGGATGTCATTTCTTCTAATATCGCTAATGCGGAAACGACACGCGGCAGTTTCGTAAACGGACAATTTCAGCCCTATAAACGGAAAATGGTCGTAATGGAGCCTATACAGCAGTCATTCTCAAGTGTGCTCTCTCAGCAATTGAGCGGTAACTCAGCTTCACAGGGCGTTAAGGTTTCGAGAATTAAGGAAGATCAATCGCCGAATAAGCTGATTTATAATCCGACACATCCTGATGCTGATGCTAATGGCTATGTAAATATGCCTAATGTGGATGTTACGAAGGAAATGGTGGATATGATTGCGGCGACGCGTTCTTATGAAGCGAACGTAACAGCTCTGAATGCAACCAAATCCATGTTCATAAAGGCGCTCGAAATAGGGAAATAATTAGGTGTAAACATCATTTGAAGTATTGGAGGAATAATGTTGATTCAATCGATGTCGCTCGGTCCAGTTCAGCCTGTCAAACTCATTGAAACTCAATCGATTCAAGAAGCGACTCCGGCGCAATTAACACAATCTTTTGGACAGTTTTTGCAAACGGCTATTGATAATGTAAGCAATCAAGAGCAAGGCGTACATAAGCTCAATGACAAATACCTGATGGGTCAAGTGGATGTTACGAAGGTTCTGATTGCTTCCGAGCAATCGCAGCTCAGCTTGCAGCTTACCTCACAAATCCGCAACAAAGTAGTCGAGGCTTATCAGGAAATGATGCGGATGCAAATTTAATACAACTTTTGACCTAGCATAGTATTTGGGTGAGGTGACAATGTGAACGAGAGAATCGCCCAATTTAGAGGCAGGCTTACTCAATTTTGGGGCCATATGGGCAGAAAACAAAAAATATGGCTGGGGGCATCCATTAGTGGAATTTTGTTAACAATTATTTTGTTGACAATCGTATTTACGAGAACAGAATACGAGATTGCTTTTCAAAATTTGGACACAACCGATGCAGCAGCCATAATGACTTACTTAGACAGTAGCGGAATTCCTTATCAGCTTAGCGACAATGGAAAAAGCATTTCAGTTCCCAGCACGGAGGCATCGCGAATAAAGGTCGATGTAGGTTCACAAGGGCTGGTTCAGAACGGATCAATAGGTTTTGAAGCTTTCAATTCAAGCTCCAGCCAGTTTGGAACGACTGAAAATGAATTCAATGTAAAATATTTGAATGCGTTGAATGGCGAAATTCAGCAGCTGTTAAGTGCGATGCAGGGGGTAGAAAGCTCTAAGGTTCTTATTAATTTACCAGAAGAGAGCGTGTTTCTATCAGCAGAGGAAGCAGAGCAGGCTTCAGCTTCTATCATGATGAAATTCATGTCGGGCTATCGACCTAGTCAAAAAGAAATCGATGGTTATTATAACCTAGTTAAAACGGCAGTTCCTAATTTAGCCATTAAGGACATCACGATTTCTAGCCCTCAAGGTGAACTTACATATTCTGAAGTGGATGGCGGTTTAGCTAATAGCGCTGATGCTGTAGAATCGCAATTCATCATTCAACGGAAATATGAAACAGAGCTTAAGAAAAACATACAGCAATTTCTTGGACCAATCGTTGGTGCAGACAATCTAGTTATTCAAATATCCAGCAGCATGAACTTCGACAAGAAGACATCGCAAGAATCAGTTGTGAAGCCGTTAGACAACAACAACAATAACGGAATAGTTATAAGCGAACAAATTGATAGCAGTACATCAACGGGAGGCGCTGGTGACGCTGGCGGTGTTGCAGGTACTGGGGAGACTGATGTACCAGGATATACAGATGGTTCAGCAGCGCAAGGGACTTCGGAAACAAATTCACAAATTCGGAATTATGAAGTAACTCGAATAAACAATAATATCGTTTCGGGCCCGTTTGTTCTTAAAGACCTATCTATTAGTATCGGCATTGAGCAAACAGAAATGAATGATGAAGCTAGCAGAACAGCAATTATGACTTATTTGACAGCTTTGGTGAGAGCACAACTCGCAGATTCCGGTCAAGATGTAAATGATGACGCGTTAATGGCCAAAAAGGTTGCATTGATTGCTAGAACATTTTCTGGCAGCAGCGAGGCTAATCAAGCTAGCGTACTATCTATGCCTTGGTTAATCGGTATCGGTGTCGCTGCTCTTGCAATAATTGGCGGATTAATTTATGTAATAGCGGCCCGCAGACGCAAGAAAGAAGCTGAAGAAGAAATTGAATTGGCTGCTCCTGCAAAAGTAGAATTCCCTACGCTTGATTTGGAAAGTGTCAGTAATGAAAGTCAAGCACGTAAAAATCTTGAAACACTCGCCAAACGCAAACCGGATGAGTTCGTTAATCTTCTTCGCACATGGCTTGTGGATGAATAGAGGTGGTTTCATTGTCAAAATCAATGCAAGGCTTGTCAGGTCGTCAAAAAGCAGCTATTTTGCTCATAACGCTTGGACCTGAAGTATCGGCACAAATATTCAAGCATTTACGCGATGAAGAAATTGAGCAGCTAACGCTTGAAATCGCGAACGTCCGTAAAGTGGACAGTCAGGACCGCGAAACGATACTAAGTGAGTTTCATCAAATTTGCTTGGCTCAAGAGTATATCACGCAAGGCGGTATTTCGTACGCTAAAGATATTTTGGAAAAAGCACTTGGCGAATCAAAAGCGCTTGAAGTCATTAATCGACTAACGGCTACCTTGCAGGTAAGACCATTCGATTTTGCTAGAAAAGCAGAGCCTACACAAATATTGAACTTTATTCAAAATGAGAATTCGCAGACGATCGCATTGGTTTTATCGTATTTGCAATCCGAGCAATCCTCGCATATTCTTTCCTCGCTTCCGCAGGAGAAGCAGGCAGAGGTCGCAAGGCGTATTGCGCTCATGGATAGCACTTCGCCAGAAGTTATCTCTCAGGTTGAGCGTGTTCTAGAGCAAAAGCTATCCGCTACCGTTACACAGGATTACACGAATGCCGGCGGTATCGATTCAATCGTACAAATTTTAAATGGTGTCGATCGCGGAACAGAGCGAACCATTCTCGACGCGCTTGAAATTCAAGATCCAGAGCTAGCAGAAGAAATCAAGAAGCGTATGTTCGTATTCGAGGATATTGTCAACATCGACAACCGCTCGATTCAACGAATCATTCGGGATATCGAGAATGCAGATCTTCAGCTTGCGCTCAAAGTGGCGAGCGAAGAGGTTCGAGAAGCGATATTCCGCAATATGTCGAAGCGTATGGCCGAGACCTTCAAGGAAGAAATGGAGTTCATGGGTCCAGTACGCCTTCGCGACGTGGAAGAAGCGCAAACTCGTATCGTTGCTACTATTCGCAGACTAGAAGAGTCAGGAGAAATCATCATCGCCCGCGGTGGAGGAGACGATATCATTGTCTAATTTGATAAAATCTTCGAGCGTGATTACTCTTGAACAGTTAAAGCAGCTTGAATTGCTGCATCAACGGAATCTAGAAATCGGCGAACCGCAAGAACAGGAAGCGGATATCGAATCTGTTCCGGATGAAGAGACAATCTCCTTAAGAGATCAGATTTTGAATGATGCTCAGCTCTACGCAGAAGAACGTCTTCGCGAGGCAGCACAGGAAAGCGAAAGGCTTCTGGCTGAAACGCAGCAGCAAATCGAAGTTTGGTGGCTGCAAAAGCGTACCGATGACGAAGCAGCCTCCGAAGCCTCGAGGCAAACCGGTTATGAGCTTGGTTATGCGGAAGGTGCAGCAAGCTCAGAAACGGAAATGCGCGAAATTTGGGAGCAGAAGCTCACTGAAGCATCGGATGTGCTAAAAACTGCGTTCCAAATGAGAGAACAAATCATTCAGGAAGCTGAACCCTTTCTTGTGGAATTAAGCTGTGCGATCGCCGAGAAGATTATTGGGCAGCAGCTTACGTTAGCTCCTGAGATGGCGATTGAATTAATTCGCAAATCATTGTCTCGCCGTAGAGAGCAGGGAGTCATCACGCTCTGCGTCGCTCCTGGCCAGCTCGCTTTCGTACAAGCTGCAAGGGAAGAACTTCATTTCGCAATCGATTCACAAGCGGAATTGCAAATTTTGCCTGACTCGACGGTGAGAGATAACGGCTGTGTCATTCGTTCTTCATTTGGCAGCATTGACGCTCGCATCGATACGCAGCTTGCTGAGATTAAACGTGAGTTAATCCATCTTGCTCATCATAGCGGCGAAGAGCGAGGTCACTACAATGATAGTGAATAACTTGGATGTGCTGAAATATATTGAGCATCTGCAGCCACTTGATCCGGTACGAATAAACGGAAAAGTTACGCAGGTAATCGGTCTAACGGTCGAATCGGAGGGGCCGGATGCGAGCATTGGAGACGTATGCTTCATCTATCCATCCAAAGGCGCGAAGCCGATCAAAGCTGAAGTCGTCGGATTTCGAGATAACAAGGTTATCTTGATGCCGTTAGGCGATCTTCACGCGATAAGCCCTGGCTGCGATGTCGTTGGTACGGGCAAGCCACTAACGGTGCAAGTCGGGTCAGAGCTGCTTGGAAAAGTGCTCGACGGCTTAGGCAATCCGCTCGACGGTTCTTTTTTGCCAAGCCGCATGCCTCATTATTCAACACATAATGAACCAAGCAATCCGCTCATGCGTCCGCGAGTCGTTGAACCGCTAGGGATTGGCGTTAGAGCTATCGACGGTCTACTAACCGTAGGTCGCGGCCAGCGTGTAGGCATCTTCGCAGGCTCCGGCGTTGGAAAGAGTACGCTGCTAGGCATGATTGCTCGGAACACATCTGCTGATGTCAACGTTATCGCCTTAATCGGCGAGCGCGGACGCGAAGTGCTGGAATTTATCGAGAAGGACCTCGGTCCTGAAGGCTTAGCGCGTTCGGTCGTTATCGTCGCTACTTCCGACCAGCCAGCCTTAATTCGTATGAAAGGCGCGTTGATTGCGACATCTATCGCTGAATATTTTCGCGATCGCGGCCTGAACGTCATGTTGATGATGGATTCGGTGACGCGGTATGCGATGGCGCTGCGTGAAGTTGGACTCGCGATCGGCGAGCCGCCTGCTACACGCGGCTATACGCCTTCTGTATTCGCAGCGCTGCCTAAGCTGCTTGAAAGAGCAGGAACAGGACCTACAGGCTCGATAACAGCGTTCTACACCGTGCTCGTTGATGGCGATGACATGAATGAGCCGATCGCGGACGCTGTCCGCGGAATACTGGATGGTCATATCGTTTTGAGCCGTCAACTCGCACATAAAGGACATTTTCCGGCAATCGATGTACTTGCATCTGTCAGTCGCGTTATGAAAGAAATCGTGACTGAAGAGCAGCAGGATGCCGCCAATGAATTGAAGAAAATGCTTGCTATCTATAAAGATTCGGAAGACTTAATCAATATAGGGGCGTACCAGCGAGGATCGAATGCAGAAATTGATAAGGCGCTGCAATTTATTGAACCCATTCAGAGCTTTACGAAGCAGAAGACCAATGAAAAGGTAAGCTTAGAGGAAGCACAAAATCGTTTAATTACCGATTTTTATAGGAGTTGAATCGATAGATGGCATCGTTTAGGTATTCATTTCAGAAGGTCATAGATTTGAAATCGAGTGAGAAGACTCAAGCAGAATGGTTGCTGTCAACGGCAATTGGCGCTTTAGCTGCAGAGGAGCTGTCGCTAGAGGAGCTGCGTGCGAAGCAGCAGGAATGGGAAGTGAAGCTTCAAGAAGCTTCAAGTATAGCCGTTCCTCTATCAGAGCTGCAGCTCATACAGCAATACTTGGACTATTTAGTAGCTTGTATTACGAGCAAGTTGAAAGATGTATTGCATGCACAGAAGGCGGTTGAGCAAAGCAGGCTTAGACTTTCCGATAAGATGAAGGATGAGAAGGTATGGCTTAAAGCTAAGGATCATGCGCGTGACCGGTTCCAGTATGCGATGCAAATTAAAGAGCAGAACGAATTGGATGAGATGGCAAGCGTCCGTTTCATGATACCAACCCCATAAAATGATGCGATATACCGGCTAGAGGGAGTGAGTGGAATTGGCGGGTACGGAAAATGAAAAGCAAGGCTACAGCACACTTGAACGAATTATGTTTTTGATGACGCCGATTTTATTCGCAATCGTTTTGCTCGGCGTATTGTATACCTTGTTCAATATTGACTTTCGCAATAAAATGCTGGAAACCGGAAATTCTATCCCATTCCTTAAAGACGTGCTTCCGGAGCCAAAGATTGCAGGCGGAGCGTTAAATGATGATGATTTGAGAACAGCAAACATGTCTGCGAAAATTGCGGATTTGCAAGCTCAACTTACTGCGATTGAAAGCGAGCTAGCAGCTGCGAATCAAACGAAGACGATGCTGGAGCAAGAGGTAAAAGTTCTAGAGAGCGATAATACGCAGCTCAAGAGCTCTAATGATGATCAATTTCTTGAGGATGAGCAGTACCAGTCAAAAATTCAAGAGTTAGCGAGCATGTTTTCCAAAATTTCGCCAAGCAAAGCAGCACCTATTTTGCAAAGCATGACTTTGGATGAAATGGTGCTGGTGTTTGCGAATATGCGAGCTGACGACAGAGTTCGCATTCTGGAGAAAATGAATCCGCAGACGGCTGCTGATGCAGCGATGAAGCTAAAGGATAATGTGAAGGCCAAGGATCTGCAAATTGCAGCACTGCAAGCGAAGCTGGATGCACAGAAGACGCCGCAAAAGGCGCAGGCTTCCTCTGTCCTTGATCAAGAGCAGCTTAGCGCGACATTTACAGCTATGGACCCTAAAAGCGCAGCTGAATTGTTGGTCAAAATGGTCGACGTGAGTCCTAGTAAAGTGCTTCGCATTTTAAATGCGGTTGACGACGCGAGCAGATCAACGATTTTAGCCGAAATGTCAGCTCTTAATAAAGCGATCACAGCACAGCTGGTATCGAAGTTGATGCCTGGGAGTTAATGGCTCTGATCAAGTGTCTATTTAAGCCCCCCTATATTGAAAGGAGGTGAGAAAAATGGAAATGATAGTATCTCAAGTCGCATCTACCCAGCAACAGGCACAATCGACTGCAAGTGGACAAGCAAGCAAAAGTGCAGGCGGAGTTGAATTCCAAAAGACGTTAGTGCAACAAATTAACAGTGAAGCCGCTAGCGGCACTGGAAATACACAGGGTGTTCAACTTGTTGCGAATGTACAAAAGGAAGGAACGGTTGAAGCGGAGATAGCTGCGGCTGCACCTGCTATATCCGATCTGATGTCAATCATTGATGGATTGCTTGCTCAGCTTGAAGCTCCGGCAACAGAAGACGGTGAAGCGCGAGAAGTAGATGAGCAGCAGTTGAAGCAGCTTGAGGCCGTACTAGATCAGATGAATGCACTGCTTGCGCTTTTAGGAATTCCAGTGCCAGTTATTCAGCAAACCAATAACCAATTGCAGGCTGAAAATGGAACCCTATCTGTTCAAGAGTCTGCTGTAAATGTTTCTAATGTGAAGTCAAACCTTCAGGACACATTGCTTCAATTGCAGTCGATGCTTCAGCAAGGAACAACAAAGATGATTCAACAGCAAGAGCCTACCGTGCTAATAGCGGAGCAGCTTAAAGCGTTAACAGCGATTTTGGAAGGCGAACCGGTGGATACGAATAAGCCTCAGACGAAATCGATTGCCTTCACACAACAACTGTTTACACAGCAAAATGCTCCACAAGCTGAGGTTAGCACGCTGCTTCAGCGTTTATCGCAGCAGTCTGTTCATCCAGCATTATTATCTACGGCTGTACAAAGCACCGAACAGGCAGTCGAAGCAGAAATCGCGATTTCACCAATCGAGCCGAACGCACAGCTGCAGCTCGTCGCAAGTCAATCGGAAACACTTCGTGGACTTGCACCGCTTGCCGCTAATGCAGCAGCTACATCATTTGTTGTTGCGGACGATTTTGCCAAGTCCATGACAGGAATGATCGTGCAGAAATTTGACCTGACGACAGTGAACGGTGTATCAGAAGCTAAAATCATGCTTTTTCCTGAACATCTAGGTCAAGTGGATGTTCGAATTACGATGCAAAATGGCTTGTTGACGGCAATCTTCCAAACGGATACAGCTATGGCCAAGGATATGCTGGACAATCAGATGGCACAGCTTCGATCTGCTCTACAAGCACAAGGCTTAATGGTTGATAAGCTAGAAGTATCGCAGGGTCAGTCGACAGCGCAGCTTTCTCAGCAGCATCAAGGCCAAGGAAGCAGAGAGCAGCAATCTTCCAGCCGACATGCTTTTACCGGCGATGAAGGTGCAGGCGAAGCCCAATTCGAAACCGAATTGATTGAACAAGCCACTATTCAAGGTCTTGGGTTCGGTAGAGGAATAAATGTTAAGGCCTAGCTGAACGATATGATCGCTAAAGAGGATGGAGGTGATCGGGAATGTCAGACAGCATGTCTACTCGCGTAGTTTGGCCGAATTACAGTCAAGCGAACGTGCAAGCGGCAGCAAGCAAAAAGGATTCTGGAACATTAGGCAAGGATCAATTTCTGAGCATCCTAGTTACGCAGCTGCGGAATCAGGATCCCATGCAGCCGCTGCAGGACAAAGATTTTATTGCGCAAATGGCACAGTTTACATCGGTAGAGCAGCTTATGAACATGGCGACCGAGTTAACCTTAATGCGACAGAGTATAGGTTCCGCTTCCACCATGATCGGAAAGACGATTGAATGGAACGAGTACAACGAAGCCGGGGAAGTAACTACCGCAAGCGGAGTTGTCAATTCCATTATTTCGAAGGAAGGCAAACTATATGCAAGGGTAAGCGGCGCGGAAATAGCTCTTGATTATGTCACATCGATTTCGGAGACAAATGGCGATCATACGCAGCCAGACGAATCGGTCGACAAATCTTCTGAAACAGCGAATGCTGAGGAGGAGGTTGAGGTCTAGTGAATGACGGCGTGAGAATCGGGCATATTTTTCCGGTTAAGTCCACACCTCTACAGCCAAGCAAAGCAGCAGTTAGCCGTGCTTCGCAGCCAACACCATTTCAAGAAATGCTTGATGCGAAGGTGCTTAAGTTCAGCCATCACGCTGAGGTGCGCATGCAGCAGAGAGGCATTAAGCTGCAGCCGGAATCTTTGACGAAAATTATGAATGCTGTTGAAGAGGCGGCATCAAAAGGCGCGCAGGACTCATTAATTGTTTTTCGAGATATAGCAATGATCGTAAACGTGCCAAGCCGTACGGTTGTAACGGCAATGGATGGCGGGCAAATGAGGAGCAATGTATTTACGCAAATAGACAGTGCTATTATTTTATCGTAAGGCTGGACCTATCAGGAAGCCTTAAGCTGTGGACCGAATGAAGCAGCTTTATGATAGTGCGTACATCCTTTTCAAGCCAAATGAGTCTAATCCATATTCCAGGAGGAATAACAAACAATGCTAAGATCGATGTATTCGGGCGTATCCGGTATGCGAGGCTTTCAAACAAAGCTTGACGTAATTGGTAACAATATTGCGAACGTCAACACGGTTGGTTTCAAAGCTGGCCGCGTCATGTTCAAAGATATCTTAAGCCAGACGGTGGCGGGTGTTACTGCGCCTGAAGATGGCGTGCGCGGCGGTGTAAACGCGAAGCAAATCGGTTTAGGCGTGTCCATCGGTTCCATCGATACGGTACATACCGCAGGCAGTGCAATGACGACGAACCAACCGACGGATCTTCGAATCGATGGCGATGGCTTCTTTGTAGTAAGAGCCAATGAGGAATCAGAAATGCTTCTTACGCGCGCGGGCAATTTTACTCTGGATGCGAATAGACAGCTCGTTACAGGCGATGGTTACTTTGTTCTAAGCGCTGACCAAGCGCCGATCGTGCTTGATGAAGCGATCACTGCTTTCTCCATCGGACAGGATGGAACCATTATGGGGGTTACTGCTGATGGAACGGAACCTGTTGCGCAGCTTGGCGTTGCCAAGGTCGTAAACCCAAGTGGACTTGAGAAGCTTGGCGGCAATATGTATCGTGTGACGGCTAATGCTAACCCCGACGCTTCCATTGAAGACTTTTTGACCTTCGCTGGTGACCCGGAGCTAGGCACGGGCGCTATCATTGCGGGTCAACTTGAAATGTCTAACGTTGACTTAACGGCTGAGTTTACGGAAATGATCGTTGCGCAGCGCGGCTTCCAAGCCAATTCACGTATCATTACGACTTCTGATGAAATATTGCAAGAGGTTGTTAACTTAAAACGATAGGTAAGTCATAATGAGCGGGAGGCTTCATGCCTCCCCTAGGTGTGAGGGGGTAACTGATGATTACCGTAACACGTTTGAATGGAACAAAAGTCACGATTAATGCATTGCTCATTGAATTGATTGAAGAATCTGCTGATACGGTTATTGCGCTTACGACAGGAAAAAAGCTGGTAGTCAAAGAAAAGACAGCTGAACTGTTGCTGCTTAATCAACAGTATCTTCGAACAATAGGCCTCATTGCGGCGGCCCAGAAGAGTGAACAAACGGAGGGTCCCTCAACATGAAAAAAATGCTTCCTTGGCTAATAACGATTTTATTATCCATAACGTTAATCGCAGTTGTTGCCATTATTTTATTTAAGTCCTTTTTTACTGATCCGAAGGAAACGGCGACAGAAACCAAAACAATCGAGGTTAAAGTGCTTTCGGCAGATGAGCGGGTGGAGGTTACATCCGAATTAAAAGATTTCAGAAGAAACCTAAAAGATCCCGAATATGTTGTGGTTCTAAGCTTCGCATTCCAGCTTGACAGCAAGAAAACAAAGGAAGAATTCGACAAGCTGCTCGAAATTGAAGTTCGACCTATCATTAACCGTACATTAGCGGATATGACTGCTGCAGAGTTTCAAGGCTCGCAAGGCGAGGATGCGCTTGAATCGAAGCTCCTTAACCTAATTACTCCTATTATTCCGAAAGGTAAATTGGTAAAGGTTGAAATCACCAACTTCCTAATTACCGAGCTTTAACTGACTACGCAGACATTCCTCGAAGGAGGTGAGATATTTGGTTGATGTTTTATCGCAAAATGAAATTGATGCGCTGCTAGCTGCATTGGACTCCGGTGAAATGGATGCAGAGGATTTAAAAAAGGAAGAGATAACGCGTAAAGTCAGTTTATATGATTTCAAACGCGCCGTTCGCTTCTCCAAGGATCATATTAGAAGCTTGACTCGGATCCATGAAAATTTTGCGCGATATTTGACAACCTATTTCTCAGCGCAACTTCGCACTTTTGTTCAAATAAATGTCGTGCAGGTCGAGCAATTGCCTTATGACGAATTTATACGTTCGATTCCTAAGATGACAATCTTGAACATATTTGAAGCGGAGCCGCTGGAAGGTCGAATGGTGCTTGAGGTACATCCAAACGTAGCATACGCTATGCTGGATCGAATGTTAGGCGGACAAGGCATTGCGCCTTCCAAGATTAACAATTTAACGGAGATCGAAACGATCATTATGGAGCGTATCTTTAGCCGAACATTCGAAAGCCTGCAGGAAGCATGGAGAACAATTATTGATATCTCTCCAAGGCTTGAAGCCCTTGAGACGAATCCTCAGTTTATGCAAATCGTTTCTCCGAATGAGACGATTGCGCTTATCTCATTCAGCACTAAGATAGGCGATACAACAGGCATGATTAACTTATGTATTCCGCATGTTGTTATCGAGCCGATCATGTCAAGACTTTCTGTTCATCATTGGTTTGTTTCGCAGAAGAAAGCACGTGCGCCTGAAGAGGTTGAAATTTTGGAGCAGCGCGTAAACAAAGCGAAGCTGCCTATCGTAGCAGAGCTTGGCGAATCTGCGATTACAATAAAAGAGTTCTTAGGGCTGAATATTGGCGATGTGATCTCCTTGAATAAGTCAGTCGATGATGGGCTGAAAATTAAAGTTGGAGAGAAGCTTAAATTCATTGGCAGTCCAGGCTCCGTTAAAGGACGACTGGCTGTACAAGTTGATGAGATCGTCAGCGAAGGAGTGGAAGAAGATTATGACGAGTAAGGACTATTTGTCGCAAGAGGAAATTGATGCATTGCTTCGTCAATCCTCCAATGAGCCGGAGCCTGCGCAGTCCTCTGAGGGTGGAGCTCAGCTTGCAGACTTCTTAAACGAAATGGAACAGTCTGCACTCGGCGAAATTGGAAATATCACCTTTGGCAGCGCCGCAACAGCATTGTCAACGCTGCTTGGCAAGAAAGTAGATATTACGACGCCGCAAGTTACCATTGTAAAGAAAGATGAGCTCCCTGACATTTTCCCTAAGCCGCATGTAGCGGTTAGCGTGCAGTATGTCGATGGCTTTCAAGGCATTAACTCCCTCGTCATTAAGACGAAGGATGCACAAATCATAGCTGATCTCATGCTAGGCGGCGACGGTAACAACATTACGGTTGAAGCGCTGAATGAAATCCATATTAGTGCTGTACAAGAAGCAATGAATCAAATGATGGGTTCTTCCGCTACTTCTATGTCGACGATCTTTAATAGATTTGTAAATATATCGCCGCCGGGAATTGATATTTTGGACGTAAACAAAGGCGATGGCATGGAGCATTTGCCGCCGGTGGATTTGTTTATTAAGATTTCATTCCGGTTGACGATTGGCGATTTAATCGATTCGACGATTATGCAGCTGCTCCCAATCCCATTTGCAAAGCAAATGGTTGATATTTTGATGGGGGTAGTAGAGGAAGAACCTGCACAGCCAGCTGCTCTGGCTTCGCCAGCGCCTCCTGCAGCGTCCGCAGCACAGCAAGCTACAGCAATGCAGGAAACGGCAGCGACGGCTCAGATGAGCGCTGCACCGCCGCAGATGCATATGGCACCGCCAATGCAGCAAATGCCGCCTATGCAGTATCAAACGCCAGCCGCTGGCTACGACATGCCGATGCAGCCGCCTGGACCGCATACATATGGCCATTCAGCAAATCGAAACGTAAACGTGCAGCCTGTGCAATTTGCTAATTTTGGAAATGCACCTTTTAATCTGCCAGATGAAACAAACCTCAATTTACTTCTCGACATACCGCTTAAGGTCACGGTAGAATTAGGAAGAACCCAAAAGCAGATAAAGGATATTTTGGAGCTGTCGCAAGGCTCGATTATCGAGTTGGACAAGCTTGCTGGCGAGCCAGTGGACATCCTTGTAAACAACAAGCTAATAGCAAAAGGCGAGGTTGTTGTCATCGATGAAAACTTTGGTGTTCGCGTTACCGATATCGTAAGCCAATGGGACCGCATTCAAAAATTACAATAGTATCCTAGGAGGATAAAAAGATGGCAAACCGCATTCTAATCGTAGACGACGCAGCTTTCATGCGCATGATGATTCGAGACATTTTATCAAAGAACGGCTACGAAGTCGTCGGTGAAGCCCCAGATGGCGCTCAGGCGGTTGAGAAGTACAAGGAATTGAAACCTGATTTGACAACGATGGATATTACGATGCCAGAGATGGACGGAATCTCCGCACTGAAGGAAATCAAAAAGCTTGATAGCAACGCAAAAGTAATTATGTGTTCAGCAATGGGTCAGCAAGCAATGGTAATTGATGCGATTCAAGCAGGCGCAAAGGACTTCATCGTCAAACCGTTCCAAGCTGATCGCGTTATTGAAGCGATTAAGAAAACGCTCGGATAACGGTAGGACATTATGCTTAACATACCTTCGCGCATTTCAATGGTGTCTGCTCTTGAGATGGCGATATGGCCTCGTTTTGCGGCTGCTGCTGCAATTGACGGCAGCAGCGCAAATCAAGATGAACAGATGGTTTTTACCGGATCAAAGGATCTAGCGGGCAGCTTGGTTTGGGTGATCATCTCGCTTGCCATCGTTATCGTGCTGATAATTATCGTTATAAAATGGCTGTCTCAGCGCAACCGTACGTGGGGAACGAATCGATCGCTTCGTTCACTCGGCGGAATTGCGCTAGGACAAAACAACTCGCTTCAAGTCGTTGAAATTGCTGGTCGAATTTACATCGTTGGCGTTGGAGAGAACATTACTCTACTCGATAAGCTTGATGATCCAGAGCAAGCTGAGTCCCTTATCTCGGCGCTTGAGCGCCAGCAAGAGTCAGTCTGGTCAAAGGATGCAATCTCTCAATTGCTTAGCAAACTAAAAAACCGAAATGAGAAAGCAAGTCCCGAGCCGTCAAACGAGCAATGGAACAAGGAATCTTCTTTTTCGGATTTGTTGCAAAGCAAGCTAAGCAAGCAAGCGGACCGCAAGCAACAACTTGAATCGTTGTTACAAGACTCAAAAACAAATGAACGGTTGATCGATGATGAAAAATAAATGGTGGTTATCAATCGTTGCTGTACAGCTGCTTGCGCTACTCTTACATAATCAAGCATTTGCGGAACCGTTGCCCGACGTATCCATCAATATTGGCGACGGTGGCGGCGAAACGTCCGGTACTAGCGCTATATCCATTCTTCTATTAATAACAGTACTAAGCATCGCGCCAGCGATTATGGTTCTTATGACCAGCTTTACTCGTATCGTTATCGTCCTTGGCTTTGTAAGAACATCACTCGGAACGCAGCAAATGCCTCCCAATCAAGTGCTAATAGGACTTGCGATGTTTTTAACCTTTTTCATCATGGCTCCGACATTCTCGCAAGTAAATGAGGTTGCGCTTCAGCCTTATTTAAAAGGTCAAATCTCGCAAACTGAAGCCTTTAAAGAAGCATCCGTGCCAATGAAGAAGTTTATGTTCTCTCATACGAGAGAAAAGGACTTGATGCTCTTCATGAATTACACCAAAACGGAGAAGCCGGCTTCATTCGAGGAGATTCCGATTACGGTATTAATACCTGCTTATGCAATAAGCGAGCTCAAAACTGCGTTTCAAATGGGCTTCATGATCTTTATTCCGTTTCTAGTCATCGATATGATCGTTGCAAGCACTTTGATGGCGATGGGGATGATGATGCTTCCTCCCGTTATGATATCGTTACCGTTTAAATTGCTTTTGTTTGTTTTAGTTGATGGATGGTATTTAATTGTTAAATCATTATTGTTAAGCTTCAACACGTGATACTTGCAGGGAGGGACGTTCGATGAGTACTGATTTCATAATCGGATTGGCCGGCGAGGCCGTATTCGTGGTTTTGAAAGCCAGTGCGCCAATGCTCGTTCTTGCTTTGGTTGTAGGGTTAATTGTCAGCATATTTCAAGCAACAACACAGATTCAGGAGCAGACGCTTGCTTTTGTTCCGAAAATTGTAGCGGTCTTCGTGTCCATCATTGTTTTTGGCCCATGGATTCTAAATACGGTTATCGACTTCACTTACAATCTGCTGAACAATCTTCATAATTACATCGGTTAGGTTGTGAGTGGATGAACGCGATCGTACAAGGTTTTCCTATTTTTTTGTTAATCTTTTGTCGAATTACAGCGTTTTTCGTCGTTGCGCCTGTCTTTTCTTCGCGAGGCGTGCCGAATGTATTTAAGATTGGGCTTGGCTCATTCATCTCATTTACTGTTTTCTTGACGTATGGGATGAATCAGACGATCGTACCGGATGCAGAGTATGTGCTTGTTCTGCTGCGAGAAATATTGGTCGGCGTACTGATGGGTTATGTGGTCTATTTGTTTTTTACTGTCGTACAAACCGCTGGCGCATTTATGGATTTGCAGGTTGGTTTTGCAATGGCTAACATCGTAGACCCTCACACAGGTACGTCAGCCCCATTGCTAGGCAATTTCAAGTACATGCTGATTATCGTCATTTTTCTAATGATGAACGGCCATCATTTTATGTTGACTGCGCTTATGGATAGCTACAAATGGATGCCTTTGTCAAACGAACTTTTCAGCAAATTAATGAGCGGCAGCGTGACCGACTTTTTGACGAGAACCGTAGGCAACACCTTTTTACTGGCTATTCAAATAGCGTCACCATTAATCGTTGCCATGTTTTTGACGGATGTTGGATTAGGTTTCTTGACCAAAACAGCCCCTCAATACAATGTGTTTGTAATCGGTATCCCGCTTAAGCTGATCATTGGCATGTTTTTGCTCATTTTGTTAATGCCAAGTCTTGCTGGCATATTCGAAAGATTGTTTTCCATCATGTTTGATGCTTTGGAGCAGTTATTCGGAATCGTGCAAGGACCGCCGCCTGAGGGACAATAGGAGGATGCTGCCCATGCGTAATTACCGACTAAAGCTTGATCTTCAGCTTTTCAGTCAGGAGAAGACCGAGGAAGCAACTCCGAAGAAAAAGGACGAAGCTAGGAAGAAAGGTCAAATTGCTAGATCCTCTGACCTACCCGGTTCATTAATCATGCTGTTTACATTTATGGGATTCATCATGCTGGGCGGATTTTTTAAAAAGCATACTATGATGCTGTTTGGAAATCTGTTTGAAGATTGGTTGCTGATGGAGCTGACGACCGAAAACGTGATGTCGCTTTTTACCGATGTAACCATTCAATTACTGCTCATTTTGATGCCGATATTTGCAATAGCCATGGTCATTGGGATTCTAGGGAACATCATCCAATTTGGTTTTTTGCTCACCGGCGAACCTCTTCAAATGAAATTAAGCAAGCTCAACCCAATTAATGGCTTTAAACAAATTTTTTCCGCAAAAACGATCGTTGAATTTCTGAAAAGCGTACTGAAGTTGCTTATTATAGGCGTTCTTGTTTATATGGCCATTTCAAAAGAGTGGGACCGCATATTGGTGTTAGCAAGCTTGCCTGTCCAGCAGATCTTTAGCTTTACAGCTGGTTTGACGGTTAGATTAGGCATTGAAATTGGTGCGGTGCTTACTGTACTCGCATTTGCAGATTTTTTCTATCAACGTTTTGAGCATAACAAAAGTCTCAGAATGTCCAAGCAAGATATAAAGGATGAACACAAGAAATCGGAGGGTGATCCGATCATCAAAGGCAGAATTCGTGAGCGCCAGCGCAGAATGGCCATGCAGCGAATGATGCAGGAGGTTCCTAACGCAGATGTCATCATCACCAACCCTACACACTTTGCTATCGCATTGAAATATGATGCGACGAAGATGGAGGCGCCAAAAATAATTGCCAAAGGCATGGATCATGTCGCGCTTCGCATTAGAGAAATAGCCAAAGAGAACGGCGTTGTTACTATGGAAAATAAACCACTGGCCAGAGCGCTTTATGAACGTGCTGAGATAGGGGATGTTATTCCTCCAGACCTGTTCCAAGCTGTGGCCGAGGTGCTCGCATACGTATATAAGATGAAGGGCCGAGTAAAATCATCATAACGCTACGAGAGGAGACGGCATCATGAAAGCAAAGGACTTTGTAGTACTATTTGGCGTAATTGGTATTGTGCTCATGATGATTATCCCGATCCCAGTCCTATTACTAGATATTCTAATTATTTTAAACATTTCGATAGCCCTGATGATTTTGCTAATCGCTATGAATACGAAGGAAGCGCTGGACTTCTCTATTTTTCCGGCCATTCTATTAATAACCACACTATTTCGTCTCGCACTGAACGTTTCTACAACAAGAAATATTTTATCGCATGCTGAAGCAGGGGAAGTCGTTGCTACATTCGGCAGCTGGGTTGGCGGAGGGCAAATCGCAATCGGATTTATCGTCTTCCTCATCCTTGTCGTCGTACAATTTATCGTAATTACGAAAGGCTCCGAGCGGGTGGCAGAGGTCGCAGCAAGATTTACGCTAGACGCGATGCCCGGCAAGCAAATGAGTATTGATGCGGATTTGAACGCTGGCTTGATCAATGAGCAGCAAGCGAAAGATCGCCGGTCCAAAATTGAGCGGGAAGCTGATTTCTACGGCGCCATGGATGGTGCCAGTAAATTTGTAAAAGGCGATGCGATTGCCTCGATCATTATTCTAGTGATCAACTTGGTCGGCGGTTTCATAATCGGGATGGCCATTCATGATTTGAGTTTTGGCGAATCGTTATCAACCTTCTCCATTCTTACGATCGGTGACGGTCTCGTCAGCCAAATTCCAGCTTTGCTTATTTCAACAGCTGCGGGACTTATCGTAACAAGGGCGGCATCGGACGGCAATTTGGCCGAGGATGTTACTGCGCAATTGTTCAAATACCCTAAGTTGTTATTTATCGCCGCTGGAACGATCGCTTTGCTAGGTCTTACGCCGATCGGTCCAATTCGGACTTGGCCATTCGCCATCATGCTTGCATTCGGCGGCTGGTATATGCAGAAGGCGATTCATAAGCAGCAGGAGCAAGAGGAAATGATGGTTGAGGAGCAGCAGATTGAAGAGGTTCGAAGTCCCGAGAGTGTTATCAGCCTCTTGCAGGTTGATCCGATCGAGTTCGAATTTGGCTACGGGTTAATCCCGCTTGCCGATACACAGCAGGGCGGAGACTTGCTGGATAGGATCATTATGATACGCAGGCAGTGCGCTTTGGAGCTAGGACTTGTTGTCCCTGTCATTCGGATCAGGGATAATATCCAGCTTAAACCAAATGAGTATGTGATTAAAATAAAAGGAAACACCGTTGCTCGCGGCGACTTGCTGCTCAATCACTATCTGGCAATGAGTCCAGGGTTCGAGGACGATTCTGTCGTCGGTATTGAAACGACAGAGCCAGCCTTTGGATTGCCAGCCATTTGGATTGATGAGCAGATGAAGGAACGTGCAGAGCTGTCAGGGTATACGGTCGTTGATCCGCCGTCTGTCGTTGCCACTCATTTAACGGAAATTATAAAACGTCACGCGCATGAGCTCATTGGCAGGCAAGAAACGAAGCAGCTTGTGGAAAATGTCAAAGAATCATATCCAGTTCTTGTTGATGAATTAATTCCTTCTATTCTAAGCATCGGCGATGTACAGAAAGTACTAGCCAAGCTGCTTCGAGAGAAAGTGTCCATTCGAGATCTTGTTACGATTTTTGAAGCATTGGCTGATCATGGAAATTATACGAAGGATTCGGATATTTTGACCGAGTATGTACGTCAATCCTTATCAAGACAAATTACGCAGCAGTTTTCTTCTGGCGGCGATACGTTAAAAGTTATCACGGTGGGACCGCAGCTTGAGAAAAAAATTGCAGAATCTGTTCAGCAATCCGATCAAGGAAGCTATATCGCATTAGATCCGATATCTACGCAGCAGATCTACCAGAAGCTAACCGAGCATGTCAACCGACAAATTCAGTCCGGTCAACAGCCTGTCGTTCTCGCATCGCCCACTATCCGTATGTATTTAAGACAAATTGTGGAGAGAACGATGCAAGATTTGCCGGTGCTTTCTTACAGTGAGCTTGAACCTAACATAGAAGTTCAAAGCGTCGGGGTGGTGAACCTATGAGAGTAAAACGTTATGTCGTCAATGCATTGCCCGAAGCTGTATCCATGATTCGCAGCGAGCTTGGGAAAGATGCCGTTATTTTGAATACGAAGGAAATTAAAGTTGGCGGGTTTATGGGAATGTTTCGCAAGAAGAAGATGGAGGTTATAGCCGCTATCGAGTCGAATCAAGCGAATATCCCTTCACCCCAGCAGCGAACAGCTAATCCTCAAGTAGATGCGGCGGTTGAACAGATCTTGCAAACGGTTCAGCGTACGGCTACTGCTGTCATGGAACCGCCTGCTGCGGTCACTGTGAAAGAATCAGATAATAGAAAAGAACGTGAACAGTACATTATTGACGAAATACGCGACCTACGAGAATACATGGTCAAGCTATCGAAGCAGCAAAGCAGCCATCGTGGGATGTCCGAGCATTTAATCCAGCTTAAGGAGCATTTGATCGATCAGGAAATGGACCCGTTATGGATCGAGCGGTTGCTGCAGTTAATGGTAGAGAAACAGCTTGAGGAAAATAGCGAATACAGCAAAGAGCTGGTTTGGGAGCATGCGGCAGCGCAGATTGAAGAGTGGCTGCAGCCTTACAGCGGAAGTGGAATCAGCAGTCAAGCACGAGTCGTACATTTTGTAGGACCGACCGGTGTTGGCAAGACGACCACGATTGCGAAGCTGGCTGCGGAGCAAACGATAAAAAAGGGCCGCAAGGTTGGATTTATTACTTCTGATACGTACCGGATTGCGGCTGTTGATCAGCTTAGAACGTATGCCACCATACTGAACGTACCGCTTGAGGTTGTATTCTCGCAAATGGATCTCACTCGTGCTTTTAAGCAGCTTGCCGAGCAGGAACTGATCTATATGGATACAGCCGGACGGAATTTTCGCAGCGAGCTGCATGTCTCGGAAGTAAATAGCTTGCTTCAAACCTCTGAGCCTAGCGAAACGGTACTCGTGCTTAGTCTGACCGGCAAAACTCGCGATATGGCAGCTGTTGCGGATCATTTCAGCAAATATGGCGTTCGAAAAGTGTTGTTTACTAAATTAGATGAAACGTCGGTGTTTGGAGCGATCTTCAATCTGATTATGAACTTTGAATTGCTGCCTACATATATGGCAAGCGGACAGACCGTACCAGATGATATTGAGTTGTTTCAAATTGATGTTTACATTAAGAAGCTCCTCGGGAGCAATGGCCCATGATGGATCAAGCAGAAGCATTGCGTAATTTAGTTAAACAGCAGGAACTTCAAGACGAAGGCCGAACGACCCGTGTTGTGACAGTCACCAGCGGGAAGGGAGGCGTTGGGAAATCGAATTTCAGCTTAAACTTTGCCTTATCGCTTCAGCGGCTTGGCAAAAAAGTGCTCGTATTCGATGCTGATATCGGCATGGCTAACATCGATGTGCTTATGGGCATTACATCAACCTACAATTTATATCATTTGCTTAAGCAGGAGAAGACGATTTGGGAAATCGTCCAGGAAGGTCCCGAGGGGCTGAACTTTATCGCTGGCGGCTCAGGCTTTCGCGACCTGATGGATTTATCGGATGAGCAGCTCGATCGCTTCGAGGTGGAAATAAGCAAGCTTCATGGAAAGTATGACGTTATCTTATTTGATACGGGTGCCGGGCTTTCCAAGGAAACGGTAAAGTTTATAACCGCAGCTCAAGAAACTATCGTGGTCACAACGCCAGAGCCAACGTCAATTACCGATGCTTATGCTTTGATTAAGATGGTTAAAGCGATGAATGTGAACGTTCATTTCAAATTAATCGTCAATCGCGCCATGGATCCCCGCGAAGGAAAGCAAACGGCTGATAAGATCACCATGGTAGCACAACGGTTTCTTCAATCAGATCTGCCGCATTTAGGCATTTTGCCGGATGACCCTAACGTCTCTAAAGCGGTAAAGCGCCAGGTACCATTTACGGTCGCTTACCCGGGAAGCGAAGCATCGGTAGCCATTGATCGGATAGCGAAGCATTTTCTCGAAATACCACAGAGCTCTACAGAAAGCGGCGGAGTCAAAGGATTTTTGCAAAAAATGTTCAGACTCTCAAGATAATCCTTTGGAAGTGAGGAGGAAATAGAATGGCTCCTTATCGCATACTTGTTGTTGACGATTCCGGTTTTATGCGAAAAATTATTAGTGATCTAATCATCCAGGACCCGCAATTTACGATCGTAGCTACTGCCCAAAATGGTCAAGAAGCAATTGAGGCGGTTCGTGAATGGAAGCCGGATGCTGTTACCTTAGATTTGGAAATGCCTCTAATGAACGGAATTGAAGCGCTGCAAATCATCATGAGGGACAATCCAACACCAGTCATTATGCTCTCGGGAATTAGTGAAGACAATACGAGAGAAACGATCAAGGCTTTGCAATTTGGTGCTTTCGACTTTATTAGAAAGCCATCAAGCGCCATATCGAATGACATTCATCAGGTTGGTGATTTTTTACTTGAAAAATTGCGGATTGCCGTTCAAACGAAGCGCTATCAGCCGATTATTGCCATTAGTGAGAAGCAAGATGTAATTGAGGATAATCTTGTTCTACGAGAGCAAGTAATAGAGTCAAAAAGGATTAAGCCTTCACAACAAGAGGAGCCGCAAGCATCACCGCCGCCTACTCCAATCAAGGATCGGAGCAAACCGATTTTTCCGAAAATGGAGCACAAGAAGCAGCAGTTGGAGCAAGCGGCACCCCCTTTACATACAAAACTAAAAAGCTCGAAGCCTGAGGTTGCGGCGCCTAGCAAAATCAAACCGACGATTGCAGCGCGCAAAACCGTACTTAAAGAAACACAGGTTGTTGCTAAGCCGCTTCAAATAAAGACACCCTCTATTAGAAAGGAAAGGGCTGGAAGCCCGGTCGCAGCAATCAAACATATAGTAGCTATCGGTACTTCAACAGGAGGCCCGAGAGCGCTCCATGAGGTTATAACATCATTGCCAAGAGATTTCCCAGCACCAGTGCTTATCGTCCAGCATATGCCTCCAAAATTTACGAAGTCGCTAGCTCAGCGACTGGATAGCTTTAGTGAACTGCAAGTGGTTGAAGCAGAGCAGGGTGAGAGAGTATCTGTAGGAGTCGTTTATATTGCGCCTGGCGGTTACCATATGGAGCTTGCCAAGGATGCTTCCGGTTATTCGATCTTACTGACAGAGCAGCCGCCTCGCAACGGCCATCGTCCATCCGTCGATGTATTGTTTGAATCGTTTGCTTCGTTTCGAGAGCTGAAGCGGCACGCTGTCATCATGACGGGCATGGGTAGCGATGGCGCGAAGGGCATGAAGCTGCTTCAAGGCAGCGGTATCGAAACAACAATCGCGGAAGCAGAAGAAACCTGCGTCGTGTACGGGATGCCGAGATCTGCGATTGAGGCTGGCTGTGTAAATAAAGTATTGCCGCTGCAGCTCATTGCCTCGCAACTTGTGCAGGCAGTACTGAAATAAATAGGCTAGAATCGCTTAAACATTCTAATAGGAGGTGCTAGTAAATGGATATGAATGCCTATTTATCGATGTTTATCGATGAATCTAATGATCACCTGCAGTCGCTGAATGAAAATTTGCTTCGGCTTGAAAGCGAGCCAGAGGAGCTTAGTATCGTTCAAAATATATTTCGTTCAGCTCATACGCTGAAAGGGATGTCAGCGACTATGGGCTTTGAGGATTTGGCGGCGTTAACGCATGAAATGGAAAACGTGCTGGATCTTGTTCGCAATAACAAGCTGAAAATGGACAGCTTTATTTTTGACACCTTATTTAAAGGATTAGACGCTCTTGAAGCTATGGTTCAGGATATTGTAGGCGGAGGTACAGGTAAAGCTGACGTCACCTCAATCGTTGTATCCTTGCAAACGATTCTAAAGAGCGATTATAGCGCTAGCAGCGCATCTGCAGCACCAACAGTTGCTGCAAACGCAGCAGGTGCTTCATCTTCAAGCGTATCAGGGGCGATGCTGCTTGATGAGTTCCAATCCTCCATTTTGCTTCAATCGATCGAGTCCGGGCTTAGCGTTTATCACATTCAGATCGCGATCCGAGATAATTGCTTGTTGAAAGCAGTACGCGCCTATATGGTATTTGATTTGCTGGAACGCAGCGGTGAGGTTATTAAATCCGATCCTCCTGCCCAAGATATCGAGCAGGATAAATTCGATTTCTCCTTCACCGTGTTTACGATTTCTCAGTTGACGCAGGAAGACCTTCAATCGCAGCTTATAAACATATCCGAAATTGAAACGGCAACCGTAACGTTGCTCGATGCTGAGTCGTTAGCTGTACTCAGTCAATCAAACGCTGCTGCGGCGGTAGAAGTTGCCGATGCTGCCCTGGCTGCACCGATCGTCACGGAACAACCAGCACAAGAAGGAGCTGGAAAAAGCCAAGCGCCTGCAGCGAAGGCTGCGACTGCAGCACCTGCAAATGTAGCAAGAACGATACGGGTTGACATTGAGAGATTGGATACGCTAATGAACCTATTTAGCGAATTGCTCATTGACCGGGTAAGACTTGAACAGCTATCCAGTGAAATTAAGCGCAATGATTTGACGGAGACGGTCGAGCATATGGCACGTGTCAGCTCAGACTTGCAAAGTATCGTGCTGAAGCTGCGGATGGTTCCTGTAGATTCGGTATTCAACCGTTTCCCGCGTATGATTAGAGATTTAGCTAAATCGCTAGACAAAAAAATCGATCTAGTCATTACCGGAGCAGACACAGAGCTTGATCGTACCGTTATTGATGAGATTGGCGATCCGCTGGTACACTTGCTGCGCAACTCGGTTGACCATGGAATTGAGACCGTTGAAGAGCGAATTGCTGCCGGCAAGCCGGAAACGGGAACGATTTTCTTGCGTGCCTTCCATAGCGGAAATCATGTATTCATCGAGGTAGAAGAGGATGGCCGTGGCATCCACCACGAGCGAGTCCTAAAAACAGCCATTAAAAATGGCGTAGTTACAGAAGAGCAAGCAAAGCTGCTTTCACCTGACGAAATTAATATGCTCATATTTGCAGCCGGCTTTAGCACTGCTGACAAGATCTCGGATATTTCGGGAAGAGGCGTCGGCCTTGACGTCGTGCGATCCAAAATTACATCGTTAGGCGGAAACGTAACGATTGACTCCGCATTTGGCAGAGGCACTAAGTTTTCCGTTCAACTGCCGCTTACTCTTTCTATTATTTCGGCGATGCTTATTAAGCTGGGCTCTGAGAAATATGCAATTCCATTAACGTCTATCGTAGAAACCGGCATCATCAGCAAGGAAAATATTTTACATGTTCACGGCAACAAAATGATTGAGTTTAGAAACACCATCATTCCGCTCGTATCGCTTAGCAATGTGCTTGATTCCCCGGATTTTGATGAGAATCAAGAGCAGGAAACTGAAATTGTTGTTGTACGCAAAGGCGAGAAATGGGCTGCTGTTATGGTTGACGAATTTATCGGCCAAAGCGAAATCGTCCTAAAATCGTTAGGCAAATATTTAACCAATATCGAAGCGATCTCTGGCGCAACGATACTGGGCGATGGCTATGTCGCATTGATTATTGATCCGAATGCACTAATCAAATAAGGGGGTTTTTACGATGGGAGAAGAATTAAAGGTTATCGTGTTCGCTCTTGGCAACGAAGAGTACGGAATTGAAGTAGATAAGGTACGCACGATCGAAAGATTATCTCCGATTACACGCGTCCCAAAAACAGCTGCGTTTATTAAAGGGGTTATTAATTTGCGGGGTGTGGTCGTTCCAGTGATCGACCTTCGAGGCCGCTTTAACCTTTCAGAGACGACAGCAAGCGAAAATTCCAGAATCATTGTAGTAGCTGTGGCTGACATTGAGGTTGGTTTTATCGTTGATTCTGCAAATGATGTGATTGATATTGATACCGATTCGATCGATTTGCCGCCGGAGATTGTTGGAGGCATTAAAGCTAAATACTTAAGAGGCATTGCAAAGCTTGGTGAAGGTCGACTTCTCATCATGCTGAATTTGTCTGAGGTGTTGAACAAGAGCGAGATCATTCAGCTAGAGCAGCTAGAGGTATAACGAGTGAGCCTATTCAACCGATTGGAAGCATTTGAGCTTGATGTATTAAAAGAAGTCGGCAATATAGGAGCAGGAAACGCTGCGACTGCACTATCACGCTTGTTGGACAAACCTGTAGATATGGCTGTGCCAAAAGTAAGCTTACTGCCCTTTGAAGAGATTGCGGAGCGTGTTGGCGGTTCCGAGCAAATCGTTATTGCCGTCTTTCTTAGGGTGGAAGGCGAAGCGCCTGGCAATATGTTTTTCATTATTGAGGAAGTAGCTGCTAAGCGAATTTTGCGGCAGCTGCTGGCGATGAATATAGAAGAGCAAGAGAGCTATTCAGAGATGGAGCTGTCAGCGCTTTGCGAGATCGGCAACATTTTGGCAGGCTCATACTTGTCTTCGCTAGCTGACTTTACTCATTTATCGATGGCACCATCCGTCCCAGCTATAGCTGTAGATATGGCAGGAGCCGTTCTGAGCTATGGACTCATGCAATACGGAGAGATGGGAGACTCGGCCCTACTTATTGAAACGACATTTTTGGAAGATTGTCAATCGCTTGAAGGACATTTTTTCCTGATACCTGACCCAGAGTCGTTTGAAAAAATATTTAGGGCTTTGGGAGTCGTTATTGAATGATACAACAAAACTTGGTCAAAGTAGGCATGGCTGATTTAAATATTGCAACAGATGGAGCGATACTCAAAACGACCGGCTTAGGATCTTGTGTTGGGCTCACGCTGTACGACCCTATCCGAAAAATAGCCGGTATGGCACATGTCATGCTGCCGTCTTCAGAGATTGCCCGCGAGACCAAAATGAACCTGGCTAAATATGCAGATACAGCTATCCCCGAGCTGCTTGAGAGGATGATCGCAGCCGGTGCTTACGTTGAGAGAATGAAAGCAAAGATGGCAGGCGGAGCACAAATGTTTGCCATGTCCAGTCATACCGATTCATTAAGAATTGGTCCCCGAAACGTAGATTCCTGTACGGAAATGCTGCTAAAGTTTAAGATCCCGATTATTTCAAAGGATACTGGCGGCAGCTTTGGACGCACGATAGAGTTTGACAGTGGAAGTGGAATGTTATCGATAAGAAGCGTGCAGTTTGGTACAAAGGAGATTTGATATGCTAGGAACATGGCGATGGAATGTCGTATTTGGAATTTTCGGCACCGTGCTTACGGTAGCTTTCTCAATCGGAAATAATCCGATTTCAGTAATGCTGCTTAGAAGTATGTATGCTTTCATCGCTTTTTTTGTTCTTGCGTATGGAGTACGTGCAATATTAGCATACATTCTTCAGCCTCCTACTCTAGTAGGCGAGCAGATCGAAGACGATGAGAGCAAGGGCAGCCAACTAGACATGCATACGCCTGATGAGTCAGCAGATATTAACCAATTGTTAAAATCACAGCTGCAGGATGGTGCGGCGAAATCCTCTGCGAATGAACAATCTAATGAAGCAACTGGATTTCGGCCGTTAAATCCTCCTCAATTGTTATCTACAAAAAATACACAGCCTGAAGAATTGGTTAAAGCCATTCGTCACCTGACAGGAGAGTGAGTCGATGATTGAGCAGAAAACCCCTCATCTGACAAACTTGCAGATGTGGCAAGCCTGGAGAGAACAAGGCGATTTGGAAGCAAAGAAGAAGCTGATCGAGCAATATTTACCTCTTGTTGATTATGTCACGAACCGAATGGCAATTGGACTGCCAAAAAACGTTATCAAGGATGATCTTGCAAGCAATGGTGTTATGGGACTGATTGATGCCATTGAAAAATTCGATTATTGCCGCGGCTTGCAATTCGAAACCTATGCATCTTGGCGTATTCGCGGTGCTATTATAGATGGATTGCGGCAGGGAGATTGGGTTCCTCGTTCCGTAAGGGAGAAAGCGAAGCGAGTGGAAGAGGCCTATCAGCATTTGGAACAGCAATATTTGCGTACCGTCACAGATGCTGAGATTAGCCGCTACCTGGAAGTGTCGGAGAAAGAATTTACGAATATGCTTCAAGATATTGCCGTAACTACAATATGCTCGTTGGAAGATCCGATTCGGGAAGAGGAATCGGAGACGAGAATGTCATTGCTAGTCGATGATAAGGCTAAAAATCCGGATCATAAAGTACATGAGTTTTATTTGAAGGAATCGTTGGTTAAAGGGATTGAACGTCTTACCGAAAAGGAACGTACGGTCGTTTCATTGTTTTACTACGAGGAACTATCATTAAGTGAAATTGCTGAAGTAATGTCATTATCACCTTCGAGAATATCCCAGCTCCACTCAAAAGCCATTTTGCGCTTGAGGGGAGTGTTGGCTAAGCATAAAGATCAACTCATGCAGCATTAGGAAGGAGGGAAAAAGGTGGAAAATTTACAATTAGAATCATACCTAAGCATACAGACATCAACCGATCAGATGTCTGCCTTCTTGTCATTTACAAGAATAACGGATGAGTTCGGATGCAGCGGTGAAGACCTGGAGCGTTTCGTTCGCAGCAAAGGGGTCGTTTATGGCTTGCGAGTTGAAATTCTAGATCAAATTGCAAAAAACCCACTCGCATTCTATAAGGATCAAACATTGATTGCACAAGGCGATTCGCCTTTACCGGGCAAGGATGGCTTCATTCAACTTGTTTATGATATGGAAAAAAGAAACAGCGTTCCAGCGGAGCTTAAGGATGGGAAGGTCGACTTCAAAGAAGTCGTTCAGCTAAAAAATGTTAAGCGTGGTCAATTGATTGCAGAGCGCTTTGATCCATATCCAGGTCCATCCGGCAAAACGGTCAAAGGGGAAGAAATTCCTTCAAAGCTTGGCAAGCATGTCAGATTTAAAGTCGGCAAAAATGTCGTCCTTAATGATGATCAAACAGCTATGTATTCAGCCATTGACGGTCTTATTTCGCTTACGGATAAAGATAAGATCAATGTGTTCCCTGTATATGAAGTGAATGGCGACGTTGATTACAGCATCGGAAATATTGATTTCGTAGGAACTGTCGTCATTAGAGGAAATGTGCTTAGCGGCTTTAGAGTGAGGGCATCTGGCGATATTCGAGTAATCGGCGGCGTCGAAGGGGCAGAAATCGAATCAGAGGGCTCCGTAGAAATAACAGGCGGAATTTTAGGAAGCAATAAAGGCTTCGTTAAGGCTGGACAAAATGTACGCATCTCATTTATTCAAGAAGGCAATGTCATCGCCGGCGAAGAAGTGCTTGTCTCTCAGAGCATTATGCACTCGCAAGTAAAGGCAGGAAAGAATGTCATTTGCTCCGGTGCTAAAGGTTTAATCGTTGGAGGTCTCGTTCAGGCGGGCGAACTAGTTAGTGCGCGAACGATAGGCAATTCCATGTCAACCGCTACAACCATCGAGGTAGGCGTCAAGCCCGAGTATCGCGTAGAGATGCTTGAGCTTAGAAGCAGGCTTAAGCAAAATATGGAAAATCTAGACAAAACAGAAAAAGCGCTGACTATATTGGATCAACTGGCTGCAACAGGTCATCTGTCTCCGGAGAAGATGGCACTTCGCATTAAGTTGACATCAACGAAACGTCAAACACTTCTTGAGAATGATCAAACGAAGCTTCGGATTCTTGAGATTGAAAAATCGCTTGAGGATACTGACCGTTCGAGAATCGACGTCAGCAATATCGTTTTTGGCGGTACAAAAATTGTAATCGGCCGCTACACCAGATTCGTTAAGGATTCTTCGCAGCGAGTATCTTTCCGGTATTCGGAGGGGGATATCGTGTTAGTTCCTTTTACAAGGTAACTAAGTACAAAGTACAAATGTATGACGCAAGGGGTGAGCGATAATGACGTTCAAATCTCTAGATTTGCAAATGTCTGTTCCACGCACGCAAGAATTCAGCGGCATGCATGGACAAGCTATTCATAAACCTGTAGCGGATCAGAATATGCTGGCAGCTCAAACATCGAAAGAAACAGTGCTTGCAAGAGGCAAAAATACGGCAATAGAGCATACGAGCGGTCTAAACGTTCGCAGCGACAATGAGGGTCATCAGGATCAAGGCAATCAGCAAGCAAAGCGTAAGCGATCAGAAAAAACCGACGATGCGGAAAGCATGCAAGAGCAGTCTCCTGCTCATCCATATAAAGGGCATAAATTAGATATTAAGCTTTAAAATAAAGGCAAACATTAGAAAGGCAGGCTATGAACGATGCAGCCATACTTGCAATATATTGTATTACTCGGAGCGGTTGTCATTGTTGGCGCCTTTGTAATGCCTAGGAAGAAGCAGGAGCCTTCCCTTCCTTCACAAACGATGCAGAACATGGAAACCGCGTTGGAGCAGTTCATGGAGAACATGGAGAAGGATAATGAAGAGCTTGTTGATTTGGTTAGAAGAGCACAGCAGGAGTCTAAGGTTGATGCGGAGCGTAAGGAGCATAGGATTGAAGAACTAGAGAAAAAGTGCGAGCAGCTTGCAGCTCAACTGCAAAACACGCCTTCTAGTTCTTCAGCAATAACGCTTCAGACTGCTCCTACCCAGCCTATTTCGAATGATGCAGCTATAAAGGAAGGTTCGATAAATAAGCTTCCAGAACCACCAGTAGAGACCGCTCCTCAAACGAATACTATTCATTCCAGATATTCGGAGCTGTTTGTTTTATATCAACAAGGAAAATCGATTGAAATGATCTCCAAAAAGCTTGGCATGAATAAAGGCGAGGTACAGCTCATTATTCAGCTCGCCAAGCAGGAGGAAGCCGCGCATGCTTAAAAACCGTGTATTTCTGATCGGTCTCGGAGCAGGAATCATTTTAGGCGCTTTATTATTCCAGTTGATGCTCTCTGGTGAACAAAGCAGGCAAAAGCTAGGCCAAATCGGTGCTGAATCAAGCGAGAAGGTCTACACACAAGTAGAGGTAGACGCTTTGTTAAAGGCTGAGCGTGACTCGTTCAACCTTGACCAAGAAGCGAAGACGGGGATCAAGGAGCAGGCGGAGCCGCCTGTGACTAATACGGAGCCAGCAAAGGAGAAGCCGCCAGCGGAGAAGCCTGCTGCGTCTGAAGCTGCTCCTACGTCTGCCGTAAAACCGGTGGAGAAGCAAGCCGCAGAAAATCATGTTATACGGATCGAAGTGGGATTTGGATTATCTAAAACAGCAGAGCTGCTTGCTGAGAATCGTATTATAGATGACAAAGCAGCATTTGTCAGTCAGATGAAAAAGTCAAAAAAACTGGTTCGCGCCGGTTATTTTTTGTTCCAAGAAAAGATGACGGTTGCTAATGCAATCGCCGTCGTTACGGGCGAACCGTTATCGAGAAAAGAAGCAGATGCGATCACATCCAGCAATAAAGCTGGCTAATCTATCTTTACTGAATCGATTGTTGCACGTGATATGTATTTATGGTATATTAATTCACGGTGTTAAAAACGCACGCAGGTCAATTTTGCCAAACGGTGCTTCCGCCCGGCGGAAGTTTTGGTGAAAGATGCGACTAGCGGAGGAGCACTAAAAAACCATTACAGGAGGTGTTGAAGAAATGGCGGTTATTTCCATGAAACAGCTACTAGAAGCTGGGGTACACTTCGGTCATCAGACTCGTCGTTGGAACCCGAAGATGGATCGTTATATCTTCACAGAAAGAAACGGGATTTACATTATCGATTTGCAAAAAACGGTTAAGAAAGTTGACGAAGCATACAACTTTGTTAAATCGATTGCTGCAGACGGCGGCACTATGCTGTTCGTAGGTACAAAAAAACAAGCTCAAGATTCCGTGAAAGAAGAAGCAGAACGTTGCGGCAACTTCTACATCAACCAACGTTGGCTCGGCGGTACTCTTACTAACTTCCAAACGATTCAAAAGCGTATCGATCGCTTGAAACAGCTTGAGAAGTGGGAAGAGGACGGCACTTTCGAAGTTCTTCCGAAGAAAGAAGTTATCATTCTTCGCAAAGAGAAAGACCGTTTGGAAAAATTCCTTGGCGGTATCAAAGGAATGAAAGGTTTGCCAAGCGCGTTGTTCATCATTGACCCACGCAAAGAGCGTATTGCTGTTGCAGAAGCTCGCAAACTTGGTATCCCAATCGTTGGTATCGTTGATACGAACTGTGATCCAGACGAAATCGACTATGTAATTCCAGGTAACGATGATGCAATTCGTGCCGTTAAATTGTTGACGTCGAAAATGGCTGATGCAATCGTTGAAGCTAACCAAGGCGAACAAACAACGGCTTAATTTAGAGGCTTTAGTTAGTCAACAAAGGGTGGTCAGATGGTGATAAACCTCTCACTGCCCTTTTTTCGAATGTAAATCATTAAAACAAATATTAATTATTTGCGAAGCTACATAGACTTCGTGAAACCTATAGGAGGGCTTACAATGGCAGTTAGTGCTAGCGCGGTAAAAGAACTACGGGAAAGAACTGGAGCTGGAATGCTTGATTGCAAGAAAGCTTTGGACGAAACAAACAATGACGTTGAAAAAGCAATTGCAGTACTTCGTGAAAAAGGTTTGGCGGCTGCAGCTAACAAAGCAGGACGTATTGCAACTGAAGGTGTAGTTGAATCGTACATTCACGCAGGCGGCCGTATCGGCGTTATCGTTGAAGTTAACTGCGAAACAGACTTCGTTGCAAAAACAGATCAATTCCGTGAGTTTGCAAGAGACGTTGCTATGCAAATCGCAGCAGCTAACCCTAAATTTGTTAGCCGCGAAGAGGTTTCTTCCGAAGAGCTTGAAAAAGAGCGCGAAATTTTGAAAGCTCAAGCACTTAACGAAGGCAAACCGGAAAAAATCGTTGAGAAAATGGTTGAAGGCCGTATCTCGAAGTACTACGAAGAGTTCTGTCTTCTTGAGCAATCGTTCATTAAAGACCCTGACAAAACGATCTCTACTTTGCTTAACGAGAAAATTAGCAAAATCGGTGAAAACATTTCCATCCGTCGCTTCGTTCGTTATGAGCTTGGTGAAGGTCTAGAGAAAAAAGTTGACAACTTCGTTGAAGAAGTAATGGCACAAGTTAAACATTAATCCGAACGCACAGGCGGGGCGGGGCGTCCGCCCCGCCTGCTTGTATGATTAGAACATATTTGAGGGACCTCATCAAATGAGGTGCATGATGGAGGTATTAACGTTGAAGCAGCCTGTGTATAAACGTATCGTTCTGAAAGTTAGCGGTGAATCATTGTCTGGACAGGAAGGTTATGGCATTGAAGCAACAGTCATATCTTCGATAGCTGATCAGGTAAAAGAAGTTGTTGCACTTGGCATAGAGGTTGCAATTGTCGTCGGCGGCGGCAACATTTGGCGCGGTATTGCCGGTTCTGCAAAGGGGATCGACCGTGCAACAGCCGATTACATGGGTATGCTTGCTACATTGATGAATTCACTCGCACTTCAAGATGCATTGGAGCAAATCGATGTGCCAACTCGCGTTCAAACATCAATCGCGATGCAGCAAATCGCTGAGCCGTACATCAGACGTCGTGCCATTCGTCATTTGGAGAAAGGCCGTGTCGTCATTTTTGCAGCTGGAACTGGAAATCCGTTCTTCTCAACCGATACGACAGCAGCACTGCGTGCAGCTGAGATCGAAGCAGAAGTGATACTAATGGCGAAAAATAAAGTGGATGGCGTCTATTCCGCTGATCCATTTAAGGATAATACGGCAGAAAAATTTGAGGAGCTTACTTACCTCGATATGTTAAACCGCAATTTAGGTGTAATGGATTCAACAGCAGCCTCACTTTGCATGGACAATAATATTCCGCTTATCGTATTTGCAATTACGGAGAAAGGGAATATTAAACGCGTCGTCCTGGGTGAGAAAATCGGAACGATAGTGAGAGGAAGTGCAAAATAATGCCACAAGAGCTGAAGAAAAACGCAGAAGAACGTATGGAAAAAGCGATCTCCGCGCTTAAGCGCGATTTGTCGTCGCTGCGCGCTGGCAAAGCGAATACAGCTTTGCTGGATCGTATTCAAGTGGAATATTACGGAGCAATGACGCCAGTTAATCAACTAGCCAACATTAACACGCCTGACTCACGCACGCTGTTCATTCAGCCGTGGGACAAATCGTCTATGTCGGCCATTGAGAAAGCAATTATGAAATCCGACCTTGGTTTAACGCCTTCGAACGATGGCGTATCGATTCGCATTTCGATTCCGCCGCTTACGGAGGAGCGTCGTGCAGAGCTTGTAAAAACATCTAAAAAGTTAGGTGAAGAAGCGAAGGTAGCTATTCGCAATATTCGCCGTGATGCTAACGATGGTGTGAAGAGGCTTGAGAAAACGACGATTTCCGAAGACGAATCGCGCGGACATCAAGAGGATATTCAGAAAGCGACTGACAAATTTATTGCTGAAGTAGATAAAGTGCTGGTTGCCAAAGAAAAAGAAATTATGGAAGTATAATAATCTCTGGGCCCCTCCGATAGGTGGGGTTTGGTTTTGATTTCGGTTGGGAGGAAGTAAGATGATCGAGCGACTTTGGGCCAAATTAGGCAAATCGTCCTTACAGCCGACTGATTCTGTGTCCTTAGAAAATGTGCCTGAGCATGTTGCAATTATAATGGATGGGAACGGTCGCTGGGCTAAAGATCGTGGATTGCCACGAATGGCAGGTCATCATTCCGGCATGAAAGCGGTCAAACGAATCACAATTGCAGCAGACCGGTTAGGCGTCAAATATTTGACGTTATACGCGTTTTCAACGGAAAACTGGAAGAGACCGAAAGCTGAAGTGGATTTTCTCATGAAGCTGCCCCAGCAATTTCTTGAAATTGAATTAGAAGAGCTGATTGCCAACAATGTTCAGGTTCGTATGATGGGCCATAAAGAGGATTTGCCATCATTTACAATAAGCGCAGTTGAAGAAGCCATTGTGAAGACTGCAAATAATACTGGACTTGTTTTAAATTTTGCTCTGAATTACGGAAGCCGCAAGGAGATGCTTGAAGCCATAAAAAGCATCGCGTCAGATGTTCAGCAAGGAGATTTGTCCTTAGATGACATTGATGAAACAGTGATGGCAGATCGATTGCTTACGAGCGGATTGCCCGATCCAGATTTACTCATACGCACTAGCGGAGAGCTGCGTCTAAGCAATTTTATGATGTGGCAGCTAGCTTACAGTGAGTTGTGGTTTACGGATGTGTACTGGCCGGAATTTACGGAAGCGCATTTTCAAGAGGCGATTTTGGAATACCAGCGCCGTGCACGTCGATATGGTGGATTGTAGCTTCAAGCGACGGAGTGTGACTTTTCATTGAGACAACGAATTATTACCGGAGTTGTAGCAGGTGCTGGCTTCATCGGTTTAGCAATAGTAGGCGGATGGTTATATACAAGTCTACTCGTATTACTTGCAATTATCGGCTTTACTGAATATGTGCGCATGAATGGTGTAGCATGGTCGCATCCGTCCTCCTTGCTTGGATATGCGGGTGTGCTACTGTTCGTGCTTCCTTGGTCTTATTGGGGGATAACGATCCCATCGCCGCTAGCCATCCTATGGGTGCTTGCCTTCCTTCTGCTGTCTATAACTGTAATTACAAAAAATAAAACAACAATTGACGGCGCCGCACTTATGTTGCTTGGCGCTTTATATGTAGGATATGGCTTTTCAGCTATGGTCCAGTCACGTCAAATTGAGCAGAATGGTTTAATATGGACGTTTTTGGCCTTTGGCTGCATTTGGGCATCGGATATTGGCGCATATTTTATGGGACGAGCTTTCGGGAAAACAAAGCTCTGGCCATCGATAAGTCCAAATAAAACGATTGAAGGCGCCCTTGGAGGCGTTTTATTTTCCTTAATTGTGTCTGCGGTATTCGCTCTAGCGTTTCCAGATTTTATTGAATTGCCAAAAGCGCTGCTCATCGGCGTAGTGGCTGCTGTAGCTGGTCAATTCGGAGATCTGATACAATCGGCGTATAAGCGTGTTAGAGACATTAAGGATACAGGCACATTATTGCCGGGACATGGCGGTGTGCTTGACCGATGCGACAGCTGGCTTATCGTATTTCCGCTGTTAGTGCTGACCGAGCTGCTACCCGTATAAGTCAGGAGGATTTTTGGCATGAAAAAAATAAGTATATTAGGTTCGACAGGTTCAATCGGAACACAGACGCTAGACATTATAGCTCATGATCCTGATCGTTATAAGGTTGTCGGTTTATCGGCGGGTGCGAATGTCGATTTGATTATAGAACAGGCAAAGCAATTTAAGCCATCAATCGTAAGTTTAGCCTCAAAGGCTGATGCGGATGCCGCACGACCTCATTTACCGGCAGGTACGAAGGTTGTACATGGCGAGGAGGGTCTCGTGGAGGTTGCGGCTGGTGTGGACGCTGACATCGTTGTAACGGCAATTATGGGCAGCAGAGGCTTGCCTGCAACACTTGCGGCAATTGACGCGGGCAAAACGATTGGCTTGGCGAACAAAGAAACACTCGTTACAGCAGGACATATCGTTATGGAGCGCGCGAGACAGCGCGGCGTATCGATATTTCCGATTGATAGCGAGCATTCTGCCATATTCCAATGCTTGAACGGGGAAGATCGTAAATCGATCAAGCAAATTACACTAACAGCCTCTGGAGGCTCATTCCGCGATCGTACCCGGGAGCAGCTTGAAGGCGTGACGGTTGCTGAGGCGCTTAATCATCCGAACTGGTCCATGGGCGCCAAAATTACGATCGATTCCGCAACGATGGTTAATAAAGGGCTTGAGGTTATTGAGGCAAAATGGCTCTTCGACGTTACATACGATCAAATAGATGTCATTATTCATCCGGAGAGCATCATTCATTCTTATGTGGAGTTTTCCGATCATAGTGTAATCGCGCAGCTCGGAATGCCGGATATGCGTGTACCGATTCAATATGCATTATCCTATCCAGAGCGGAACGCGACACCAACGAATAGACTTAATTTAGCTCAAATCGGCAAGCTGAACTTCCGAGAGATGGATTACGACAGGTACCCATGCCTCAGGCTGGCCTTTGAATGCGGCCGTCTCGGCCAATCTGCTCCTTCCGTGTTCAATGCAGCTAATGAGGTCGCAGTGGCACGTTTTCTGAAAGGTGAAATTACGTTTCTTGACATTGAACGGATATTGGAGACGGTAGTTGGACGTCATGAGGCATCGGATATCAATGACCTGCAAATGATCGCTGAAGTGGACGCTTGGGCGCGCCAGCTGGCAGAATCCGTATAATATCGGTCAAATTCCGGTTCTCTTGTATCGGACGGGAGAATAATGATAATCTATGTACAGGCCGTAACGAACAGGAGGCTTCAGCTATATGCACATGATTCAAGTCGTCTTTTTGACTATACTCGTCTTTTTCGTTATCGTAACGATCCACGAATGGGGTCATTACTATTTCGCTAAACGTGCGGGAATATTGGTTCGAGAATTTGCAATTGGCTTCGGGCCCAAGCTCTTTTCGGTAAAACGCGGCGAAACTAGATATACGCTTAGGCTAGTGCCGGCGGGTGGATTTGTTCGAATGGCAGGCGAGGATCCTGAAATTGTCGACGTTCAACCCGGCCAAACGATAGCGGTTCGTCTGAAGGACGATAAAATTACACGATTGTATTTGGATCGTCTTGACGAGAGAAGCGGCGTTATTCGCGGCGAAATCGTCAAAATCGATTTGGAGAGAAGCCTATCCGTAACATTGGATGTCGAAGGCGAGAACGAGACCTTCTCGGTGCATCCTCAGGCATTGATGGTTGCCAAAGGGAAGGACACCCAAATTGCGCCGCTTGACAGACAATTTAACAGCAAGACGGTAGGGCAGCGTGCGCTTGCTATATTTGCAGGGCCGCTAATGAATTTTGTGCTCGCATTCGTATTGTTTGCGACGTACATCCAGATGGTCGGCATTCCAGTTGAATCGCCGGATAAGCTGCTTGTCAGTGAAATTTCCGAAGGTATGCCGGCAGATAAGGTCGACCTTAGAAAAGGCGACGTTATCGATGCGGTTAACGGAATCAAAATCGGTGCTGATTTCGATAAGATGATTGCCATAATCGGCAAATCACCGAATGTGCCAGTCAAAATGGACATCATTCGGGAAGGCAAGGCGCAGCAGATTGTCATTACGCCTGAGCCTAATGATGCAGGAGTAGGCAAGGTAGGCATTAGCGCGGCACTGCCGACTCGTCCTGCTTCGTTCTCGGAGACGTTTACAGGTGCAGGCAATCTGATGAAAAAAATGACGATAAGCATTTTTGAAGGGTTCAAGAAGCTTATTTTCGGAGAGTTCAAGCTTGATGATCTTGGAGGGCCGGTGCGTACCGCTGAGGTAACAAGCCAAATTGCCAAGCAGGGCATCGCACAGCTAACTTCGTGGACAGCACTGCTCAGCTTGTATTTAGGTATTTTCAATTTGCTTCCAATTCCAGCGCTGGACGGCAGCCGACTCATTTTCCTTGGAATTGAAGCGATTCGAAGAAAGCCAATTGATCCAAACCGTGAGAGCATGGTGCATTTTGTAGGCTTCGCTTTCATTATGCTGCTGATGCTTGTAGTAACCTATAATGATATTTTACGATTGGTTAGAGGGGAATAGTCTCATGTCTAAGGATAAACAGTTTGTTACAGAAATTACGCCGCAAAGCGAAGATTTCTCCAGATGGTATATAGATGTTATTAAGAAAGCTGAGCTTATGGATTACTCTCCGGTGCGTGGCTGTATCGTGTTCCGCCCGGAGGGCTATGAGCTTTGGGAAAATATTCAACGCGACCTCGATCGCCGCTTTAAGGAAACGGGCCACCGCAATGCTTATTTTCCGCTATTCATTCCGGAGAGCTTTTTCCAAAAGGAAAAAGAGCATGTCGAAGGCTTTAATCCGGAGCTGCCATGGGTAACAGAGGCCGCTGGCGAGAAGCTGGAAGAGCGGCTCGCTATCCGTCCAACATCGGAAACGATGTTCGGTCATATGTATTCAAAGTGGATTCAATCGTATCGTGATCTTCCTTTGCTCATTAACCAATGGGCTAACGTAGTTCGATGGGAGAAGCGGACGATGCCTTTCCTTCGCACAAGCGAATTTTTGTGGCAGGAAGGCCATACCGCTCATGAGACGGAAGAGGAAGCTCGTCAAGAGACGATGCAAATGCTCGATGTGTATACACAATTTGTCGAGGAGTTTCTCGCAATCCCGGTTATTAAAGGGGAGAAAACGCCGTCCGAGCGCTTTGCAGGTGCTGTAGATACTTACTCTATTGAAGCGATGATGAAGGACGGGAAGGCTGTTCAAGCCGGAACTTCCCATTACCTCGGCACAAAGTTTGCCGTTGCATTCGATATCAAATTTCTTGATCGTGAAAATACATTGCAATTCGCGCACACGACATCATGGGGTGTTAGCACAAGGCTGATTGGCGCACTAATTATGGTTCATGGCGATGATCGCGGTCTAGCTCTGCCGCCGAAGGTAGCGCCAACCCAAGTGATCATGATTCCGATCGGTCCGGCGAAAATGCGCGAGCAGGTTGTCGGCCGTGTAGACGAGCTGTATGCTGAGCTTAAGAAAGCAGGCGTTCGTGTACGTGTAGACGACCGCTCAGACGTCAGCCCAGGCTGGAAATTCAATGAGTACGAAATGCGCGGCGTTCCGCTTCGTCTGGAGCTTGGACCGCGTGATATGGAAAACGGACAAGTTGTACTCGTTTCTCGCATTACAGGTGAGAAACGTGTCGTTCAACAAGCGAATCTCGTTGCGGAAGTGGAAGCGATGCTCGAGGAAACGCATCATGAAATGTTCAATCGCGCGAAGCAGTTCCGTATCGATAACTCGCGTTCGGTTGATACCTTGGATGAAATGAAGAGCTTCCTTGAAGAGCAGCGCGGCTTCGTAGAAGCTGGCTGGTGCGGATCTGCTGCTTGTGAGAAGCAGGTTAAGGAAGAAACAGGGGCAACAAGCCGCAATATCCCATTTGAACCATCTACGCAGAAGAGCACATGTCTCGTATGCGGCGATGAGTCTAAACATATTGTTGTATTTGCACGTGCTTATTAAGAACTGAAGAAGCTCGGTTCGGATCTTAAGGAGTGGAGTTTTATGAGCCAAACCGCTGACAAGCGGCAGCGCTTCGATATGCTTTTACAGCAGACGGAGCTGCCGCAGGAACTTATACAAACTTATTTTCAAGATGGTTATATCGATCAAGTTATCGTCAGCAACAGCAATCGGGAATGGACGTTTTGCATCCGCAAAACGTCCATGGTGCCTTTACAGGCCTATAATGGACTATGCCAAGCGGCTCGTATGAAATTCGAGCATATCGCTGCGGTATCCTTTATATTCGTTTATGACCCTGTGGTCGAGACAGAATCGATTGTTTTGCAGTACTGGGGTTTATTTATGGAGTGGGCTCAGCGCGAGATCGCATCCGTTAACGGTTGGCTTCAAAAAGCCAGCATTTCAGTTGAAGGTGATGTGCTTACGCTGTCATTGCTCGATAATACGGGGCTGGAGCTTGCTCGCAAGAAACGTTTGGACGAAGAAATTATCCGATTTTATAATCAATATTTTCAGCGTGAATGCAAAGTGAAGATGATCATGAGCGAATCAAGGCAAGAGATTTTGGACGAATACGCCCTTCGGATCGTACAGGAAGAGCGCGAGTACGTGCAGGAGCTGATGGCTAACTCGCAATCTGAATCCGAGCTTGTGGATGAGGCTGAGATTAGGCTCGCAGTTGGTTATGATATCCGCGAAGAGCCTGTGCCATTGATGAATATCATCGAGGAAGAAAAGAAAATTACGGTGCAAGGCGCCGTATTTGGCCTCGATGTGAAGGAGCTTCGCAACGGAAGCACGCTCTTTACCTTTAATGTGACGGATTTCTCGGATTCCATTGCGATGAAGATGTTCGCCAAGACGAAGGACGATGTCAAAATTTTAAGCCAGCTTGCCAACGGCAAATGGGTTAAAGCGCGCGGGCGGATCGAATATGACCGCTTTATGCAGGAGCCTGAGCTCGTGATGATGCCAAATGATTTGCATGAGGTTAAATCACCTCCGGATCGCATGGACAAAGCTGAAGAGAAGCGCGTTGAGTTCCATCTCCACACGACGATGAGCGCCATGGATGCGGTAACGCCGGTCGACGTATATATCAAAACGGCAGCCAAATGGGGACATAAGGCGATAGCGGTAACCGACCACAGCAATGTGCAATGTTACCCTGACGCGAACAAAGCAGCCAAGAAGCATGGCATCAAGGTGCTGTTCGGCTTAGAAGCCAATGTCGTTAACGATGCCGTTCCAATGGTGCTGCAGTCAAGGCCGGAGCCTCTTGCGACTGCAACTTATATTGTATTCGATATAGAGACGACAGGCTTGTCGGTTATCAACAACAAAATCATCGAGCTTGCAGGGGTTAAAATGCGTGACGGGAAAGAAATCGATCGTTTCTCGACGCTCATTGACCCGCATGAGAAGATTCCTTATCATATTCAGCAGTTGACTAATATCAATGATGATATGGTAAAAGGGCAGCCCGAAATTGAGCCGAAACTCCGTGAGTTTATTGAATTTATAGGCGATGATATTCTCGTTGCGCATAATGCGCGGTTCGATATCGGCTTCATTCAAGCCAACTGCAAAGCATTTGGCATGCCAGAGGTTAAAAATCCAGTGCTCGATACGCTTGAGTTGGCACGCTTTATTTTCCCGACGCTCAAAAATCATCGTTTAAATACTTTGGCGGATAAATACAAGGTCAGCCTAGAGAACCATCACCGTGCGGTAGATGACTCCCTTGCGCTTGGCGGCGTACTGTACGGCTTGATTGCGGATGCAACTGAACGAAATATAACGAATCTGCATCAGTTAAACGATTATGTAGGCATCGATTTATCCAATTCACGGCCTTTTCATAGCAATATCTACGCTTTAAATGCGGTAGGCAAGAAAAACTTGTTCAAGCTTATTTCATTATCGCATACCAAGCATTTTAAACGCGTAGCCACGATTCCAAAAAGCAAGCTCGTGGAGCTTCGCGAAGGATTGCTCGTTATATCCGGCTGCGAGAAGGGCGAGTTTTTCGAGACGGTATTGAACAAGTCGTACGAAGAAGCGCTGGAGGTTGCCCGTTTCTATGATGTCCTTGAAATTCAACCGATCGATTTTTACATGCACCTGGTTGAGAAGGGGCTAGTCAGCAGCCGGGCCGAAATTGAACAAGCGCATCGTCGCATCTGTCAAATCGGTGATGAGCTCGCCAAGCCGGTAATCGCAACAGGAAACGTTCATTATTTGAATCCGCGGGACAAAATGTACCGGGATATTACAATTAACGGCATTACGGGCTTTAGTCCCCTGAAGAGCATTCGCAAGCCTGACGCTCATTTCCGCACGACGGAAGAGATGCTGGAGGAATTTGCTTTTCTCGGAGAAGCAAGAGCGAAGGAAGTTGTCATAACGAATACGGCTGAGCTTGCTGATCGTTTTGAGCCTTATGACATGTTCCCGACAGGCTTGTTCGCGCCTAATATCGATGGAGCGGATGAAGAAATACGAAGGACCTGCTATGACACAGCAAAATCGATGTATGGCGAGGACTTGCCGCAGGTCGTTATCGACCGGTTGGAGAAAGAACTTATTCCGATTATTAAATTTAAATTTTCCGCCAACTATCTGATATCGGAGAAGCTCGTTAAAAAATCGAACGAAGACGGTTATTTGGTCGGTTCGAGGGGATCGGTTGGATCTTCGGTCGTAGCTACGTTCCTCGGCATCTCCGAGGTTAATCCGCTGCCAGCCCATTACTTGTGCAAAAATCCGGATTGCCGCCATAGCGAATGGTTTTTGGACGGAAGCATTCCGAGCGGCTTCGATTTGCCGGACAAGCAATGCCCGAAATGCGAGAAGCCGATGAAGGGCGAAGGACAGGACATCCCGTTTGAAACGTTCCTCGGCTTTAAAGGCGATAAAGTTCCCGATATCGATCTTAACTTTTCGGGTGATTATCAGCCTATCGCCCATAACTATACGAAGGTATTGTTTGGCGATAAGAGTGTGTTCCGTGCCGGAACAATCGGTACGGTAGCCGAAAAAACAGCCTATGGCTTTGCTAAGAAATTTGAAGAAGAGCATAGCAAGAAGTGGCGCGGCGCGGAGCTCGCAAGACTTGCCAGCGGGTGTACCGGCGTGAAGAGGAGTACGGGACAGCATCCCGGCGGTATTGTCGTCGTTCCCGATTATATTGAAGTAGAGGACATTACGCCTGTTCAATTCCCGGCTGATGATGTCAACGCGGAATGGATGACGACCCACTTCGACTATCATGCTTTTGATGAAAACCTGCTTAAGCTCGATATTCTAGGTCATGATGATCCGACCATGATGCGGATGCTGCAGGATTTGACTGGCGTTGATCCAACGAGCATTCCAATGAACGATCCCAAAGTGATGAGCATGTTCAACTCGACGAATGCGCTGGGCATTCCTGGTGAAAAGATACGCTCTTCGGTAGCGACATATGGCGTTCCCGAGATGGGAACCAAATTCGTACGGCAAATGCTTCAGGAAACGCAGCCTTCTTCCTTTGCGGATTTGCTGCAAATTTCCGGCTTGTCGCATGGTACGGGCGTTTGGCTCGGAAATGCGCAGGAGCTGATCAAGAACGGCACCTGCAACATCAAGACCGTTATTGGCTGCCGGGATGACATCATGCTTTTCTTGATTTACAAAGCGGGGATGGATGCGGGCTTGGCGTTCAAAATTACGGAGAGCGTGCGTAAAGGCAAAGGGCTCACGCCGGAGTGGATCGATGAGATGAAGCGGTGCAAGGTACCTCAGTGGTATATTGATTCTTGCCTTCGCATCGAGTACATGTTCCCGAAAGCACATGCTGCTGCCTATGTCATATCCGCTGTTCGTACAGCTTATTTCAAGCTTTATTATCCGATTGATTACTATGCGACTTACTTTACCGTCCGCGCGGATGACTTTGATTTAGAGCTGCTGTGCCAAGGATACGATGCGATCCTGCGGAAGCTGATCGAAATTGAAGCCAAAGGGTTTAACGCGCTGCCTAAAGAGAAAAACATGGTGTCTCAGCTGGAAATGTCGCTTGAAATGACGGCGCGCGGCTTCTCCTTTAAGCCAATTGATCTGTACCGCTCCGACGCGACGAAGTTTCTGGTTGACGGCGATTCGCTTATCCCGCCATTTGCTGCAATTGCAGGTATCGGCGATAATGCGGCTCGCAATATTGCAGCTTCGAGAGACGATGGCGAGTATCTGTCGATCGAGGATTTCCAGATGAAATCGAAGGCTACAAAGACGATTGTAGAGGTTCTCGGCAACATGGGATGCTTCCGTGGATTGCCTGAATCCAACCAGCTATCCCTCTTTTAGAATGAGGCCTGTTAGAAAAGATTTCTTGTCACTATAGTGCGGTTATGTTATAATTTTTCTGGCAATGATGATGATAAAGACTTTGATGCAGAAGAGTGGGGAAACCCACTCTTTACGTTTTGTAAATGGCAAAATGGCATAGTGCGTATAAACAGGAGGTCAACTGAATTTGAGTATTTCCAAAATCAAAGCTGCCGTCCAGGAAATGGTCCTGCCATACCTCAGCAGTAATGGATTTGAACTGGTTGATATTGAGTATGTCAAAGAGGGAAGCAACTATTTCCTTCGTATATTCGTGGATAAAGAAGGCGGCATCGATATCGACGATTGCGGCCGTATCAGCGAATTTATGAGCGAGCAGCTGGATAAGAACGATCCGGTTACTGACGCTTATTTTCTAGAGGTATCTTCCCCGGGAGCAGAAAGACCGCTTAAGAAGGAAGAAGATGTACGTAAAGCAATCGGTAAACACGTTTACATAACGACATATGAACCGATTAGCGGCGCTAAAGAATTTGAAGGGCTGCTACTTTCATTTGACGGGGAAAACGCGGTTGTCCGTACAGGCAAGAAGGAGTATACCATTCCTTATGTCAAGGTAGCCGGCGCTAGACTCGCTATCGTGTTCTAATATTCGTTTTCTATATTGAAAGGGGGAAATCCAGTCCAATGAGCATGGATTTTATTGAAGCGTTACAGGAAATAGAAAGAGATAAGGGAATTACCAAAGATGTCCTATTGGAAGCCATTGAGGCAGCGCTTATCTCCAGCTACAAAAGAAATTTCAATACCGCGCAAAATGTGCGTGTCGATATTAATCGCCACACTGGCGTTATTAAAGTATATGCCCGCAAAACAGTTGTCGATGAGGTGCTGGATCCGCGTCTGGAAATTACAGTAGAGGCTTCCAGGGAAATCAATCCTCATTACCAGCTGGATGATATTGCGGATATTGAAGTAACGCCGCGTGACTTCGGCCGCATCGCCGCGCAAACAGCGAAGCAGGTTGTAACGCAGCGCATCCGCGAAGCTGAGCGCGGACTGATCTATAACGCTTTTATCGACAAAGAGGAAGATATCGTAAACGGTATCGTTCAGCGTCAAGATGTTCGCAACCTATTCGTAGACCTAGGCAAGGTAGAGGCTGTATTGCCGCTTACTGAGCTGATGCCTACCGATAAGTTCAAGCATGGCGACCGCGTGAAGTCTTATATTACGAAAGTCGAAAATACGACCAAGGGTCCGCAAATTATTTTGTCCCGTACCCATCCTGGTCTATTAAAACGACTGTTCGAGCTTGAAGTGCCTGAAATCTATGACGGAGTCGTGGAAATTCGTTCGGTTGCGCGCGAAGCCGGCTTCCGTTCGAAAATTGCTGTACATTCCCGCAATTCTGAGGTTGATCCGGTCGGATCATGTGTTGGACAAAAGGGACTGCGCGTTCAGACGATCGTAAACGAGCTTAAAGGCGAGAAAATCGATATCGTTCGTTGGTCTGAAAGCGTGGATGAATATGTTGCGAATGCGCTCAGCCCGTCTAAGGTGCTTGAGGTTATCGTATTCGAACAAGAGAAGATGGCTAGAGTTATCGTTCCAGACTACCAGTTGTCGCTAGCGATCGGCATCAAAGGCCAGAATGCTAGGCTTGCCGCTAAGCTTACTGGCTGGAAGATTGACATTAAGAGCGAGACTCAAGCGGAGCAGGAGTATGGCCGTCCGAAATCTTTGACGACGATCATGCACCAGGATTCGGTATCCATCGATTAATTCGTTAAGCGTCAATTCAGCTGGCAGAGGAGGGGTGTACAATGAGACCGAGAAAAGTACCGCTTCGCAAATGCGTCGCTTGTCAGGAGATGATGCCGAAGAAGGAACTCATTCGGATTGTGCGGACACCGGCCGAAGAGGTGCAAATTGACCTGACAGGCAAAAAAGCGGGCCGCGGCGCGTATTTATGCGGTAAAGTAAGCTGCTTTAAATTGGCAAAGAAATCCAAGGCACTTGATCGAGCGTTGAAGCAGCATGTTGGAGATCATATTTATGATCAGCTCGAGCAGGATTTTGTAGCGGTAGAGGAGCAGTTTATCGCCGGCAAGGAGCTGATAAGCGATGAAGCAGAATAAGAGCTTATCACAGCTGGGCATGGCTATGCGAGCTGGCAAGCTGATTACTGGCGATGAGATCGTACTCAAAGCTGTGAGAAATAATAAAGTGCATCTTGTTATCGTTGCAGGAGATGCTTCAGAGAATACGAAGAAAAAATTTCGTGACAAATGCAACACCTACGGAATACAACTCGCCGAAGCATTCGACCGTGAGCAACTAGGAAAGGCGATTGGTAAGCCAGAACGGGTTGTACTAGCGGTAACCGATGCGCAATTCGGAAAAATGATTGCGAGTCATCTGAGCCATAATACGGAGGTGGATCATATTGGACAATAAACAAGACAGCAAGGACAATAAAGATAAGCTGCGCGTTTACGAGTATGCCAAGTCACTTAATATGAGCAGCAAAGAAATCATTACGATTCTTAAACGACTTGATTTACCGGTCAATAACCATATGAGTGTCATGGAAAATGAAATGGTAAACAAGGTCGAAGGCTTTTTCCGAAATATTAAGCAAAATGCAGCTGCTAAGCGGGCACAGGAAACGACAAGCGTGTCTGTATCCTCCGCTCAATCGTCAGCAAACCGGCCGCAGTCGCAGCAGCCGCAAGAACGAAAGCTTGCCGTTCAAGAAAACAAAAATACGAATCAAGACAGACAGGGGCCTATGAATTCTATTAATACGAAAACACAAACCAACCAAACCGAACAACGACCAGCAGGGCAGCAATCAACGAATCGTCCTGCGCAACAATCCAGCAACAACCGTCCATCCCAAGGAAGCGCAAGCTCAAGCCGTCCGAGCCAAGGACAAGGCGGCCAAGGAAATCGCCCTAGCCAAGGCGCGGGTTCAAGCCGTCCAAGTCAAGGGCAAGGCGGTCAAAGCAACCGTCCGGCATCATCAGGACAAAATCGTCCAGCTCAAGGCGGACAAGGAAATTCAGCAAGCCGCCCAAGTACTTCTGCAAGCAGCAGCCGTCCGGCACCATCTGGACAAAGCCGTTTCGATTCCAAGCCTGCGCAAGGGCAAGCGCGCGGGAACGACAATAAAAATGCAAGACCAGGCCAAAAGCGTTTTGAAGACGGCAAGCCTGGCGGCGGCTATAGAGGAAACAACAACAACCGCGGTCAAAAAGGCCGTGGCGGCAAGTTCCAACAACAACCGCCTCGTGAGAAAATCGACAATACGCCTAAAAAGATTATCGTTCGCGGTACGATGACTGTTGGCGAATTAGCTAAATTGCTTCATAAGGATGCATCAGAAGTTATCAAAAAGCTGATTTTCCTAGGTGTTATGGCTACAATCAACCAAGAAATCGATATGGATGCTATCCATTTGATCGCTACGGATTATGGTGTAGAGGTTGAAGTGAAAATTCCTGTAGAGGAAGATTCCTTCGAAACGGTTGAAGAATCAGACGAAGACGATGATTTGATAACGCGTCCACCGGTTGTTACGATCATGGGTCACGTTGACCACGGTAAAACAACTTTGCTTGATGCGATTCGCAAAACGAACGTAACAGGCGGAGAAGCCGGCGGTATCACGCAGCACATCGGTGCTTACCAAGTTGAAATCAACCATAAAAAAATTACGTTCCTAGATACACCGGGTCACGAAGCGTTTACGCTTATGCGTGCTCGTGGTGCTCAGGTAACGGATATTACGATTATCGTAGTCGCAGCCGACGACGGCATTATGCCGCAAACGATAGAAGCGATTAACCATGCGAAGGCTGCTGGCGTTCCGATTATCGTTGCAGTTAACAAAATCGATAAGCCTGAAGCTAATGTTGACAAAATCAAGCAAGAAATGACTGAATATGAGCTCGTTCCGGAAGAGTGGGGCGGCGATACGATTTTCGTCGAAGTTTCCGCTAAGCAAAGAATCGGTCTTGAAGGTCTTCTTGAAATGATCTTGCTCGTAGCAGAGGTAAATGATTATAAAGCGAACCCTAACAAACGCGCTCGCGCTACCGTTATTGAAGCCGAGCTTGATAAAGGCAAAGGTCCGGTTGCACGTATTCTCGTACAGCACGGTACGCTGAAAATCGGCGATGCTTTCGTTGCAGGCAACTGCTTCGGCCGTATCAGAGCAATGGTTAATGACAAAGGCCGCCGTTTAAAAGAAGCAGGTCCTTCTACGCCAGTAGAAATTACTGGTTTAACGGAAGTTCCGCAAGCCGGCGATCCGTTCATGGTATTCGAGGATGAGCGCAAGGCCCGTGCAATCGCTGACCGTCGTTCCATTAAACAGCGTCAATCGGATATGGGTGCCAATACGCGCGTAACGCTTGATGATCTGTATAACCATATCAAAGATGGTGAAATTAAAGATCTGAACGTTATTATCAAATCCGACGTTCAAGGCTCTTCAGAAGCACTTAAAGGATCGCTCGCGAAAATCGACATCGAAGGCGTACGCGTTAAAATCATCCATAGCGGTGTAGGCGCGATTACGGAATCCGATATCATTTTGGCATCGGCATCCAACGCGATCGTAATCGGCTTTAACGTTCGTCCAGATCCGCAAGCTGAAGCAACCATTGCACAAGAGAAGGTTGACGTGCGTATGCACCGCGTCATCTACAATGTCATCGATGAGATTGAGCAAGCGATGAAGGGCATGCTGGATCCGATCTTCAAAGAGGTTGTTATCGGTCATGCCGAGGTTCGTAACGTATTTAAAGTTACGAAGGTTGGCGCAATTGCAGGCTGCATGATCACTTCCGGTAAAATCATTCGTAACGCAGAAGCTCGTCTTATCCGTGGCGGCATCGTTGTCTTCACAGGTAAGATTGAGTCCCTTAAGCGCTTCAAGGATGATGCGAAAGAAGTTGCACAAGGCTACGAGTGCGGTATTACACTTGACCGTTACAACGATGTTCGTGAAGGAGATACGATCGAAGCGTTTGTCATGGAATCGGTAGAGAGGTGATTATAGCATGGCAAAAATCCGCGTAGGACGGGTAGGCGAGCAGATTAAAAAAGAGCTCAGCCAAATTATACAAACAGAGCTTAAAGATCCTAGAATAGGTTTCATCACCGTAACCGGCGTTGAAACGTCGAGCGATCTGTCACAAGCTAAGGTGTATCTAAGCGTGCTTGGAAGTGAAGAACAGAAGGAAGCTACGCTTAAGGCTCTTGGAAGCGGAACGGGCTTTATCCGTACGGAGCTAGGCAAGCGTATGCGACTTCGTCACACGCCAGTGCTGCTGTTCAAGTTCGATAGCAGTATCGAATACGGCAGCCGCATTGAATCTTTGCTTGAGAACATCAACAGCGGGAATGCAAGTCAATGATGGCACAAGACAGCTATTTGAAGCAGTTGGATGCTGCGCTGGCATTCATCAAGGATTCCGATCACTTTCTGGTCGTGTCGCATGTACAGCCTGACGGTGATGCAATAAGCTCTACTGTTGTCGTCGGCTGGCTGCTTCAGGAGCTTGGTAAATCGGCTATTTTGATCAATGAAAGCGAATTGCCGTCGAGACTTAGCTATTTGCATCAATTTGATTCGATTGTAAACTATAAGCTGGCTGTACCGCAGCAAAAGTTCGATGCCATTATTTCGGTCGATTGCGCTGATTTCAAACGAATCGGGGAGGTTGCGAGCAGCTTTGCGCCAGACGCAAAGCTGCTCAATATCGACCACCATCCGACCAACAACGGATTTGGTTCTGTAAATGTCATTCGTGCTGAAGCTGCTGCAACAGTCGAGATCTTGTATGATCTAATCGAAAGAGCAGAAATTTCGTTTGATCTGAATTGCGCAACAGCTATCTATACCGGTCTTTTGACCGATACAGGTGGCTTTCGTTATTCCAATACAAGTCCGCGTGTCATGGAAATTGCCTCGCATTTGCTTGCATTAGGCGTGTCAGGCAACGATCTTGCAGATCATTTGCTTGAAAAAATGACGATGGCTAAGCTTAAGCTTCTCCAAATCGCGTTAAACCGGCTCACTTTTTCAGATAATTTGGAAATTGGCTGGGTCTTTATTGGAAAAGACGATTTGCAAATGACAGGCGCGGTACCCGAGGATATTGAAGGTATCGTAAATTATGCTCTTAATGTTGACGGGGTTGAGGTCGGCATATTATTTAAAGAAGCAGACGACGGGTCAGTTAAAGCAAGTCTGCGTTCGGCGGGCAAAGCCAATGTAGCTGCAATCGCGCAAGATTTTGGCGGCGGCGGTCATGTAAGGGCAGCCGGCTGTCGGCTTGAGGGTTCATTATCAGAGTCGATTAACGAGCTGGTGGAAGCAGTCAGAAAGGCGTTGGTTTAATCGATGGACGGCATTTTGGCAGTTTGGAAGCCTGAAGGCTGGACTTCTCACGACGTGGTTGCAAAGGTTCGCCGCATTCTAAAGATGAAGCGGATTGGACATGCAGGTACGCTCGATCCTATGGTGACAGGTGTATTGCCTTTATGTTTAGGGCGTGCTACTAGAGTGGTTGAATATGTTCAAGAGCGACCTAAGTCTTATGAAGCCGTATTGCAGCTTGGTATTGCGACGGATACGGAAGACCTAACCGGTACGGTCATTGAGCAGCAATCATCTGTAGCTGTTACAGAAGAAGAGATTCGTGAAGCATTAAGTCGTTTTACAGGCGAAATTGAACAGGTCCCGCCTATGTATTCCGCTGTAAAAGTGGATGGCAAACGGCTTTATGAGCTGGCAAGAGAAGGTAAAACGGTTGAGCGTAAATCGAGAAAAGTAACGATTCATCAAATGGATCTCATTGACGCGCAGCTTGAGCTCGATCAGCCTAAAATTACGTTTTCTGTCGTTTGTTCAAAAGGTACATACATTCGTACTTTATGCGTGGATATTGGCAAAGCGCTCGGCGTTCCAGCGACGATGGCCCACTTGACGAGAACGATGTCAGGCGGCATTACGAAAGAAAGCTGCTTGACGTTAGAGCAAATCGAGGAGCTGGAGAAAGCGGGCGAATTAAGTGAGCATTTAATTGCTGCTGACGAAGCTATTACACATTTGGAGAGCGCGATTGTTCCTGAGGCAATAGGCAAGCTTGCGCTTTTGGGACAGAAGATTAATCTTTCCCATGCGTGTAATCGAGATGCAACCTATATAGATGAACAGCTTATTCGTCTTTATAACGATAATAACTCGTTTCTTGGCATTTTTCAGATCGATCTGGGTGCTGCTGTTTTCAGACCAGTCAAGGTGTTTTCAGCTTAAATTATCGATGTAGAAAGTTAACAGGAAATGCAGGTGCTTCAGCGTTGGAAATTATTCCATTAAGTTTTCCTTTAAACGGTTTGTCCACGTTATCGCTGGACAAACCGCTTTCCATAGCAATCGGTCATTTTGATGGTGTTCATCGCGGACACCAAAACGTCATTCGTCAAGCGGTGCTTGAGGCGAAAGAGGCCGAAATGCTGTCAGCGGTTTTGACCTTCGATCCCCATCCGAAGGAAGTGCTCGGACAAGGTAATCAATATTATCGTTGTCTTACGCCTCTTGAGCATAAGACCGCTTTATTTGCAGAGCTCGGAGTCGATCTCGTATTCATTATGCGATTTGATCCCGAATTCGCATCTGTTACTCCTGAACGCTTCGTGAATGAGGTATTGCGAACACTTCGCGCCAAGCAGGTAGTTGTTGGCTTCGATTTTAATTTCGGCCATAAGGGCTTAGGCAATACGGAAGCTTTGAAGCAGCTAGGGCAACCCGATATTGCTGTTCATGTCATTGAGCCATTATTCGAGAATGGAATTAAAGTTAGCAGCACCTATATACGTGAAGCGCTCGAGCAGGGGAATACGGAATTGGCTGAGCATTTGCTAGGTCGGCCTTATGAAGTTAAAGGCATCATCGTGCATGGGGATAAGAGAGGCCGCACAATCGGCTTCCCGACGGCTAATCTTCATATCACCGCTCCATATATTGCGCCTAGATTAGGCGTCTATGCGATAACGGCTTGGCTTGGAGAGAAAGCTTACCCTGGCGTCTTGAATTATGGCTTAAAGCCAACCTTTAACCAGAAAGAGCCGCAGCCTGTAATGGAAGCTCACTTGTTTGATTTCAATGGCGATATTTACGGGGAACAATTGCGTCTGCAATTTCTTTCGTTTATTCGCTCGGAGAAAAAATTCAATTCCATCGATGAGCTGGTCAACCAAATCGGTGCGGATGCGCTTCAAGCTAAAGCAATACTCGGATGCAACTAATGCGGACCGTTGTTTTGAGCTGTAGCTGCGCGTTGTGCAGCAACGAGGAGATACACCTCGACAAGCATCTATCTTATATGTTATACTATACAACGTTGTGAGTAGACATACATTTCGTATGTCATTCTCTAAACTTAACCTTAGCTTGGGTGTCCGATCTCACCGACGGCAGCGAGGCTAATGGCGATTATCAAGAAGGAGGTGAATTAGGATGGCAATTACACAAGTACGTAAAAACGAACTGATTGAGACGCATAAGACACATGCAACTGATACCGGTTCTCCGGAGGTTCAAGTGGCTATCCTGACTGAAAACATCGTTAACTTGACTCAACATTTGCGGGAGCACAAGAAAGATCATCATTCCCGTCGTGGTTTGCTCAAGATGGTAGGTCAGCGCCGTAAGCTGCTTGCATACCTTAAGAACAATGATGTTAGACGTTACAGCGCATTGATCGAAAGACTCGGCCTTCGCCGTTAAAACATGCGTAATGAGAAGCAACCTGGTTGTCCAGCCGTCCGGGAATACCGGATGTGCGGATTCGGGTTGCTTTTTGTAATAGGAGAACACTGGGGAAAAACCTGTATAATACAGTGAAATAGACTATAAAATAACTTTTAGGAGGGATTAGATGGTACAACGAATTGAGATGATGGTAGGCGGAAGACCGCTATCCATTGAAACAGGCCGCCTTGCTAAGCAAGCGAATGCTGCAGTAACCGTGCAATATGGCGATACTGTTGTATTGTGTACGGTAACAGCATCCGCAGGTCCGAAGGACTTGGATTTCTTCCCGCTTACGGTTAACTATGAAGAGCGTTTGTATGCCGTTGGTAAAATTCCAGGCGGATTCATTAAACGTGAAGGCCGTCCAAGCGAGAAGGCGATTTTGTCCAGCCGTCTTACGGACAGGCCTATTCGTCCGTTGTTCCCGGAAGGGTTCCGGAACGACGTTCAAGTGATGAACATCGTAATGAGTGTGGATCAAGATTGCCCGCCAGAAATTGCGGCTATGATCGGTACATCTGCTGCTCTATCGATTTCCGACGTTCCATTTGACGGCCCAATCGGCGGCGTGAGCGTTGGCCGGGTAAACGGTCAATTCGTCATTAATCCAACAGTTGAGCAAGAGCAGCTAACAGATCTGTTTGTTGTTGTAGCAGGCACGAAGGATGCTATCATGATGGTTGAAGCCGAAGCGAATGAGGTATCGGAAGAAGTTATGCTTGAGGCAATCATGTTTGGACATGATGAAATCAAGAACATCGTTGCCAAGATCGAAGAGCTGCAAGCCATTGCCGGCAAGCCGAAAATGGAAGTTAAGCTACATACCGTTAATGAACAAGTAAATGCTGATGTTCGCGCTTATGCTTCAGCGGATCTCGTAGAAGCGATTAAAGTAGAAGAGAAGCATGCTCGTCAGGATGCAATTGACGCTGTTAACAGCGCAGCGGTTGCACATTTTGAAGAGCAATATATCGATACACCAGGGCTGCTTTCCGATGTGAAGGAAGTTCTTTACGATATCGTCAAGGAAGAAGTTCGCCGCCTTATTTCTCATGACAAGGTTCGTCCTGACGGTCGTTCGCTTGAAGAAATTCGTCCGATTGATTGTGACGTAGCGCTTCTGCCGCGTACGCATGGTTCGGGCTTGTTCACTCGTGGACAAACGCAAGCGCTAAGCATTTGTACGCTTGGAGCGATGGGTGACGTTCAAATTTTGGACGGCATTTCACCTGAGGAAACAAAACGCTTCATGCATCATTACAATTTCCCGCCATTCAGCGTTGGTGAGGCTCGTCCTCTTCGTCCGCCAGGTCGCCGCGAAATTGGTCATGGTGCACTTGGTGAGCGCGCGCTTTCCAAAGTTATTCCGTCTGAAGCAGATTTCCCATATACAATTCGTCTTGTTTCTGAAGTGTTGGAATCAAACGGTTCATCGTCACAAGCCAGTATTTGCGCAAGCACGCTCGCTATGATGGATGCAGGCGTACCGATCAAAGCTCCTGTAGCTGGTATCGCAATGGGTCTCATCAAGGACGGCGACCATTTCGCAATCCTGTCTGATATTCAAGGTATGGAAGATCATCTTGGAGATATGGACTTTAAGGTTGCTGGTACAGCTGAAGGCGTTACTGCCATTCAAATGGACATCAAAATTGCCGGCATCAACCGCGCGATTTTGCAGCAAGCTCTTGAACAAGCGCGTCAAGGACGGGTTTTCATCCTAGGCAAAATGCTTGAAAGCCTGCCGACTACTCGGACAAGCTTATCGAAATATGCGCCGAAAATTTTGACGCTTCGCATTAACCCGGACAAAATCCGCGACGTTATTGGCGCAGGCGGTAAAATTATTAACAAAATCATCGAGGAAACAGGCGTTAAAATCGATATCGAGCAAGACGGAATGGTATTCATCGCTTCCTCTAACGAAGAGATGAACCAGAAGGCAAAATCGATTATCGAAGGCATTGTGAAGGAAGTTGTTGTTGGCGAAATTTACGTGGGTACAGTTAAACGCGTAGAGAAATTCGGAGCTTTCGTTGAGATCTTGCCGAACAAGGATGGACTTGTCCATATTTCGCAGCTGTCGAATGAGCGTGTTGCCAAAACCGAGGATGTCGTGAACATTGGCGACCAAATCAAAGTTAAAGTAACCGAGATTGACCAACAAGGCCGAATCAACTTGTCAGCTAAAATTCTGATGACGCCGGAAGTTTCACCGCAGTAAGTTTCACTTAGGCAACAATAGAAGATACAGGCAACAATAGAAGATACTTAAGAAAAGAGCCAGATTTGATCTGTCTCTTTTTGTTTTTCTATTCGTACAGATATCGCTGTCAATGTCTTCCTTCTGCATAATCTTGTCCCTCTTTTCATAAACATGGATTAACATGCTTCATTAAGGTCAAGCTTAGGAGGCATGTGATGCTGTTTATAGGAGTGGGAAATATGAAGGTGAGAAAAGCTGCCACGATTGCAGCGAGTATGCTCATGTTGATCGTTTTTGTGAGTATAAATAGTGACGTGTCTCAATATCTTGCCTCATTGAAATATGGCGATGCCAGGGCTGCATCAACGGTGCTCGTATCTTCCACAGAGGACCGGCAAAGGCTGCTGACGATTATATCGGAAGAAGCAAATAAGCGTAGAATCGCGCCAGTCGATGCGAGGATTGACCGCGTATGGAAAGCCATCCCTGGATATAATGGGTTGGAGGTCGATATAGAGAAAACGCTGGACGCTGCATTGCTCGCACCTTCCGCAAATGCGATACCTTATGTCTACAAGGAAGTAGAGCCTAAGATTAAGCTAAACGATCTTGGACCTCACCCGATCTATAGAGGCAATTCGAATAAAAAGATGGTATCATTCATGATAAATGTAGCTTGGGGCAACGAATACATAGATTCCATATTAAATACACTTAAACGAGAAAATGTGAAAGCAACCTTTTTTCTGGACGGCAGCTGGCTTAATAAAAATGCGGAGATAGCAAATCGAATTCAATCCGAAGGACATGAGATGTCCAATCATGCGTATACACATCCGGATATGAGTGCGTTAAGCAGGCAGGATCAATATAATCAAATTTCAAAAACCGAGGCGCTTCTGAAGTCAAAACTAAAAGTCAATAACAAATGGTTTGCTCCACCGTCAGGCTCCTTTAATCAAGCTACCGTTCAAATTGCTGAGGAGCAGGGGTTGAAAACAGTGCTTTGGACAATCGATACGGTTGATTGGCAAAAACCTCCGGCTGATTCGATCGTTCGTAAAATATCGTCGAAGCTGGAGCCTGGCGCTTTAATATTGATGCACCCTACTGCATCCTCGCGTGATGCCCTTGCAGGCATGATTGCATCTGCCAAGGCGAAGGGCTACGCAATCGGTACAGTTAGCGAGACGCTTTCATCCAAGCGTATGCCGCCTGCTGTTGAGGGAGCTGGCTGATTCTGCTATAGTAAAAACATTCATGTTCAAAAGCACATGCATACGAAGTCGGTTTAGTTCGGCCATCCATATAAAAAACGAGTACGTGGTTTGCTTTGCCGCTCTGAACATAAGGAGGACTATTAATGAATAAATACACCCTTAGCAATGGATTACGTATTGTAGTTGAATACATTCCGACCGTAAGATCCGTATCGTTTGGGATTTGGGTCAAAACAGGCTCGCGCAACGAGACGCTTGAAAATAACGGCATTTCGCATTTCATCGAACACATGCTCTTCAAAGGAACTGAAAAACGTACATCGAAGGATATTGCAGATTTATTTGATGGCATTGGCGGCAATGTCAATGCGTTTACATCAAAGGAATATACTTGTTACTTCGCCAAGGTGCTTGATGAGCATTTGCCGCTTGCGGTTGATGCGCTATCGGATATGTTCTTCAACTCTCAGCTTGATCCAGATGAGCTGGCGAAGGAAAAGAATGTCATACTTGAAGAAATTTCGATGTACGAGGATACGCCGGATGACAAGGTGCATGATGAAGCATCACGTGCCGCATTCGGTGATCATCCGTTGGCCTATTCGATTTTGGGGCTTGAGGAGCGCTTGACTGCGATGACTTCGGATACGCTTCGCGGGTATATGAATGACACCTACACGCTTGAGAATACCGTTATCAGCGTAGCTGGCAATGTTGAAGAGCAAGGATTGCTCGCTTTGCTCGAAAAATATTTTGGCGGCTTTACGAACAGCAAGCCTGCATCTGCTATCGTTGCTCCGCCTGCATTCCACGGTGAATATTTGTTTTATAAGAAGAAAACCGAACAAAATCATCTCTGTATCTCGTTTCCTGGATGTTCCATCACCGACTCTCATTTGTATGCGATGATTTTGCTTAATAATGCGCTGGGCGGTGGAATGAGCTCTAGACTTTTCCAAGAAATCAGAGAGAAGCGCGGTCTTGCTTATTCCGTCTATTCCTACCACACCTCCTATGCAGATACTGGCTTGTTCACGCTTTATGCAGGAACGGCACCGAAGCAAACCAAAGAAGTGCTTGATTTGACGATGGAGCAGCTTAACGAGCTATCGGTCAAAGGGCTTGGCGAGGATGAGCTGCATCGCGGCAAAGAGCAGTTGAAGGGAAGCCTGATCTTAAGCTTAGAGAGCACAAGCAGCAGGATGAACCGTTTAGGCAAAAACGAGCTGATGCTTGGCAAGCATTATACGCTCGATGAGCTATTAAAGCGTATTGATTCTGTAGATATGTCGCATGTAGTTGAAGTGACGAAGCGTATGCTGTCCGTACCTTTCTCCGTTGCGATGGTTGGCTCAAACGACAAAGCAGCAGTGCAATTGGGGAGGAATCAATTTGTACCAAGTACAGTTTAAACGATTAGAAGGCAATGAAGATATTGCGATTCCGCGTAAAATGTCCGAATGGGCAGCTGGCTTTGATCTGCAAGCAGCTGTAAGCGAGCCTGTCGTATTAGCGCCAGGGAAGCGTCAGCTTATCCCGACCGGATTTGCTATGGCCATGCCTGGTGAACTGGAAGCGCAAATTAGACCCCGGAGCGGTCTCGCATACAAGCATGGCATTACTTGCTTGAATTCGCCCGGAACGATTGATGCGGACTACCGCGGTGAGGTAAAAGTGCTTCTAATCAATTTAGGGCAAGAGCCATTTACTATTACAAGAGGCGAGCGAATCGCTCAAATGGTGTTCCAGCTAGTGCCCGCGGTTACAATTGTTGAAGCAGAAGAACTGCCTGACACGGTGCGAGGCGCAGGCGGGTTCGGCCATACAGGAGTATAACGAAATAACTGCATAACGTTATTAAAGTAAAAGATCGGGTCATTTGCCCGATCTTTTTTTCTTTTTCACCCCGCTCTGGGCGCAAGCATAAGATGATCTTGAGCTAGTAGCAAGAAAGGAGTGAAGCTTAATGCTAACAGGCGTTCGAGTGCTGTTGCTAGGCGGTGATGCAAGACAGCTTGAAGTCATACGCAAGCTGACAGAGCTTGATGCTATCGTCACTGTTTCCGGCTTTGACGGACTGCATTCGTCATTGGACGGTGCCGTGCAAGCGGAGTTCGAGGAACAGCTGTTCGAAGGAGTCGATGCGCTGCTGCTGCCTGCGGTAGGCACCGATGATCAAGGAATGATCCATGCCGTTTTCAGCGATCGACAAATGCAGTTGACCGATAGCCATTTGGCAAAGCTGCCAAAGCACTGTACGGTGTATACGGGGATGGCCAAACCCTATTTGCGCCAGCTATGCGAGCAGCATACACTATCGCTCATTGAGCTCTTTGACCGTGATGATGTCGCTATATACAACTCGATACCGACTGCGGAAGGCGCTCTGATGATGGCGATTCAGAATACGGATATTACGATTCATGGTTCGTCCTCCATGGTGCTCGGATTCGGTAGAACGGGCTTCACAATGGCGCGCACACTTCAAGGCTTAGGGTCGAAAGTGAAGGTTGGCGTACGGCGTTCGGAGCAATTCGCAAGGGCTTCAGAAATGGGGTTTGAGCCTTTCTACATCAGTGGTTTGCTGCATCATGTAAGCAATATTGACTTGCTTTTTAATACAATTCCGACTATGATAGTCACAGCGCAAATTATCGCAAATTTACCTTCGCGGGCCGTAATAATCGACCTCGCATCGAAGCCTGGCGGCACTGATTTCCGCTTTGCAGAGAAGCGGGGAATTAAAGCGATGCTCGCACCCGGACTACCCGGTATCGTCGCACCCAAAACAGCTGGACGTATCATGGCGGATTGCTTAACACAGTTGATTTTGGATGATACGATTAAGCGGGGGAATGGGATATGAATTGGTCTGGAATTACAGTAGGATATGCTTTATCTGGTTCACACTGCACGTTTGCTGAGGTTATGCCAGAAATTAAGCGGTTCGTCGATGCGGGTGCCAATGTGGTGCCGATCGTTTCTAATACGCTTATGACGACGGATACTCGATTCGGAAAATCCGAGGATTGGCAAGCACAGCTTAAGGCTATTACGGGAAATGAGCTAATTTCGACGATTGTGGAGGCTGAGCCGCTTGGGCCATCTAAGCTGCTTGACGTTCTTGTCATAGCGCCATGCACAGGCAACACAACAAGTCGATTGGCAAATGCGATAACAGACAGCGCGGTGCTTATGGCTGCCAAGGCGCAGATGCGCAATGGTCGTCCGCTAGTACTCGCTATTTCAACAAATGATGGACTTGGTTTAAATGCTGCTAACATAGCGAAGCTGCTAGTGGCTAAACATATTTATTTCGTGCCGTTCGGCCAAGATAACCCTGTGCAAAAGCCTAACTCGCTGGTTGCAAGAATGGATTTGGTCTTGGAAGCATGCGAAGCTGCCCTTCAGGGGAAACAGCTGCAGCCTCTGCTTGTCGAACGCCATTAATGACAGACGGAAAGAGGGGAGTCGACAGCAGATGTCGAATCAGAAATTGTTCAATGTTGCAGTAGTTGGCGCAACAGGCGCAGTAGGGGAACAAATACTAAAATTACTTGATTCTAGAAACTTCCCGATCAAAGAGCTTAAGCTCTTATCATCTGCTCGTTCAGCAGGCACAAAAATGACATTCAAAGGCCAAGAGCTGACGGTTGAGGAAGCAGCGCCGGATAGCTTCAAAGGCATCGAAATTGCGTTATTTAGTGCAGGCGGCGACGTTACAAAGGCGCTGGCACCGCATGCGGTTGAGCACGGGGCGATTTGTATCGATAATACGAACGCTTATCGAATGGATGAGAACACGCCGCTCGTAGTTCCAGAAGTGAACATCGAGAAGGTTAGCGAGCATAAGGGCATAATCGCTAATCCGAATTGTTCGACTATTCAGATGGTTGCAGCGCTAAAACCGCTGCAAGACCGTTATGGCATTTCCCGCATCATCGTTTCTACTTATCAAGCAGTATCTGGTGCAGGAAGCCGTGCAATAGATGAAATGCTGCGTCAAACGCAAGCAGCGCTGAACGGCGAAGCTGTAAGTCCAGCTATTCTTCCGGTTGGTGCATTGCCAGTCAAGCATCAAATCGCGTTTAATGCGATTCCGCAAATCGACAAATTCCAAGAGAATGGCTATACGCTCGAGGAAATGAAAATGGTTCGCGAAACGAAAAAAATTATGGGTGACGAATCCATTCAGGTTACAGCTACTTGCGTACGTATTCCTGTCGTTTACGGTCACTCGGAATCCCTATATGTTGAGCTTAAAAACGACTACGATTTGGAAGAGGTTAAGCAGCTGTTAGCAGACGCGCCAGGCATTACGCTCGTTGATGATCCTGCTAATCAGCAGTACCCTCTTGCGACTGAAGCAGCCGGCAAGCCGGATGTATTTGTCGGTCGCTTGAGACGTGATCTTGGCTCTGAACGCGGACTTAATATGTGGATCGTCTCAGACAACCTACTCAAAGGCGCAGCATGGAATGCTGTTCAAATCGCTGAATATATCGCTAACGGTTCATTTATTAAGTAAGGGTATTCGGCTACTTCTTCCCGGGATCGATCACGGAGGATAAAATATGCGCATCCTGATTCAAAAATTCGGGGGCACCTCTCTATCAAATGATCACGCCAGGGAACACGTTATCCATCACATTTGCAGAGAACGCAGTAATGGCTTCGCTGTTGTCGTTGTTGTTTCGGCTATGGGTCGCAAGGGTGATCCTTATGCTACGGATACGCTGCTGCAGCTTATTCGTGACAATGGCGACAGACTGCCGGCGCGCGAGCGGGATATGCTGTTAGGCTGCGGGGAAATTATATCCGCAGCCGCTTTATGCAGTTTACTCATTACACGCGGCATTCCTTCCGTCGTTTTAACCGGCGGACAGGCGGGCATAATTACTGACGAACAATATGGGCATGCCCGAATTAAAGAGATTCGTCCAGATAAGGTACTCAGTCACTTGCATGAAGGTACCGTCGTCATTGTAACAGGCTTTCAAGGAAGCACGGCGCAGGGCGACACGACAACGCTCGGCCGCGGCGGAAGCGATACTTCCGCAACTGCACTCGGTGCAGCGCTGCGTGCCGAAATGGTTGATATCTATACAGACGTGAATGGAATATTGACGGCAGATCCGCGCATTGTCGAGGAGGCAAAGCCGCTCCCTGTCGTAAGCTATGCTGAAATATGCAATATGGCAAGGCAAGGAGCAAAGGTGATTCATCCGCGCGCGGTTGAGATAGCGCAGCAAGCTCGCATACCGCTCCGAGTGAGATCCACCTTTTCCAATGAGACGGGGACGCTTGTAACCGATTCGGCCGAGCTGAAGGCAGATCTGTCTGTTAAGGATCGTCATGTAACAGGAATTGCCCATGTTTCTGGCATTACACAAATTTCGGTCAAGGCGATTGATGGCCGGAATGATGTGCAGCTTCAAGTATTTCAATCGATGGCTAAACATCACATTAGCGTCGATTTTATTAATGTTACGCCTAGCGGTGCAATTTATACTGTATTTGATCATGATGCCAAGCGTGCTGTTGATGTGTTGAAAGAGAGTGGATTCGCTCCTTCAGCGATTAAGGGCTGTGCGAAGGTATCCGTAATTGGCGGAGGGATGAATGGAGAGCCTGGCGTTATGGCGCGTATCGTGGAAGCGCTGACGGAACGAGGAATTACCATCATGCAATCGGCTGATTCCAATACAACGATTTGGGTGCTCGTACGTGAAGCGGATATGGCGGAAGCGCTTCGTTCTCTCCACGCGAAGTTCGAGCTTCATCGATAGAGAGCAATACTTTTGGGAGGAATTCAGATGGAATTTGGCAGATTAATTACAGCAATGGTAACCCCATTCGATGCGGATGGTCATATTGATTGGCATACGACAGGCCGATTGATTGATTATTTAATTGAGGAGCAGCAAAGCGATAGTCTTGTCGTTTCTGGCACTACTGGCGAATCGCCTACGCTGTCCGATGAAGAGAAGCTGGAGTTGTTCCGATTTGCGGTCAAGCATGCGAATGGTCGTTGCAAGATTATTGCTGGTACAGGGAGCAACAACACAGCCCATTCCATCCATTTGACGAAAGAGGCAGAAGCTGCGGGTGTTGACGCCGTATTGCTTGTTGCTCCTTACTACAACCGTCCTAACCAAGAGGGACTTTATCAACATTTCAAGGCAATTGCGGAAGCAACCGCTCTGCCCATTATTTTGTATAACGTAGAAGGTCGCACAGGGGTGAACATATCCGCCGAAACGACGCTTCGCTTAGCGCAAATCGACAATATTATCGCTACCAAGGATTGCGCATCAACAGATCAATTGACTCAAATTATTAGCGGCGCGCCTGCTGATTTCAAAGTGTATACTGGTGATGACAGTGCAACCCTGCCTGCCTTGGCTATTGGCGGATACGGTATTATTAGCGTTGCAAGCCACATTGTCGGAAAAGAGATGAAAGCGTTGATTCAAGCTTACACCAGCGGCAACGTTCAAGAGTCTGCACGCATTAATGGACGTTTGCATCCTATTTTCAAAGGTCTATTCGCTTGTCCTCATCCTGTTCCAAATCCCGTTGCAGTAAAATATGCGCTCGGGTTAAAAGCATTTTCGGTAGGCGGAGTAAGGCTGCCGCTTGTTTCAGTGAGCGAGGCAGAAGCCGCATTCTTACGCAATTTGCTTGGATAAATAGACGTTATCGTTGATTGCAGCCGGTGCATCCAGCATCGGTTTTATTTTTTTGGGAAGCATATTGGAAAATAGCTTTATCGGGTTTCACTTGTATTCCAGCTTTTTCTTCATGTATAATGATTTCAAGTGACTGGGTGCGGCAAATATTTGGAAATGAACTTAACGTCAGAGCGGCATCTGACGATAACAGGGCATAGGTGAAAAAAGCTTTGGCATTTCAACACCAAATGGGACTGTACGGAGCTATTCTGCTTTTCCATATTCAGACCATACTTACGAAGCTTTTTCGCTTCGCAATAATTTAATATTTCGAAGCCTTTATGCTTCGAAAAATTCACAAAAACGAAGTTCACGAAGTCTTTGCGCTTCGCAAAAATTTATGAAAATGATTACGAAGCAATAGTTGCTTCGCAAAATTTTAAGGAGGAAAGATACACTTGTCTAAGAAGAACAACCAGGATAAACTGCTCATTTTTGCACTAGGCGGAGTTGGCGAAATCGGAAAAAATATGTACGTCATTCAGTATAACAATGACATAGTTGTTGTTGACTCGGGTTTGAAGTTTCCAGAAGAGGACATGCTCGGTATAGATATCGTTATTCCGGATATTTCATACTTAACGGAAAATCGCGATAAGGTTCGCGGAATTATTATTACCCATGGACATGAGGATCACATCGGCGGATTGCCATATGTGTTGAAAAGCTTAAACGTGCCTTTATATGCAACTAAACTAACACTCGGTCTTATTGAAGGTAAACTGAAGGAAGCTGGATTGCTAGGAGAAACGAAACGTATTCTCATCAATGCAGACAGCGAAATTCAGCTCGGCACCATTCGTGCTTCCTTCTTCAGAACGAACCACAGTATTCCTGATTCCGTAGGTGTCAGCCTGGATACTCCAGAAGGAACTGTCGTTCATACGGGTGACTTTAAATTCGATCATACACCGGTTAACGAGCAATTCGCTGATTTGCAGCGTATCGCCGAAATCGGAAAACGCGGCGTTTTGGCGTTATTGTCGGATAGTACAAATGCAGAACGTCCTGGATATACGCCGTCTGAAGCTCAGGTAGGCGACAATCTTGAAGATATTTTCCGGAAGTCGTCTCAGCGCGTAGTTGTGGCAACCTTCGCATCGAACGTACACCGGATTCAACAAATCATTAATGCTGCAATCGCTACAAAACGCAAAATTGCTGTTGTAGGCCGCAGTATGGTGAACGTAGTTGGCATCGCTTCCGATCTTGGTTACTTGAACATTCCGGAAGGCATGATCATCGAACCGGAGGAAGTTAACAAATTGGCTGCGGATCGCGTTGTCATTTTGTGTACAGGCAGTCAAGGCGAGCCGATGTCGGCGCTTACTCGTATGGCGCGCTCCACGCACCGCAAGGTTGATATTTTGCCTGGCGATACCGTTATCATCGCTGCAACGCCAATTCCAGGCAATGAGAGATATGTAGGACGTACCGTAGATGAATTATTCCGCTTAGGCGCAAACGTTATTTACGGAAACGGTTCGGTATCGGGCGTTCACGTATCCGGTCACGGAAGCCAAGAAGAATTGAAGCTTATGCTTAACTTGATTAAGCCAAAATATTTTATTCCCATTCACGGTGAATACCGGATGCTTCGCCAGCATGCGAAGCTTGGCGAAGCGATCGGAATCGAACGCGAAAATATTTTCGTCATCGATAACGGCGACACTGTAGAGTTCCAGAATGGCGCAGGCCGTAAAGGCTCTAAAGTACAAGCCGGCAACGTATTGATCGATGGTTTGGGTGTTGGCGATGTTGGTAATATCGTACTTCGCGACCGCAAGCTGTTATCGCAAGATGGCATATTGGTCGTTGTTGTTACACTAAGCAAGCAGGATGGCACGATCTTGTCAGGTCCGGACATTATTTCTCGCGGATTCGTTTATGTTCGTGAATCCGAAGGTCTTTTGGATGAAGCAAATCGTATCGTTACATCAACGCTAACTCGCCTCATGAACGATAAAGTGAATGAGTGGGCTTCACTCAAAACGAATGTGAAGGATGCGCTTGGCCGCTTTTTGTACGAGCAAACTCGCCGTCGACCAATGATTTTGCCAATCATTATGGAAGTATAATGAAATGAATGAATGAAATAAATGAATAAAGGAAGAGAATCGCTTGTCCATTCCGCAGTTGCCGCGGCGGACGCAAGCGATTCTTTTTTTGCTTCATAGCGGTTCTTGACTGTATTTGTATAAATTCGGCGCCAGACCTCATACTATGACAAGCAATAATTCATTAGAGGGGGATTGTACATGAGCTCGCAATTTCAAATGGATTTATCAGCAGAGCAGCAGGAACCAAATACGGATGAAAAAAGAAAAGGGAATGCAGTTGTCGACACGATCCAGCAGCTTGGCCAGACAGCAGTACCGGCGCTAACCGAGTCGAACATATTTTGCATGACCATCATTGGGCAGGTGGAGGGGCATCTTGTGCTGCCGCCGCAAAATAAAACGACCAAGTACGAGCATCTTATTCCGCAATTGGTAGCTGCTGAACAAAACCATAAAATTGAAGGCGTGTTTATCGTTTTGAATACGGTAGGCGGCGACGTGGAAGCGGGACTCGCGATAGCCGAAATGATCTCATCCTTATCCAAGCCAACAGTAACGTTGGTACTCGGGGGTGGTCACTCCATCGGCGTTCCGATTGCAGTAGCTGGCGATATGTCATTTATTGCAGAAACGGCGACGATGACGATCCATCCCATACGGTTGAACGGATTAGTTATCGGCGTTCCGCAAACGTTCGAATATTTGGATAAAATGCAGGAGCGTGTCGTCCGTTTTGTCACATCGCACTCCAATGTATCAGAGCACATTTTCAAAGAGCTGATGTTCAAAACAGGTGAGCTTACTCGGGATATTGGAACGACGGTTATTGGATCTGACGCAGTGAAGCATGGCTTAATTGATGCGGTTGGAGGCCTTGGAGAAGCGCTTAAGGAGTTAAATCGACGCATAGAGGCTTCTAAGCTTGGACGGGTAGAGGTGAACAGCTAATGACGATTTATACGAATATGCCGCTCGAATTAGTGCTGGAAGGACTTCATGACGAAGTGGAAAAGGTACAGGAGGTTTGGGCAAACGGGGTTAAGATGCAGATCATGCCGGTCGCGCCCGGAATGGGAAAAATCGTCCGTCTTATAGAATGCGGTCTGGACGATTATTTGAATCCGAATTTGATGCCAGGTACCATTGTGCATTACCATTAACAGCAAACGGATGTTCGTACGAATGTCTCATAGGAACATTTGCCCACCTATGGTATAATCTTTTACCAGAGGTGACGGATTTGGCAAAGAAAAAGAGACGAAAAAAAACAATTGGCACAAACTTAAAATACGAAGTATACGGCATATTGCTTATTACCATCTCCATCATTGCATTATCCGGTGAAGCGGCTGTCGGGCGCTCGTTATCCAAGCTATTTGGGCTTGTGCTCGGCAAGTTTTATTTTGTGCTTGCTTTAATTGGCATCGTTATTGGACTAACTGTCATGATTAAACGAGCTTGGCCAAAAGGCTGGACGAATAGACGTACGGGCTTATTTATTTTGGTGCTTGCTTTTACGCTGATGAGCTCGATTTCTGAAATCGAGCAAAAGCTCCCAACGACTGATCTAACTGGCACGATGATATTCAAACAGCTTAGCAGCGATTTGCAGATATCGTTAATTAGTGTTCCAGCAGCTAATGATTTACCCATAAGAGATAAGGAAATAAGCGGCGGTTACATCGGTGCCATTCAATATTCGTTATTTTTCTCTTTGTTTGGCTACTACGGCGCAAAGCTGATCATGTTCGTCATGTTCGCCATTTCCATCATGCTGATGACAGGGAAGTCGTATGTGGAATTAGGCAGACTGATAAGCTCGCGGACTACTCGGATGTTCAAATTGCTAGGGGCAAAATGGGCGAAACGAGCAGCTAGGCGTGCATCTGCTGCAGCTGCCGCGAATGTAAACCAAGTGGATGCTGATGATGATGACATAATGGATGACGATCATGAAGGCTATGTCGTATCTCCTCCCAAAAAGAAAAGATCCTTGTTTTTCTCATGGAGACAAGAGAGGGATGCCGAGGAACAAAGCCAGGAGGAAGACGAGCAGAATGAGTGGGTATTCGAGCCGGGCAGCACTGAAGCGCGTACAAATGGCAAGCCTGCTTGGCAAAATGATCTCGAGCCGCCATGGGAAAAATCTGGCGAAGACTTACATTCAGACCCATTACATACCCAATCTGTTCAAGATCATGCTGTTCCTTGGGAATCTTCCGGGACTGACATAATCATTGATCATGACCTGCCTGTACCGCCTAACGAGGAAGAATGGAACGAATCATGGCCTGTTCAAGAGCTTGCTCAATCCGATGTGACTGATGATACCGATGAGAACGAGCTTGAGGATGATCCAGAGCTTCTTAATCCAGAATCGCTATCAAGCGACGTCTCCGAGGCTTCGGAAGCATTGGTGATAGATGAAAGCGCAGCGCAGCCGTTGCCAAGACGTCCGATCGCCGAGGCAGAGGCTAGTACGGAGAAGCCGTATCTGCTGCCGCCGTTTTCGCTGCTTAACAAGCCTAATTTACTTGGAAAAAGCGCAGATGCGTCCGATATGTACGACTCGCGTCGCAAGCTGGAGGCAACGCTCGAAAGCTTTGGCGTTCGCGCGAAAGTGCTCGATGTCGTAAGAGGTCCCGCGGTAACGCGCTATGAGGTTCAGCCGGCTACTGGCGTTAAAGTGAGTCGAATTGTTGGACTCACGGATGATATCGCCCTTGCATTAGCAGCAAAGGATATCCGAATGGAAGCCCCGATTCCGGGAAAATCAGCGATCGGCATAGAAGTGCCGAATATGGAAGTATCCGTCGTTACGATGCGAGAGGTAATGGAGACAGCTACCTTCCAAAATGCCTCGTCAAAATTGTCTATCGCATTCGGCCGCGATATTTCCGGACAGACGATTGTGGGCAACTTAGCGAAAATGCCCCATCTGCTCGTAGCAGGTGCTACAGGTTCCGGTAAATCGGTTTGTATAAACGGTATTATTACAAGCATTTTGTACAAGGCTGCGCCTGATGAAGTTAAGTTTCTTATGATTGACCCGAAGATGGTTGAACTAAATGTATACAATGGCATTCCGCATTTGCTTGCTCCCGTAGTGACGAATCCTAAGCGGGCATCGCTCGCTCTAAAGAAGATCGTTGTCGAGATGGAAAGCCGCTACGAGCTGTTCTCCAAGTCTGCTACACGCAACATTGAAGGCTACAACACGCTGATGGCTGATAATCCGGCCGCCGTTCTCCCTTATATCGTCGTCATTGTGGACGAGCTTGCGGATCTCATGATGGTAGCCGCCAATGATGTGGAGGATTCAATCGCAAGGCTTGCCCAAATGGCACGTGCTGCGGGCATTCATCTCATCATTGCGACGCAGCGGCCGTCAGTGGATGTTATTACAGGCGTCATCAAAGCAAATATTCCGTCACGCATTGCGTTCGGCGTCTCTTCACAGGTCGATTCACGAACGATTCTCGACATGGTAGGGGCTGAGAAGCTGCTCGGCCGCGGGGACATGCTTTTCTTGCCAGTAGGTATGTCCAAGCCGATAAGGGTGCAAGGTGCTTTTCTGTCGGATCAGGAAGTGGAGACGCTCGTTAATTACGCGCGCGGCCAAGCTGAAGCGGAATATAAAGAAGATCTTGTACCTGAAGTCGAGGAAGAGTCGGCAGAGGGCAATGTGGCCGTTGATGAGCTTTACGATCAAGCGGTGCAAATTATTTTGGAAGCGAAGCAAGCTTCTGTTTCCTTGCTGCAGCGTCGCATGCGGGTCGGCTACACAAGAGCTGCAAGGCTTATCGACCAAATGGAGGCACGCTCTATAGTAGGACCATATGAAGGAAGCAAGCCTAGGGAAGTTCTGATAACGATGGACGAATTCCAAGCCGGCAGAGTCAGCTCATAATTTACGGCTGACTGAAGGTACAGGAGAAAATGCATAGAAGAGGGACGAATTTCTCATACTAAAGTTAGGTAACGCTACCTTAAGCGAACTAACTTGCAAGAGAAAGGCAGATCCCAACATGAGAAATCGTTTAATTTTGGTGACCTCGATTATCGTGCTGCTGCTGTTCGGCACCTTTTCTTTCATGCGCGATGTGCATAACGAAGCAAAGGAAACATTCAGCAACGCTACCTTAACGGTAGGCTCCTCTGGTCAGGACGTCTATGAATTGCAAGGACGGCTCAAGCATCTCGGTTATTTCAAAGGTGCAGTAGACGGAAAGTTTGGAGCAGCTACTAAAAACGCAGTAACATGGTTCCAGTGGAAGTTTGGACTCAAGTCGGATGGGGTTGTCGGAGCAAAAACAAAGCTAAAGCTTTGGGAAGCCACAAAAACCTGGAAGCCGACAGCCAGCACTGGCGGATCTAGCGGATCCGGTGGATCTGGCGGCAAAGAAAACGCCAGCTCGACGGGTGACATAACGACAATCGGACAGTCCAATCGACTTGGCTTGACGGACAATGATTTGCAGATGATGGCGAATGCCGTTTACGGTGAAGCACGAGGCGAATCCTATGAGGGGCAAGTAGCCGTTGCAGCTGTTATTATTAACCGTTTGAAATCACAAAGCTTCCCAAACACGATCTATGGCGTCATCTTCCAGCCAGGCGCTTTCACGGCGGTTGCTGACGGACAAATTTGGCTGCAGCCAAATGCCAGGGCGAGGGATGCGGTTGAGGATGCGATTAATGGCTGGGACCCAACCGGCGGCTGCATCTACTATTTCAATCCGCATACTGCAACCTCCAAATGGATTTGGACTCGGACGCAGATCAAGACGATTGGAAAGCATATTTTCTGTATGTAACTATACGCTTATTACGAAAGGAAGCAGCCGTTACTGCCTAGCGCAGCAGTGGTTGCTTCTTCCATTTCCTATAGGTTAGAATGGTATAGTGATTTGTCAATTGGAATAGATTTACTCTATAACGCGCCGTTGAAAGGAGCAAACCGAGTGACCCAATTCGAAAGAGGGCTGCTGCAGCGAATTCGACTGCATGTGTTGCCTACAAAACGATTTAAAACGTTTGCCATTTCCTTATTTGCTGGACTTACACTTGATGAAGCAACGGTAACGCCGGTTGCCCTCATTCCGTTCGTACTAAGAAGAGGCACGGCTAATTTGCCTGAAACGATTGCTTTCCGCGAGAAGCTTGACGATTTATATGGAGCAGGCTTCGGTTTTGACGTATATAAAAGAGGCGATGCTCAAATCGTTCAATTCCGCATGGATGTGATCAACGATGAATTCGTCTCAGCGAACACCTCGCTCCTGGCAGAATCGCTGAAATTTTTAGGGGATGTGCTTACCGATCCGCTCATAGATAATAACGGCTTCCATCCAAAATATGTGGACGCAGAAAAAACGACGCTTAGAAAACGGCTAGAGGCAATCGTAAACGATAAAATACGATATGCAGCGGAGCGCTGTTTGGAAGAAATGTGCGCTGACGAGCCTTACCGTCTGCATCCGCTTGGCAAACGATCAGAAATTGATGCGATAACGCCTGCATCGTTGTATGAGCATTATGAGCAATGGCTGAATAACGCTGCGCTTGACTTGTATGTCGTTGGGGATACGTCGCTTGAAGAAGTAACTCGTCTCGTCAACAAAACATTCAAATTGAAGGATGGCACGCCTTCTGCTTATACGGTGCCAAACGTCCAGCATGCGGTCAAAGAAGTGAAGAAGGTTACGGAACGCATGGAGGTAAGCCAAGGCAAGCTGAACTTGGGACTTCGCACCGGTGTAGGCTACAGCGATGACGCTTATCCGGCAGCATTAATGTACAACGGCATTTTGGGAGGATACCCGCATTCGAAGCTTTTCTTGAACGTGCGAGAGAAGGAAAGCCTGGCGTATTATGCTGCATCAAGGCTTGATGGCCATAAAGGGCTTTGCACGATTCAATCAGGCATCGAATTCGCTAATTACGACCGTGCTGTCGCCATTATCCAGGAGCAGCTTGAAAGCATGAGGCAAGGCCAACTTTCAGAGCTTGAGATGAGCCAGACGAAAGCGATGATTTCGAATCATCTCCGCGAGCTTCAGGATTCCGCCTATGAGATGATCGCCTACGACTTCAACAGCGTGCTGACCGGGAAAGAGCGAAGTGCAGAGCAGCTGCTTGAGCAGGTTCAGGCAGTTACCGCTGAGGATATCGTGAAGGTTGCGGAGCGCGTGCAGCTCGATACGATTTACTTTTTGCGTGATCGAAAGGAGGCATAACCTATGCAAACCCTTAGCTATCCAAACGTACAGGAAACGTTGTATCGCGAAGTGCTTGATAACGGACTTGAGGTTATCGTGCTGCCGAAGGAAGGCTTTAATAAAACATATGCGACATTCTCGACAAAGTATGGTTCAGTCGACAACCGCTTTTCGGTTGGCAATCAGCCTCCTGTGAAAGTGCCTGACGGTATCGCGCATTTTCTCGAGCATAAAATGTTCGAGGAGCCAATGGGAGACATATTTGCTGTATTTGCATCGCAAGGAGCTTCAGCGAACGCGTTTACGAGCTTCGACAGAACGGTATATTTGTTCTCTGCTACGGAGCAGATAAACGCTAATTTAGAGACGTTAATCAACTTCGTTCAAAATCCTTATTTTACAGATGCCAATGTAGAGAAGGAAAAAGGAATAATCGAGCAGGAAATCAATATGTATCGTGACAATCCCGATTGGAGAGTTTATTTCGGGTTGATTGATGCGCTGTATCATGAGCATCCGGTTCATATCGATATCGCCGGAACGGTGGAGTCCATCAGGCAAATCGATAAGGAAACCCTTTACCGCTGCTACGAAACCTTTTATCATCCCTCCAATATGATATTGTTTGTCGTTGGCGGAGTGAAGGCGGAGGAAGTATTCCAGCTTGTGCGCGATAATCAGAATAGCAAATCTTTTGAGCCGCAGGGGCCGATCGAGCGATTTTTTGAGAAAGAGCTTGAAGCTGTCAAGATCCCACGCAAGGTGACGGAGCTTCCTGTTTCACTGCCAAAATGCATGCTCGGAATCAAAGAAAAGCATACGGGGCTAACCGGCGAAGCGCTTCTGCGTCAAGAAGTGACGACCAAGCTGATGCTGGAAGCTCTAATTGGACCTAGCTCTACGCTCTATCAGCAGCTTTATGAGAAAGATCTGATCTCTGACTCGTTCGGACACGAGTATAATTCGAGCACGGGCTACGCCTTCTCGGTTATCGGGGGCGACACGCCAAATCCGGATGAGCTGATTAAGCAAATTCGTTCAGCAGTTGAGGGTATTTTGGCAAAAGGCATTGAACCAACTGCGTTCGAGAGAGCCAAGCGCAAAAAAATCGGCGGATATTTACGCATGCTAAACTCCCCAGAAGCCATCGCCGGTGAATTTACGAGATATCGATTCCGTGACAGCGATATGTTCGATGTGCTTGATTTCTATGAAAAATGCACGCTTGACGATGTTAATGAGCGGCTTCGCGAGCATTTTGACTTCAATCAATCATCGGTATCGATTGTGGAACAGCCATCAAAATGAAGACGCTTCAGGAAATGACGGTGCTGATTACTGGGGGAGGCCGCGGCATCGGCGCAGCTATTGCCAAACGATTTGCAGCTGAGAGAGTCAATATCGTCATACATTATTTGCATTCTCATGAGACGGCTAACGAGACGGCACGAACCTGTATGGCGCTTGGCGCAAACGTATTAACGATCTCAGCGGATCTGCGTTCCAAGGAGCAGCTTGAGCGGATGCGGGAGAAGCTGGAGAGCCACAATATGCTTCCGGATATATTAGTCAACAACGGAGGTATTTCGCATTATGGCATGCTGATGGATGTGACCGAGGAAGATTGGGATGATGTGATGGCCGTCAACCTGAAGGGCATGTTTCTATGCTCGCAGTTGTTTATGCCGAATATGATTGCCCAGCGTTATGGCCGCATCATTAACGTTTCCTCCATTTGGGGGATGTCTGGAGCATCCTGCGAAGTGCTTTATTCCACAACAAAGGGCGGTATGAACGCTTTTACGAAGGCGCTGGCCAAGGAGCTGGCGCCGACGGGCATTACCGTTAATGCGGTTGCACCGGGAGCGGTTGATACCGAAATGATGGATAGCTTCAATGCGGAGGAGAAGGCTGCGATGCAGCAGAAAATTCCAGTCGGGCGATTTGGCTCTACGGAAGAAATTGCTTCGCTCGTGTATTTTCTGGCGCTGCCTGAATCATCGTATATTACGGGACAAGTAATTAGCCCAAACGGCGGCTGGCACACATAGGTTGAAGCTGTTCTTTTTTGGCGGACAAGCCCTTTTGCATAATTAGACGTGCTTTTACGCATGATAAGACTGTTGATGATTCTTTTCTATACCATTAGGAGGCGAAGAAACATGTCGACAGTCCTTTCTAACTTTGCAACATGGAAGCATTTTTTGGCAGACCGTGTATCGCAAGCGAAAAAAATTGGGATGACGGAAGAAACGATCGTGTCCTTAGCTTATGAGATTGGCACTTTTCTTGAAGAAAAGGTTGATCCGAAAAATGAGGAAGAACGCGTATTGAAAGAGCTATGGGATGCAGGCGATGAGTCTGAGCGCAAGACGCTAGCCTGCTTGATGGTCAAGCTCGTCCAAAAATCGTAGCCCATTTTTTGCGATGGCGGCATTTCGTCAACAGAAGCAGCAGCAGAAGAGCCTCCCTTTAGGAGGCTTTTCTGCAATGTTTCTTTTTGGGTTGCAGGATTGTGACGAAAATTGTAGAATTATGTTTTATGACGGGCAGTTCAATCATTTACATACTTCTATACGATTAGGTTTAGGACGGTGAAAGCTTTGGAGTCGAAGCAGTGGTACATGGAATACAAAATACATAAGAACCGCCCAGGCTTGCTTGGAGATATCGCTTCATTGCTAGGTATGCTTGAGGTTAATATTATGACGATCAACGGCGTTGAGGATCGAACAAGGGGCATGCTGCTTCAGACCGATGATGACGAGAAAATCGAGCTTCTTGGCAAAATGCTTCAAAAGGTTGATAATATTACTGTAAACAAGCTGAGAACGCCTACAATTGTTGATATTTTAGCAGTCCGTCATGGACGCTATATCGAACGTGATTCCGATGACCGCAAAACGTTCCGTTTTACGCGCGATGAGCTCGGTATTTTAGTGGACTTTTTGGGCGAAGTGTTTAAACGTGATGGAAATCAGGTTATAGGTTTAAGAGGTATGCCACGGGTAGGCAAGACGGAGTCCATCATTGCAGGCAGCGTATGCTCGAATAAGCGCTGGACCTTTGTTTCCTCTACTTTGCTTCGGCAAACGGTCAGAAGCCAGCTGTCTGAGGACGAGATGCAGCCTAACAATATTTTTATAATTGATGGAATCGTAAGCACGATTCGCTCGAATGAGAAGCATTACGGATTGCTGCAGGAGATTATGGCTATGCCTTCAACGAAAGTAATCGAACATCCAGATATATTCATTAAAGAATCCAATTTTGATTACAGCCATTTTGACATTATTGTAGAATTGCGCAATACGCCAGATGAGGAAATATCTTATGAATCTTTCACAGCTAACTATACAGACGATTTCTAATCGGAAGGAGGCCGTCTCATGTCTGATTTAGGTGAACTACTTCGCAAGGCGAGAGACCAGCGCGGCTTAACGCTTGATGATATTCAAGAAACGACAAAAATCAGAAAACGGTACTTGGAAGCGATAGAGAGTGGAGATCATACGGTTTTGCCAGGCCCTTTTTATGTACGGGCATTTGTGAAAAATTACTCAGAAGCAGTTGGACTCGATCCAGATGAAGTGCTTCGCTTGTATCAGCATGAGGTGCCTGCTGCACCGGTAGAGCAAATTTCCGAGCCGATCGTCGTTAGGGCACCGCGCAGAGTCAAATCTCAATCGTCAGAGAGACTTGGCAAAATCGGTTTTAGCGTCATGATGTGGTCCTTTCTTATTTTGATCGTTGTCGTCATTTGGGTCTATGCAATCAATAAAGATTCTAGCGATCCGAAACAGGCAGATAACAGTACAGACATTACCGAGGTGTCCCAGCCGCCTGCTGAGGATACGGATAATAATAATTCAACTGGGAACGAGAACGTGCCAAGTACACCACCCGTCTCTCCGACTCCGACTGTTGCGCCTACAACGGTTACGTTCGGCAGCAAGGTGGGCAAGGCTGATCAATATGATATTGGTCCAGCGGGTACAGCCCATAAGGTTGAAGTTAAAGTGGTTGGCGGCAGAAGCTGGCTTGAGGTTCGCTCAGGCAGCAGAACTGGAGAGAAGCTTTACTCTACAAATGCAGAGGACGGCACAATCGAAACTTATGAACTCGCAGGTCCAATTTACATCAATGTAGGCAGAGCGGATCTGACCGAAATAACCGTGGACGGCGTTCCTGTGCCTGATGGCGACAGGGCAACATTAAAAAAACTGCTGCTTAATCCAGTTGGCGCTACCGACAATGCAACACCAACAGATGAAGCGGTACCAACGGACCAGGCTAAAACGGAATAATTGATTCCTGTACCAAAGGAGAGGTATGAAATGGCTTCAGAAAATGCTTTTGATATTGTATCCAAGGTGGATATGCAAGAATTAGCGAATGCGATAAAGCAAGCAGAGCGTGAGATTGAAACGCGCTTTGATTTTAAAGGCAGCAAGAGCTCCATCGCTCTCGAGAAGGAAGAGCTTGTTGTCGCTTCCGAGGATGACTATAAGCTAAAAAACGTGCTTGATATCCTATTGTCCAAAATGGTAAAACGCGGCGTTCCGATCAAAAACTTGGATTATGGCAAAATCGAAGGCGCATCGGGCAATACCGTCCGTCAACGCATAAAGCTAAGACAAGGCATTGAGCAGGATGTCTCGAAAAAAATCAATATTTTGATTCGCGATTCGAAGCTGAAGGTGAAAAGCTTGATTCAAGGCGATCAGATTAGAGTATCAGGCAAAAGCCTCGATGACTTGCAAGCCGTGATGAAGCTGCTTAGAGAAGCTGATCTGCCAGTAGAGCTTCAATTCACTAATTATCGCTCTTAAAACAAAAGCTTCGTTTCATCGCATTTTGAGAAACGGGGCTTTTCGTTTTCATGCTGAAGTCGTTAACAATTGAGGCTTTAGCCGCTTTTGACACGTGAATTGGCATGTATTATACTTGGTTAGGTAGCTTTACGGAAGGATCTGGGGGAATACATAGATGAGAGAGAGAACAATTGCTAAGGCTCAAGGCTGCTTATTATATGGTATGCAGCTGGAAATGAAAGCCGATTTCATTCACGAACAAGGGGTTCGCGTAATGCACACCTATGAGTTAGATCGATCTAAGGAGGGAATTGCGTGAATCTGGCGAATCGCATTACACTAGCCAGAATATTTTTGGTGCCGGTTATTATGTTTTTTCTGCTTATTAAAGTGGATTTGGGGTCGTTCAGCATCTCAGACTTCTCCATTACATACAATCAAATCATAGCGGCACTCATTTTTATTGTGGCGGCAAGCACAGACGGATTAGACGGCTACATTGCGCGCAAGAACAAAATTGTTACGAACCTAGGCAAGCTGCTTGATCCATTGGCAGATAAGCTGCTCGTAGCAGCGGTACTGATTTCACTCGTTGAGATGGACAAGCTGAACGCATTGATTGCGATCGTGATCATCAGTCGGGAATTTGCGGTAACTGGTCTCCGTCAGATCGCGCTTCTAGAAGGCTCCGTTATGGCTGCCAGCACATGGGGCAAATGGAAGACGGCGATTCAAATTACGATGATTATCGCGCTCTTGATCAACAACTTCCCATTTAATTTCATAGATTTTCCGTTTGATGTCATCGCAAGCTGGGTGGCTGCCGCTATTACGGTATACTCGGGAATCGATTATTTTTTAAAAAACAAGCATTTGATTCCGGTAGAATAATGTCAAAGCATCTTTCCGCAAGGCGGGGAGATGCTTTTGCTTATATGCATGCATAAATTCAAACCTAGAACATTTGAACGAAGAGGAGAACGCTAACCATGAAAGCAGAAATCATTGCGGTCGGCACGGAGCTGCTGCTAGGCCAAATCGTAAATACGAATGCACAGTTTTTGTCTCAAAAGCTTGCAGGGCTAGGTGTTGATGTTTACTTTCAGACGGTAGTCGGCGACAACGCCCTGCGGCTGAGGCAAGCCATCGAAATCGGAAGAAGCAGAGCCGACCTGCTTGTCTTTACAGGGGGGCTTGGCCCGACGCAGGATGATCTTACGAAGGACGTGCTAGCCGAATATTTAAACCGCAAGCTGCTCATTCACGAGCCTTCGATGGCCCAAATCGAGCAGTTGTTCAGCTCCCGAGGCATTCATATGGTAGAGAGCAATCGCAGGCAGGCACTCATGATTGAAGGCGGCGAGCCGCTTGAGAATACGACAGGCCTTGCTGTGGGCAATGGCTTATCCGTTGACGGCACGCTTTATTTGCTTCTGCCAGGCCCGCCGCGGGAAATGAAGCCGATGATGGATGGCGCTGGCGAGGTGTGGCTGCGTTCCGTGCTTGGGTTAGCAGATCCGCTTTATTCGCGCCTGCTGAAATTCGCTGGGATCGGTGAATCCAATCTCGAAGCGAAGCTGCTTGATTTGATTGATGGTCAGGTTGATCCAACCATAGCCCCTTACGCAAAGGAAGGCGAGGTAGCTATCCGAGTATCAACCAAAGCGAGCACGTCAATCGAAGCGGATCAAAAAATAGATGAAACCGTCGAGAAGATTAAGGAACGTGTAGGCGAGTATTTGTACGCACAGAAGGACATCCCGATCGAAGAAGAGGTTGTACACCTTCTTAGAGCCTCAAGGCGCAAGCTGGCGAGCGCGGAAAGCTGCAGCGGGGGTTTGTTCGCGGAACTTATTACAAACGTTCCTGGGAGCAGTGGGGAGTATGTAGGAGGGGTTGTTACCTACACCAATATAATGAAGCATCACCTGCTCAGCATTCCGATGACACAGCTTGAGGGAGAAGGTGCGCCAGGTGCGATTAGCGATTCGACTGCGGCATTGATGGCGGAGAGAGTCAGAGAGCTGTCGGACGCTGATTTTGGCGTGTCGCTGACAGGTGTTGCGGGACCTGCAGAATCCGAGGGCAAGCCGGTAGGACTTGTCTATGTAGGCTTAGCGGAACGCGGCAGGCCGACGATCGTTCATACTTTAAACCTTAGCGGCGGAAGAGGCATGATCAGGCTGCGGGCTGTAAAGGCAGCGTTATATCGACTGTGGTTGGCGCTGCAGACGCGTTAAAAACGGAAGCGGGCCACCTCGTCAACCCATCGCCATGCTGTCCCTTTTGATGGATAAATAAAGTTTGTCAATTGTCGATAAGACAGTTATAATGAAGAATAGTTATCGGAAGAACCGTGGCGAAGAATACTTTGCTGCGGTTTTTTTATGCCCAAATTAGGCGTCAAGCAAAAATGCGAATGTATGTTCGAAAAAATGCTTGTCAACCTGATGGAAAAAAGGTATCATAACATTATAAATAAAGAAGGATGTGAGTTTCTTGTCGGATCGTCGCGCTGCACTAGAAATGGCTTTGCGTCAAATTGAGAAACAATTTGGTAAAGGCTCCATCATGAAATTAGGAGAATCCACACACATGCAGGTAGAGACCGTTCCTAGCGGTTCGCTTGCTCTTGATATTGCATTAGGAATAGGCGGCTTGCCGCGTGGACGTGTTATTGAAATATACGGACCGGAATCTTCCGGTAAAACGACAGTTGCACTTCATGCGATTGCAGAGGTTCAACGTATTGGCGGACAAGCTGCCTTTATCGATGCAGAGCATGCTCTTGATCCGCTCTATGCAAGCAAGCTTGGCGTTAACATTGACGAGCTGTTGCTTTCACAGCCTGATACGGGTGAGCAAGCATTGGAAATCGCGGAAGCGCTCGTACGCAGCGGCGCCGTTGATATCGTCGTTATTGACTCCGTAGCTGCACTCGTGCCGAAAGCGGAAATTGAAGGCGATATGGGGGATTCCCACGTTGGTCTTCAAGCGCGTCTGATGTCTCAGGCTTTGCGGAAGCTTTCCGGAGCAATCAGCAAATCGAAGACGATTGCGATTTTCATCAACCAATTGCGTGAGAAGGTCGGCGTTATGTTCGGTAACCCTGAGACAACGCCAGGCGGTCGCGCCTTGAAATTCTACTCCAGCGTACGTCTTGATGTCCGTCGTATTGAAACGTTGAAACAAGGTAACGACATGGTCGGTAACCGTACTCGTATCAAGGTTGTTAAGAACAAAGTAGCTCCTCCGTTCAAACAAGCTGAGATCGACATCATGTACGGCGAAGGCATTTCCAGAGAAGGCACGCTTGTTGATCTTGGCGTAGAGATGGATATCGTACAGAAGAGCGGCGCATGGTTCTCTTACAATGGCGAGCGTCTTGGCCAAGGCCGCGAGAATGCGAAGCAGTACTTGAAGGATCATAAGGATATCGCTGAAGTGATCGAGAAGCAGATTCGCGATGCAAGCAACCTGTCGGCTGCAGCAACTCAGGCTAATTTCAAAGCTGAAGAAGACGACGAAGAATTCGAAGATCTAGAATAAATCGACCTGAAATCATACATGCTGATGCTTCGCCGTCCCGATAGGGACGGCGAAGCTGTGTTTAGAGAGGATTTTAAATCGCAAGCTTTTTTGAAGCTGATCATATTCAATATGCCCTAGACCGTTTAGAAAGGGAGCATATTGTGGATGATGAACAATATGCACGACAATTTGCGACAAGCCAGCTCAAAAACAGCTTGAGAGGGCTTCGATTCATTCAGCAGGAGCTGAAGCGAGGCGTGTCGAAAGAAGCTGCAGCAGATGCAACGGGATCGTTAGACCGCGATGTAAAATTAGCATCGGCCAAAAAAAGCTGCGGAGAAGGATTGGCGATTCGTAAAAAGGCAAGCCATTAGACCGAAAACGCATGCTAATGGGCTATTTAATGCGTAGAGGCTTCCCTTCAGAAATCGTGAAGGTAGCCATAAAGTGGATTGATCTAAATGGGGAAGTTGAAGCATTCGAGGAAGATGATGGGCTTTTGCTTGACAATTGATTTTACGAAAAGATAAAATGAGTTTGTATTCCTTCATTATTGAATCAATTTTCCTTCCAAAAGTTGATTCAAAACGATTATTTTCGTCAAATTAGTAAATGTTGAAACGGTTTGAAGCCGGTTGAAAACCTAATATCATCCCAAGCAGTGCCTTGGTGTATGCAACAAGGAGGTGAACAAGATGCATGAGATCATTTGGATCTTGATCTGTCTCTTTGTTGGCGCAATATTCTTTGGGATTGGTTATTTTATTCGAAAGTCGATTGCCGAGGCCAAAATTTCAAGCGCTGAGCAAGCTGCGATCCAAATCGTAGAAAATGCGAAGAAGGAAGCGGAAGCTCAGAAGAAAGAAACCGTGCTAGAGGCAAAAGACGAAGTCCACAAACTTCGTTCCGAAGCCGAGAGAGACATTCGTGAACGTCGCAACGAGGCTCAACGTCAGGAAAGACGTTTGCTCCAAAAAGAGGAGTCGCTGGATAAAAAGTTAGAAGCGCTAGAACGCAAAGAAGAAACTGTAGCCAACAAAGAAAAACGGATCGAAGAAACGCAAGAGGAGATCGATTCCATTTACAAGCAGCAGCTTAGTGAATTGGAACGTATATCGAGTCTCACAACGGAAGATGCGAAATCGATCATTTTATCCAATGTTGAACAGGAAGTACGACATGAGACAGCACAGATGATCAAAGAGATCGAGCAGCAAGCGAAAGAAGAGGCAGATAAGAAAGCCCGTAATATTATATCACTTGCGATTCAACGCTGTGCGGCAGATCATGTGGCTGAAACGACGGTATCCGTTGTTACATTGCCTAATGAAGAGATGAAAGGCCGCATTATTGGGCGTGAAGGCCGAAATATCCGTGCTTTGGAAACATTGACTGGTATCGATCTTATCATCGACGATACACCGGAAGCGGTCATTTTGTCTGGTTTCGACCCGATAAGACGCGAAATTGCCCGTACTTCTTTGGAAAAGCTTGTAGCTGACGGTCGTATCCATCCTGCCCGCATTGAAGAAATGGTTGAAAAATCTCGTAAAGAAGTGGACGAGCGTATCCGTGAATACGGTGAGCAAGCTACTTTCGAGGTTGGAGTTCATGGCTTGCACCCGGATTTAATCAAGATTCTTGGTCGATTGAAGTACCGGACAAGTTATGGTCAAAACGTATTGAAGCACTCCATGGAGGTTGCTTACTTGACTGGCTTGATGGCAGCAGAGCTTGGCGAAGATATTACGCTGGCAAAGCGTGCAGGATTGCTGCATGATATCGGTAAAGCGCTAGACCACGAAGTGGAAGGCTCACACGTTGAGATCGGCGTTGAGCTTGCTAAGAAATACAAGGAGCATCCTGTCGTTATTAACAGTATTGCCTCCCATCACGGTGATACGGAAGCTACTTCCGTTATCGCGATGCTCGTAGGAGCGGCTGATGCCTTATCGGCTGCACGTCCGGGAGCTCGCCGTGAAACGCTTGAAACGTACATTAAACGACTGGAGAAGCTTGAAGATATTTCAGAATCGTTTGATGGCGTAGAGAAATCGTATGCGATTCAAGCTGGCCGCGAAGTGCGCGTCATGGTGCAGCCAGAGAAAATCGACGATACGGAAGCATTCCGCCTCGCACGTGATATTACGAAAAAAATCGAGAGCGAGCTCGATTATCCGGGACATATTAAAGTTACGGTCATTCGAGAAACACGCGCGGTTGAATATGCGAAGTAATCAATAAAAAAATATTAGCTTTACGGAAAAGTGGCTGCTAGTTAGCCACTTTTCTGTTTGCAGGCGCATAAAAAAGGAAGTGTACCCACATGAATGTATTATTTATTGGCGATATCGTAGGCAACGTAGGGAGAAGCGCATTGAAACGCGTGCTGCCGGCGCTAAAGAGCAAATACAATCCTCATATTATTATTGCAAATGGCGAGAATGCGGCCGCTGGCCGCGGGATAACGGCAACAATTGCGAAGGAATTTTTCGAGTGGGGCATCCATGGCATAACGATGGGCAACCATACGTGGGATAATAAAGATATTTTTGAATGGATAGACGATGAGCCCCGCCTTGTTCGCCCGGCGAACTATGCGGAAGGGGCCCCTGGACAAGGCATGGCCTTCATTAAAGCCGGAGGAAAGCAGCTGGCAATCATTAATTTGCAGGGACGTACGTTTTTGCCGCCGATTGATTGTCCTTTCCGCAAAGCAGATGAACTAATCGAAGAAGCTAGAGAGCAAACGAATAACATCCTCGTCGATTTTCACGCGGAAGCGACGTCGGAGAAAATCGCGATGGGCTGGCATCTTGATGGGAGAGTCTCGATCGTACTGGGAACTCATACGCATGTTCAGACGAATGACGATACGATTTTGCCTGGGGGAACGGCTTACATAACTGATGTTGGAATGGTTGGACCTAAGGAGGGCGTGCTAGGCATGGAGCGCACTGCTGTTTTGCACAAATTTATTACGCAGCTGCCGGTTCGTTTTGTTGTGGATGAGGGCAGTTGGCATTTGCATGCCATATCCGTTCAGATTGATGATGCAACGGGTCAAGCACGGAAAATCGAAAAAATACGCCTTACGGAAGATGAATGGCTTCTGTTGTAACGCTTTGAATCTTTGAAAAGTTCCGACAATTCAGAACAGTTTGTTAATTACAAGAATAAAAGCAGGAATTTTTTAATCTCCCTCGAATACTATTTAAAAGTGGAATCCATCCAACAGTCCAAGGGGAGGTTCTTTTTATGGATGTATTAAAAGTTTCAGCAAAGTCCAATCCAAATTCCGTTGCAGGTGCGCTAGCTGGCGTTCTTCGTGAACGTGGTGGTGCGGAACTGCAAGCCATTGGAGCTGGTGCGTTAAATCAAGCGATCAAGGCCGTTGCTATTGCTCGCGGATTTGTCGCTCCCAGCGGGGTGGATCTAATTTGCATTCCAGCTTTTACTGACATCGTTATCGACGGGGAGGACCGAACAGCAATCAAATTGATTGTTGAACCTCGGTAGCAAGTCCAGGCGGCGTTAACAATTAAGCCAATTGGATGAAAATGAAACGTTTTCGCCTGTTTACGTCGTAGACAGGTTTTTTTGCTGCAATTCTAACGAATAGGTAGGTGCGACTATGAGAGTGGTCGATTTTCATTGCGATGTCCTTTGCAAGCTGCTGATTGACGAGAAATTGACGTTTCAAGGAAGCAAGCCTGGAAGTTTGGATGTTACATACGAGCGTCTGAAGGCGGCTGGAACGATTTTGCAAACATTCGCGATCTATATTCCTCAATCGATAAATGGACGGTTAGAGCCGATTTTGGAAAGCGTAGACCGCTTTCACCAATTGGTGCTGACTTGCAAGGATATGATGTGGGTGAGAACGGCTGAGGAGCTGGACTCTTGTATACAGAATGGGAAAATAGGAGCGCTATTGTCGCTTGAAGGAGTCGATGGGCTTCAAGGCCAGATGTCGCTGCTCCGAATCATGCATCAATTAGGCATACGTGCTGCGGGACTGACCTGGAATCATGCAAACTGGGCTGCAGACGGAGCAATGGAGCCGCGCGGCGGAGGCTTGACCGCAAAAGGAAGATTGTTTGTAGAAGAATGCGATAAATTGGATATACTGTTAGATGTATCCCATTTGTCCGAACGGGCTTTTTGGGAGGTGGCCGAGCTATCGCAAAGACCCGTGCTCGCCTCCCATTCTAATGCTAGAGCGATCTGCGATCATCCTCGAAATTTGACCGATGCTCAGATTGAGAAATTGATTGCAAAGGATGGACTCATTGGCGTCACATTTGTGCCTTGGTTCGTATCGGATGCGGAAGTCGTAGCCATCGATGATTTGCTTCGTCATATTGAGCATATTTGCGAGCTCGGCGGCGAGTCCCACATTATGCTTGGCTCAGATTTTGACGGCATCGATAAGTATATGAAGGGATTGACGCATCCCGGCGAGCTGATTGCACTTCAAGAAGCGCTGCTCAAGCGATATTCAGCAAGCCAAACCGAGCAATTTATGTCGGGAAATGCTTTGCGTTTTTTGAGAAAAATGCTTCCCGCTCGCTAAATGACATTCGATCTGCTTGCGGTATGGATTCAATCGAAACAAACTATGCTTTTGTTAAGCGTTTACATCTTGATTTTTATGCGTATGAGCTTTAAAATTGTTGTGACTGTTATGACTTATACTATATAATTGCTTAATAATATTATGATTTGCACGTTCTAGAAAAAGAGGAGTTGGGCATTTTGATCAGTCAATTGTCTTGGAAGATCGGGGGACAACAGGGGGAAGGGGTCGAAAGTACGGACCGGATCTTTTCTACGGCTCTTAACCGCTTGGGCTATTATTTATATGGATACAGGCACTTTTCTTCCAGAATCAAAGGTGGACACACCAATAATAAAATTCGTATAAGCACGAAGCCGATTCGTGCTATTTCTGATGACTTGGACATTCTAGTCGCGTTCGACCAGGAAAGCATCGATCTGAATGCGAAGGAGCTGCGTCCAGGCGGCGTTATCGTTGCGGATGCAAAGTTTAATCCAAGCGTACCAGAGGGCATAGATGCAAGACTGTTTGCCGTTCCGATTACGGCTATGGCTGAGGAGCTTGGCACATCATTGATGAAGAACATGGTTGCCTCCGGCGCATCATGGGCACTGCTTGGACTGCCGCTTGAAGTATTCAATAAAGCGGTTGAAGAGGAGTTCGGACGCAAAGGCGCAGCTATCGTCGAGAAAAACATTGAAGCGGTTAAACGCGGCGCCGAGTTTGTGCTTGAGCAAGCGGGCGGACCGCTCGATGCGTTTAAGCTGGATGCGGCTGACGGCCAGCAGAAGCTGTTCATGATCGGCAATGAAGCGATCGGTCTTGGCTCTATCGCGGCAGGCTGCCGCTTGATGGCTGCTTACCCGATTACGCCAGCATCCGAAATCATGGAGTATTTGATCAAAAAGCTGCCTAAATTCGGAGGTACGGTTGTACAAACCGAGGATGAAATCGCAGCGGTAACGATGTCAATTGGCGCAAACTATGCAGGCGTGCGTACGATGACTGCATCTGCTGGACCTGGTCTAGCGCTTATGATGGAGGCAATCGGCCTTGCCGGCATGACGGAAACGCCGCTCGTAATCGTGAATACGCAGCGCGGAGGCCCGTCTACGGGACTGCCGACCAAGCAAGAGCAATCGGACTTGAACGCAATGGTATACGGCACGCACGGCGAGATTCCAAAAATCGTCATCGCACCAGCCTCGATCGAGGATTGCTTCTACGATACAATCGAATCCTTTAACCTTGCAGAGCAATATCAGGTTCCTGTTATTTTAATGACGGATCTGCAGCTGTCGCTGGGCAAACAATCCTGCGATCAGCTGGATTATAGCAAAATTGAAATCAAACGCGGCAAGCTGGTCGAAAATGTACCAGCGCTTGAAGGCCATGATTTATTTAAACGATATGAGCTTACGGAGGACGGCGTATCTCCACGCGTTCTGCCAGGCGAGAAGGGCGGCCTGCATCACGTAACGGGCGTTGAGCATGATGAGACGGGCCGCCCGTCGGAGAATGCCTTGAACCGCCAGAATATGATGGATAAACGCCTCGGCAAGCTTGACAATATGCTCATTCGGGACGCGATACGCGTAGACGCTCCTCATGAAACGCCGGAGCTTCTCATTATTGGAATGGGCTCTACTGGCGGCACGATTGATGAAGCTAGAAGCTTGCTTGCTAAGGAAGGCATATCGACTAACCATATTACGATACGCCAGATTCATCCGTTCCCGACGAAGCCTCTGCTTCCTTACTTGCAAAATGCAAAAAAAGTGATCGTCATCGAGAACAATGCTACCGGACAGCTTGCTTCCCAAATCAAAATGAATGCAGGTTTCGCAGAAAAAATCGAAAACTTGCTTAAATATGACGGCAATCCGTTCCTGCCCTCCGACGTTCACAAAGCATGTAAGGAGTTGAGTTTAGATGGCAACGTTCAAAGAGTTTAGAAATAATGTAAAGCCTAACTGGTGTCCTGGCTGTGGAGACTTCTCCATTCAAGCAGCTATTCAGCGCGCAGCAGCTAACGTTGGTCTAGAGCCTGAGAATTTGGCTGTTATTTCCGGTATCGGATGCTCGGGTCGTATCTCCGGATACATCAATGCTTACGGCTTCCATGGTATTCATGGCCGCGTGCTTCCAATCGCACAAGGCGTTAAGCTGGCTAACCGCGAGCTTACGGTAATTGCCTCCGGCGGTGACGGAGACGGCTTTGCCATTGGCATGGGCCACACGGTTCACGCCATTCGGCGCAACCTGAACGTCACTTATATCGTTATGGACAACCAAATTTATGGTTTAACGAAAGGTCAGACCTCGCCGCGCAGCGCCGAGGGCTTCAAAACAAAATCGACGCCGGAAGGCTCGATCGAGTCGACGCTTTCGCCGCTCGAAATCGCGCTGTCCGCAGGCGCTACGTTTGTTGCCCAATCGTTCTCCAGCGATTTGAAGCAATTAACGAAGCTGATTGAAGAGGGAATTAACCATGAGGGCTTCTCGCTAATCAACGTATTTAGCCCATGCGTAACCTTCAACAAAATCAATACGTACGACTGGTTTAAAGAAAATATCGTTAACCTTGAGCAATTCCCGGACTACGATCCTTCCAACCGCGTGCTTGCGATGAACAAGATCATGGAAACAAACGGGATGCTTACCGGTCTTATTTATCAGAACAAAACACGCAAATCCTACGAGGATCTCGTAACAGGCTTCAAGCAAGAGGGCCTTGCAAAGCAGAATATCAAGATTTCCTCCGAGGAATTCGACAAGCTTGTTGCCGAATTTAAATAAATGGTATGATTAGCATACGGCCTAGCGGTTGTATGCTTTTTCATTCGAGAGATTGGAAAGTCGATTATTTCATAGCAGGAGAGTGACAACATGATACATAAGGAAGTTCCAATAGGCGTATCTGCAAGACACATTCACTTATCAGAAGAGCATGTCGAGCTTCTGTTCGGAGAAGGATACGAATTAACAGAAATGAAGCCCTTGTCCCAGCCTGGACAATATGCTGCCAATGAAACGGTAGCTGTTATTGGTCCAAAGGGGACGTTTGCTAAAGTAAGAATTCTTGGCCCGACACGGAAGCAGACACAGCTAGAGGTGTCCCGCACAGACGCATTTGCGCTTGGCGTCAATCCTCCTGTAAGGGAGTCAGGCGATACAAAGGGTTCGGCAGGCATTAAGCTCCAAGGGCCGGCTGGAGTGGTTGAGATCGAAGAAGGCGTAATCGTCGCTGCTCGTCATATTCACTTCCATACAGACGATGCAGATCGGTTAGGCATAGCGGACAAGCAGCTGCTGAAGGTTCGTTTTGAAGGTGAGCGCGGAGTTGTATTTGAAAATGTAGTCGCACGCGTATCGGAGCAATTTGCGCTTGATATGCATATCGATACCGATGAAGCTAATGCGGCGGGCGTGAAAAATGGAGATAAAGCAGTAATCATAGATTAATCTACTAATAGAAGACAGCTTCCGAGTCGTCAGTGACGATCAGGAAGCTGTCTTCTTTTGTTATATGCTTATAAGTATTTCCGTTTAATGGCCCATCATCATCGATACTTCAGGCTTCTCATCAGGGTCAGCACCGAGCTCTTGTTTCGGTCTGCGAAGCAATAAAGCTGCAATAGCGCCGATGATTGCAATCGATCCTAGAATGAAAAATGTATCGCCATAAGCAGAGTACACGACGTTTGGTCCTGGGTTAGTCGTGCCGTAATGCTCCATTCGGCTTGCGAGAATGGTCGATAAGCCAGCGACTGCGAAGGAGGTCATGACTTGCTGTGCAGCTGCGGTTAAAGAGGTGACGCGGCTTACAAGCTCTCTCGGAGCGGACTGCATAATATGGGTGTTAAGAGGCATCATCGATAAGCCCATGCCTGCTCCTAGCATCGCGAGTGGGATCATAATGGTAAGTAAAGTCGTATCTACAGAGATTTGGCTTAAAATAAAGCCTGCTATCGTAACAAGCGATAAGCCTGCAATTACGACGGGACGAGCGCCAAAACGGTCAAACAGCTTGCCGCCGATCGGCATGAAGATACCAGCTGCTAAAGCTTGCGGCAGCAGGATAAGACCAGTGTCGAAAGCAGAGTAGCCTTTGGCGATTTGCAAAAAGATCGGTACGAGGAACAGTGTTCCAAATAATGCGATTTGTACGATCCATTGCAAAATGATGCCGCGTGTAAAATTGCCGGATTTGAAAACGCGAAGCTCAAGCAACGGCTCTTTGCGGTTAAGCTCCACGAATATGAAAATAATAAGCGCAATACCGCCTACGATCATACCCATCAGCGCTTCTGGCGAGGTCCAGCCGCTGCCTGCGCCGCCTTCGCCGCCGCCAGCAGAGCTTACGCCATATACGAGCATGGCAAATGCTAATGGAGCGAATATCATGCCTAAGAAATCAAGGGAAGGAACTCGTTTCCGTTCAACGTTAGGCAAGGTGCGAAGCCCTGCGATAACAGCGATGACACCAATCGGAAGATTGATAATAAAGATCCAGTGCCATGATACGTAATCAACGAGCCAGCCGGCTACGACAGGCCCAAGGGCAGGGGCTAGAAGCATCGGAATACCGATCATGCCCATAACAGCGCCCTGCTTGCCGGGAGGGCTGAGTCTAAAGGTGAAAGCCATAGCGATTGGTGCAACCATACCGCCGCCCAGACCTTGGATAACCCGGAATACGATAAGCTGCTCCGCTGTTGTCGCTAAAGCGCATAGACCCGAGCCGAGTGTAAACATGATGATCGAGAATAAGAAGATCTGTTTGGCTCCAAAACGGTCGGACATCCATCCGGCAAGCGGAATAACGGCGGCTTGTGCAAGCATGTAGCCCGTTATCGTCCATTGAACGACAGTCATCGAGCTATTGAAATCTTCCATTAAACCAGGCATGGCGACATTCATTGCTGTACCGTCCAAAATAACCATAAACATACCGACTATGATGGCGATGAGCGGAGCTAGAATATTGCGAATCGACATCGGATCGCCAGCGGGTGTTGCTTTTTTTGAAGCTGAAGCCATTTCAGTTCCTCCTATCCGTATTTAGGGTCTATTCTTCCTATTATTGACCTGTACAGCATGTAGGGCTACAATAAAAAGATGACCGCATCTATGTGCGGACAATTGTCCGCACTACTGAATAATAAAGACGATTGAGGAAATTGTCAATCGTTTCATTTGTTGACGCGTAAAAAAAGGAGATTGGAACGATGACTGCACCAGAAAACAGCAGAACGAAACAAGAGCTCAGCAAAGCGATTTTGCATACGGCTAATCACTTGTTTACGGAGCATGGGGTAGAATCGGTCAGCATGCACCAAATCGCCAAATCGGTGGGCATTGGTCAAGGCACCCTTTATCGGCGGTACTCAAATAAGGGCGATTTGTGTATGGATATGATGAAAGAAAACTTTGAAATTTTCATCAGTGAGATCGAACAATATTTGACAGAGGGAGCGCAGCTGCCCGTACACGAGAGATTGAGCGGGGTTATGCGCAAAATGATTGCTTTCGTCGACAAGGAGTTTAAATGGCTTGGCGTCGTGCATTCTTTTAATAAGATCGAAGATCAAAAAGGTGATTTTTTTCAATCACGTCCTTATCGATATTTGCATCATGTGCTTAGCAGCTTGATCAGTGAGGCCGTCAAGGAAGGACAAATGCAGCCCATTGATCCCACCTACTCGGCTCATTCTTTTATATCCATTCAATCGCCGCACACTTATAAACAGCTGCGATGTGTAATGGGGTATACATGCGAGGAAATCCAGGATCGTTTTTGCTCAACATTTATTGATCCTTTATTTCGTTAGCAGAAGCATGCTTTGCAATGATAAGAAGAGAACAAGAAGGGGCTGTCCCAAAAGTGTTCGCACGGAATAGGAACATCCCAATACTGTTCGTTTACTTATTCCTAACTATGATTTTTTAACCAGCTAGTTGAGAGCTCTGGAGCTCCTGTCATTCGCTCCTTAACCTTACTTTCCACAAGCTTTTTCGCTTATTTCAGCGCTCATTGTTCTAACCCGTAAGTTTGAAATAAAAGGCTATCTCAAATCATTTCAGTTTTGTGGAATGAACAGGAAAAACTCCATCTATTTTCCTAATAAAAACTAAGTTCGTTCATTTAGCTGGAAAAACTCCCGTTAATTGGAGCACTTTCACCGAAATAGGGTCATAAGCGAGATATTAACGGGAGAAAATCCATCTAAACCTGATTTTTGCCAAAAAACACTTGAAATAACGGGAGTTTTTCCCGTTCATGCTGACCCAAGAGGGCTCAGCCCCATGAATGATTGAACCCGAGACTGCAGAAGAACCGGGGATTCCGCCGATTCCTGCATCGTGGCTTGCCATAGGTATGCCTGGAGGTGGGGAGACTTTCGCTTGCCCACAATCTCATGAAGCAAGCAGCCATAGACCAGAATAGAAAACTAGCGGTACAGAAATAGCACCCTGTACCGCTATTTTTTTATGTTTTCCAACATTTCTGTTCAAAGCGAGCTATATCTCCACAGCCCCTTTTTTTTTCGCAGTTTTCGTAAATATTGCTGATTATTAATATAAATTAGTTAAGAACAAGATTTTTGAGACAAACCGCTTATTTCACGTTATAATCAGCAAAAATCCCATATATTGGAGGTTTCTGTGCGTGGAAATTACAATTCGTAAAATGCGACTAAACGATATTCAACAAGTTCAAAATGTGGCTAAAACAAGCTGGAATGCGACCTACGATGGGATAATACCTGTTGAAGCCCAAGAAAGTTTCCTAAAATCTGCTTACAATGATGAAATGATGTTTAGACGCTTAGAACGCTCGCTTCTTTACGTTGCCGAACATAACGGGAAGATAGTTGGATTCGCTAATTTTTCATTTGTAAGAGAAGATGGGAAAGTAGAATTAGCGGCTATTTATCTTTATCCTGAACATCAAGGAAAAGGGATTGGTTCAGCACTGCTGCAAGAAGGAATTAATAATTCCCAGGGAGCAAAAGAAGTCTACATTAATGTTAAAAAGGGTAATGAAATTGGCAGAAAGTTCTACGAAGCAAAGAAGTTTGAGATTGTCAAAGAGTTTGATGACGACTTTGACGGGCATATTCTAAAGACAGTTCGAATGGTGTTAAAGCTATAAGGCAAGTCCTCATGACTTGCTAGCGTCAATTCGGTTGGAAACGGTTTGGGTACAATTATGTAAAAAACGATAGAGCAAGCGTATGAGGTGAGAGGTTTTTTACAAAGGGATATGATGGATTAGGCGGGGGCGTTGTGGTATAATTTCATATTGATGTTTAAATAGAATTGAAAAGATAATGTTTTAGCGGCATTGAAAATAAAGGATGTGAGAACACAATGACGAAAGCGAACTCAACGGACTTAAAATCCGTCAAGGGTGAGAAGGACTACTCCAAATATTTTGATTTCTCAGATGCGAAGGTGCTGAGTGAAGAGGACGGGAAAACGACTTTGCGCATCAAGGGGCGCAACATTCAAATTAACTCGACTCCAAATCACAAGGATGAGAAGAAGCGCGGCAAAGAGGATATCGAGGTTCATTACGATTTTGCAATTCCGGATGATCTGCGAACGATCGGCGTGGGCAAGTATTATTTGATCCAAACGTACGGCTGCCAAATGAACGAGCATGACACCGAGGTCATGAAGGGTATGTTCGAGGAGATGGGTTATACAGCAACGGAGGACCGGAAGCTTGCGGACGTGATTTTGCTCAACACATGCGCGATTCGTGAAAATGCGGAGGACAAGGTGTTCGGCGAGCTAGGACATCTGAAGACGCTGAAGACGGAGAAGCCGGATTTGCTGCTCGGCGTTTGCGGCTGCATGTCGCAAGAGGAGTCGGTTGTTGGACGGATTTTGCAAAAGCATTCTTTTGTAGATATGATTTTTGGTACGCACAATATTCATAGACTTCCCTATTTGCTGCAAAATGCCTATTTCAGCAAAGAGCTTGTCGTCGAGGTATGGTCCAAGGAAGGCGATATTATCGAGAATATGCCTAAGAAGCGCGAGGGAATGCGTGCTTGGGTCAATATCATGTACGGCTGCGATAAGTTCTGCACCTATTGCATCGTGCCTTATACGAGAGGCAAGGAGCGCAGCAGACGTCCGGAGGACGTTATTGCCGAGGTTCGCGACCTGGCTAGAAAAGGCTTCAAGGAAGTTACGCTGCTTGGCCAGAATGTAAATGCATACGGGAAGGACTTCGAGGACATCAGCTATCGCTTTGGCGATCTGATGCAGGACATGTCCAAAATCGATATTCCGCGCATTCGCTTCATGACGAGCCATCCGCGTGATTTTGATGACCATTTGATCGAGGTGCTTGGAACGGGCGGCAATTTGGCAGAGCATATTCATTTGCCTGTACAGTCCGGAAGCACGGAAATATTGAAACGAATGAGCCGTAAGTATACGCGTGAGATGTATTTGGAGCTGGTTCAAAAAATTAAGGCAGCTATTCCAAACGCGATGCTTACTTCAGATATTATCGTCGGTTTCCCTGGCGAAACGGATGAGCAGTTCGAGGACACGATGACGCTTGTGAAGGAAGTAGGCTTTGATTCCGCCTATACCTTCCTCTACTCTCCGCGCGAGGGAACTCCTGCCGCTGGCATGGAGGACAATGTGCCGCTAGAGGTGAAGAAGGCGCGTCTACAGCGCTTGAACGCACAGCTGGCTGCTAATGCGAGAGAGAAGAACGAGCTGCTTCGCGGAGAAATCGTTGAGGTGCTGATTGAAGGCGAGAGCAAAAACAACGAGAACGTCCTCTCTGGACGGACGCGTACGAATAAGCTCGTTCATCTGGAAGGACCGAAGGAATGGATCGGCCAGTTCATTATGGCGAAGGTAACCGAGGCTCAAACCTGGTATATCAAAGCTGAACCGATTGAACAATTAACACAAGAAGAAGCCGTTAGCTAACGGAAAAATAGGAGAGATGACAAATGGCGGAGCAGCATACAGCAGAAAATCAAGCAGCGCAATGTGATCATGATCATGAGCACGGAGAGGGCTGCGGAATTCCGAGCTTCCATACGCGCGACCTGATCGTTCGCGAAGATATTTCGAAAAAAGCGAAGGAGCTTGCCGATCTGATTTTTACATCGGAGGAGGTTCAGCACTATCGCCGCGCAGAACAGCAAATTAACGGCAATGAGCGTGTACAGCAGCTTATTACCAAAATCAAAAAGAAGCAAAAGGAAGTTGTAGCATTCGAAACGACTTTCAAGAACGCAGATATGGTTAAAAAAATCGAAGGCGAAATGGAAACGCTGCAGGATGAGCTTGACGGCATTCCGATCGTATCTGAATTTCAACAAAGCCAATCCGACATCAACTATTTGCTGCAGCTAGTCGTATCCATCGTACGCGACACGGTATCTGAGAAGATCAACGTGGAGGATGCTTCGGAGCCGGCACCAGAGGAATGCAGCGATTAATAGCTGGACTTGATTGAAACAAGCCGTATTTCATGCCGCTCATTCGAGCAAAGCGTGGAATACGGCTTTTTTTGGGCAATGAGGCAGATTCACCGTGGGAGGCTCGTTTATGGAATTGAAGCGGGAGGGAGCAGCTATGAACGAACAACAAAACGGCTTATCCCTTATTGATTGCGGATCAATAAAGGGATAAGCCGTTTTGTTTGTTGATTTAGCGATTATTATCCTCGAAAAGAAGCTTCATTCGCTTTGGTTTTTCCGATTGACGAGCGAATGTAGACGATGTAATGTGTTAGGGAAACAGCTAAAATGGTGCCAACAAGCGATTTAAGCGCATCGCCGATGATGAATGGATAAAATCCGATTGTCATCGCTTTTTGGAAAGTAAAGTCAAGGGAATGCATGAGCCAAGGAATGCCTGGAATATATGCACAAAGTGAGCTGAATAGCTCGAAAATAATGAAAAAAGCGATAAAAGCAATGGCTTTATTCGACTTGAAGCTGCTTTTTAGGAAAGTGCCTACCGCAAGGCTGACTAAAAGCGCACAGAACGGGAATGCGAATATAAATCCAGCTGTATGACCGGTCAGAGTCGAAATTCCGCCTTGACCGCTGAATAAGGGCAATCCAATTGCTGCAAGCAGAATAACGATGAAAATACTTAGAAAGGCGTTGCGCGGCGTCAGGAATAGGCCTGCTAGCACTACGCCTAATGTTTGCAGCGTAATGGGGACAAATGAGCCTCCGAGCTTAATCGTCAATGAGCTCATGACAATAAACAAGGCTGCAAATAAGGCGATGAATACAAGTGAGCGGATGTTATTGGACTGCATGTTGGTGAACGACTCCTTTATCTGCTTGTCATTATATTGTTAACCATATATATTAATATAAGGTTAACAATTCGAATTGTAGCATAGCCAATGGTTTTGGGGAAGAGGTTGGGTGAAATTTTTTTGAAGCCTATAAATCAGTCACAGATTGAAATGAAGCAGGTTACGGTCACGCCGCCTGTCATGCTGGAAGGACAGAAGCAGGAGCCTATTATTAGAGATATTTCGCTAACGATAAATAAAGGGGAATGGATTTCGCTGCTAGGGCGAAATGGAAGCGGGAAGAGCACGCTTTCGAAAGCGGCTGCCGGTTTCCGTATCGCTGGCGCTGCGGGACAAATCGTCAGGAGCATACAGACAGCGGCACAGGGCAAGCCGGTTCCGATCGTCATGCAGCAGCCCGAAGCAGCGATGATCGGGGCAACGCCTTGGGAAGATGTCCTTCTCTTGCTGGAGCAAAATGAGCTGCCTGCTCACACTATTCCTTATGAAGCCGAACGAGCGCTGCAAAGGGCAGGGCTGGGCGAGCGAATGCATCAGCCTATCGAGACGTTATCTGGCGGCCAGAAGCAGCTTGTGGCGATTGCTGGCTGCTTGGCTATGCAATCTCCTTTGCTCGTACTCGATGAGGTGACGGCTATGCTGGACCCTGAGGCGTCGAGTGCCGTACTCGAGCAGGTAAGGGAGCTGCACCGTAACGGCGTAACGATCATATGGATTACACAAAAGCTGGAGGAGCTGTATGATGGTGACCGAGTCATTGCGATGAATGACGGTGCCATCGTATTCGACGGTCAGGCTGGTGCTTGGTTTGCAAGAACGAGTGCGAGCGCGAAAGACAGCATTTGCGAGCAGCTCGGCTTTGATGCTCCATATGCAGCGCAGGTTGCCTGGGAGCTTGAGGAGCAGAGTTATCTGCTGCGGCCATTTCCGTTTACGGCTGCTATGCTGGCAGAGGCGGTGAGTCGATATGAGCGCTGATTGGAAGCTAAGCGGAGTAACCGTCGTTGCGGATGGAGCATCTAACAAACAGCTGCTTAGCGATGTCAATATGACTTTCGAGGCAGGCAAGATTACACTGCTGATCGGGCAGAACGGTGCAGGTAAATCTACACTGCTTGAGACAATGGCAGGAATTCGCTCAATTCAGAACGGCAATATCGAGCTGGGCGGCGATTGTTTATGGCTGAAGGACAGCCGCCGAAAACGGCTTAATCAGGACGTGGCGCTTAAGCTTGGCATTGCGATGCAAAGCTCTGAGTCGCAGTGGTTTGCCGCGACCGTTCGAGAGGAGCTGCTTTACTCGCTTAAGCCGTACAAGTTAGCCGCTGCTGATGCAGAGCAAAGAATGCAGCAGGCGCTGGCTGAAACGGGTCTTGCGCAGGAGCTGCTGACGCGCGATCCATGGACGCTCAGCGGCGGGCAGCAGCGACGGCTGTCACTAGCCTGCTTGCTGGCGTGTGAGCCGGATTGGCTGCTGCTGGATGAGCCGACAGCGGGGCTAGACGCTGTCGGTATACGCCGCTTGTGCGCGGTGCTTGAGGCGCACAGGGCGGCGGGGCGCGGAGCGGTCGTAGCAACGCACGACCTCGACGCGCTGCTGACGCTGGCGGACGCGGTCGCCGTGGTTAGCGGCGGCACGGTCCGCGCAGCGGCTCCTGCGGCGGCGATCGCGCATGCCGCAGCGGCGCCGCAGGCGCTTCGCGCGCTGGCTGCGCTGCGCGCGGCGGCGGCTTTGCCGCCGGAGGCGGCGCCGGGTGACGGGGCGCCGTGGCCTGCGCCGCGCGAGGTTGCGGCAGCGCTGGCAGCGGAGCTGGAGCGGCGAGCGGCCGCAGCCACAGCCGCAACAGCAGCAATCGTACCTGCCGCATCCGTCGGCACGGCTGCAATCGCTCCCGCAGCAGCTGCAGCTCATCAATTGATGCGTAGCTCACAACTAACTGCTAATCAAGTAAATAAGAATGCGCCTTCAGTACAATTAGAAGTTAATAACCATAACTTAGATGCTGATGAGCGCAATGAAGATGCTGGACATCCACTTAATGGAGCGCATGTGGGAGCGACAAAGGAAAGCTCTACGCTCCTTCGTTCCGATCGTTTTGATCCACGTGCTCTCGTGCTCGTCTATTTATTTCTTGCAGCAAGCGTGCTTGCACAAAAATCGTTTTTGGAGCTGTCGCTAGCTGTGATTGTAACCTTGTCTCTATTGACGCCTTTTCGAGCGCTTATCAGGCCGTGGAATCGGGTAATACGAGCTTATGTCATTATGATTGTCATCTTTTGCGTAATAGGGGGAATAGGCTTTAGCCCGCTCGACTTCGACTGGAGCAAGGTATGGCCAATTGCTTTAAGGTTCGGCAAGCTGCTTCTGATTATGCTGCTGGGGATGCCGCTGCTTAAGCTGATGTCGCCCTACAGGCTGCAGCGGGCGATCGAGCAGTCTCTAGGCTGGCTCAGCAGGCTGCGAGTGCCGATTCATTCGTTTGCGCTAGTCGTCACGCTTATCTTTCGGTTTATCCCGCTGCTATCAGGGGAGTGGGAGCGGTTTGCGAAGCTCGCTCATGCGAGAGGGAAGGCTGCTGCGCCGCTGAAGAAGTTGCCGTTTAAAATGATTCTTTCGGTGCTTATTCCTTATATGCGCTCTATTCTTCGACTTGCTGAGCAAATGTCGGATGCGCTGGAGGCGCGCGGCTTCGGCTATTCGAAGCGAAAGCCTACCTACGGCTTCCGCCTTCAGCTCGGCCGAGCTGACGCTTGGCTGCTAAGTATTGCTGCGGCAAGCGGCCTGTTGCTATTCCTGCTCGCTTTCTTGCTCTAGGAGCGGGAGGACGAGCGGAATCCATTCTCCATCCTCATCGGCAAGCAGCGTTCGCCAGCCAAGCGACGCTGCTTGTTTTATATTTTTGGCCTGATCATCAACGAACAAAACCATGCTTCCAGTGGGGAAATAGGCGGCTGTCTTAGCGTAAATATCCGGATGTGGCTTTTTGACTGCTGACAAGCTTGAAATCGTAATGCTCTTCAAATAAGGCTTGAGCGGCTTAACGATCGGTTCAACCCATTCAGGAAGATGATTGCTCAGCAAATGAACATCGGCGATCTCGCTCCATTCGGCTACTCTTGCAAGTGCAGGCAGTGGCTGCAAGCTGGTATCGATAAAACCTCTAGCTCTCTCAGTTCCAAGCAATGGCGTATAATCACTGAGCCATAGCCAGAACTGCTCCTCCGTTATATCTCCTGTCCATAGGCGTTCGCTGATTTGCTTCTTATAAGCTGCATAGAGTTCTTCTTCAGACACGATGGCTTCAGCTGCGAGCAGCTTCCAGAAGAGAGGAGACAGATTTGTCGCAAGCACGCCGCCAATATCAAGCACGAGCTGTGGCTTTATTGTCATCTGCTTACTTCGTCCGAGCGTTTGCCCGCTATGCTTAGCCGAGACGACTTGCGCTCCGTCATCGCCCACATCACAACTAGAATGAATGCAACAGCGCCAAGCAGCGAGCCAAACAGGAAGCCTCCGTTAAGGCCCCAGCTTTCATTCAACCAGCCAGCTAGAAAGGGTCCTGAGAACATCCCCACGGCATATAAGGCTTGATACAAGCCCATAGCGGTCGCCCGCCCGGGAAGCTCAACGTCGCGAATGGCAAGACCAAGCAGCAAAGGCATATGCAGTCCCTGCGCAAAACCATTTATCGCCTGTGTCGCGACGAGTACGCCGAATGAATCCGCAAAAACCATAGCCGCCGTACATATCGCACTCAAAATAAAGCCGGTTCCAATCGTGCCCCAGTAACCAAATTTGGGTGTAAACCATCTCGCGGTTACGAGTGAAGCGAAGGCATGAGGGAGCATAAAAGCAAAAACAAGAAGCGTTAGCTTAAGTCCGTCGGCACCCATTTCTTCTGCTTTGAGCGGCGTAAAGCCAAACATCGTAATGAACAGGACACCATGAGCAAGTATGGAGAGCAAAGATACCTGAAGCAGCGTTTTTGTTCGTACGACTTTTTTGATCATGGCAAAAGACATGCCCGGCTGGTCACGCTGCTCTAAACGAGGCTCCTTCAGCATGAATGCTAGCAGCAATCCGATAATAGCAATGGCAGCTCCAACCGTAAACGGGGCTTTCGAGTTAAAGCCATCATTGAGCCAGCCGCTAAACAGCATGCCGATCATTTGACCGGACACGGTCATGACGCTAATATTGCCCATTGCACGGCCAGTCTGGCCTGCACCAAAGTAGCTGGCGTACAGCACAGTGAATGCAACCCATGTGGACGCGCATACGCCAGCCATAAGCCTGCCCGCAAGCGGCCATAGCCAAAGTCCTGGAATAAGAAACAGCAAGCAGCTTATAGCAGCGGTTAGCATGCCAAGCAGGATGAATGGCTTGCGTTTTCCGAAGCGATCCGACAAGATGCCAAGCGGAAAGCGGACAAACATTTGTACGAAGCCATAGCTTCCAAGCACGATGCCGATAAAAGGCAAGGATAATCCGCGATCGCTTAAGTAAGGCGATAAGGTTGGCACATAGACGTACATAGAAGTCCAGTAAAGAATCGTTATAGTCGTAAAAAGCAATCTTTGCGCAGCCGTTATTTGGTTCATTGCAGTTGAACATCCCCTTTCTGCTTCACTTTATCGCATGGCAGCTTCCGTTGTCACTTCCTAATTTTCAAGCACAGCGAAATCAAAAACCGCAAGCAGATCAGGAATATAGGTATAGAAACAAAAGGGTATACGAATAAAAAAGGACCCTCACAATGATCATTGTGAGGGTCCTATTGTGAAACTATTATTGGGTTGTCCCTTCTATTATATGAACTCTCTTAACCAACGGTGACCGAAAATACGAGCAATATTAACCCCCGGCAGATGAATCTACCTTATATTCATACCTATTTTTGCAAAAGATAGATAGCAGTCTATGAGTCTGAAGACAAATGTCCATACCATTAATAGATAAATTGAGTAGTATAACTCAAATATATATGGAGGTGTTTGTATTGGGTTGTCTTGAACGAAAACGCAAAAAGGTCTGTAAAAAAATAATCTGCCCTACGAAGAGAAAGAAACACTCGAAAAGAAAAAGATGTTGTAAAAAAATTATCATTAGAAAAAGAATAGTACGTGTAATTAGGCCTCGTAATGTAGAACGTGTCGAAAGTGTAGGTTCGGCAGGTAGTGTTGGCTCTGCAGGCGCAGCAGGTGCAGTTGGATCAGCAGGTGCAGTAGGATCAGCAGGCTCAGTAGGCTCAGCAGGTACAGTAGGAGAAGTAGGATCAGCCGGCAGTGTTGGATCGGCAGGCGCAGTAGGGACAGCAGGAGAAGTCGGCGCTGCAGGTGCAGTAGGGACAGCCGGCAGTGTGGGTGCTGTCGGAGGTACCGGAGCCACAGGAGCGACTGGCGCAACAGGAGCCGCAGGCGGACTATCCCAGTATGGATATATTTACAATGTAGGACCTCAAGTGGTCGCGTTAAATGCTGATGTTCTATTTGATTCGAATGGTGTCTTAACACCTGGAATTACGCATTTTCCCGGAACTGCTGGTATTGTTGTTACAGAAGGGGGAGACTATGAGGTTACTTTTTCAGCATCGGGTGTAGAACCGAGCCAATTCGGATTATTTGTTAATGGCGCGCTGTTTCCCGTTCCAGGAACCGTATATGGCTCGGGTGCGGGCACTCAGCAAAACGAAGGTCAGGTTATCCTTACGCTAGTAGCTGGAGATACACTTACACTGCGAAATAGTCTTTCTGCTGCAGCGGTGACTCTTCAGACCTCAGCCGGTGGAACACAAACAAACGTAAACGCATCAGTTGTAATAAAGAAACTAAATTAGGTTCTAATCATCTGACAGCTAAACATGACAGTCCAGAATTTTTTCGCTTTCTGGACTGTCATTTGTCATTCATAGGACCCCGTCTGGGAACTTTCACCAGTGAATGGCGTATTAAGCAGGGAACGTTTTACGATATAGCCTGCAGCAGCCATTAATTGAAGAGGTGAATGTGAATGAGAACAGAAAGACGTCAAACTAAAAAATGGGTTAAAGAGCTGAGGGAGTGGACCGTCTCGCTAACGATTGCGATTGTCGTAGCCATGCTGTTTCAGACGTATGTGTATGCGCAATCGGAGGTCCAAAATGTGTCCATGCAAAATACGCTAGTAGCGGGACAACGGTTAATTGAAGACAAGTGGTCATATCGCTTCCACGAGCCGAAGCACGGTGATATTGTCATTATTAACGGTCCTGAGAGCGAGCTTCGCCTAATCAAACGCGTTGTTGGCTTGCCAGGCGATGTGATTGATATTCAAAACGGAGCGGTTTACATAAACGGAGAGATAATCAAAGAGCAGTATGTCAAAGGTCAAACATTTGCGGGCAGTGTAGCCGTCCCATTTCAAGTAGAAGAGGGTCAGCTGTTCGTGATGGGCGATAACCGCGAGCATAGTATGGACAGCAGGGAGCTCGGACCGATAGCACGGTCAAGCATTGAAGGAAAAGCGATATTCCGCATTTGGCCGTTTCCGAAGTTTGGTACATTAAATGAATAGAAGGAGCTGCGGTTAAAAGATGCCTTTCACATTATCTCATCCGCTCTTTGCGGCGCCGCTAAAGAAAGCTATTCCTTCTTTAAGCCTGACTGGTTTAATACTGGGTAGTATGGCTCCGGATATAGAATACTTTATTGCCATGCAGCCGTTTCGTTCCATCGGCCATTCCATATCCGGCTTCCTTCTGTTGGTACTCCCTATTTGCATAGCGTTTGCATTTGCCTTTCACCGCATCATTAAGCCATCTATACCTGAGCTGCTGCCGGACATTGGAGGAATCAGAGCTTTTGCTGCATCCTTGAATCGCCCATGGCAATTGGCGACAGCCGCTGAGTGGCTATTCTTTTGTTTATCTCTGTTCATTGGTTTTTATTCGCATGTATTTTTAGATCATTTCACGCATAGCGGCGGTTTTTTTGTAATGAGACTGCCTTTTCTGCAAAGCATGATCTTAGGGGATCATGTCTATCATATCCTCCAGCTTTCGTTGTCCGTTATTGGGGCATTGGTTCCGGGATTATATTTTTTTTATCGGTATTTAAATTGGTATAAGAATCGTGCGAGGAATAAAAAATATATTAAGCAGCAAAGCGCCTATTTGCAATGGGGGCTTCTCGTTTTTGTTGCATTAGCTTTGCTAATAGGCAAACTCCTATTTTCAGGCAGCTTCTTCTCCATCAGCATTTGGGTAGTAGCGCCGATAACCTCCGCATGTGTAGGGCTATTTGTAACTTCAGCAATGCAAATTGCGGCTCAGAATCGCCGGACTGCACTTGGAATCTTATTTTCTCTCTTACTGATCGGCATTATTTTTTGCTATAAGCTTTTGTTTGACCAGGAGGAGTTTTCATTAAAAGTGTGGGTTATTTATCACTGGATACTAGCAGCAGTCCTTATCCTTAGCACGCTTTTCATCTCAAAAAGAAACTAAACTGTACAATTTAATCTTATAAATATTTTATTGCATTAAATAATAATGACATTAATAGAATCGAAGCCTATATAACTAAACGTAATAATTTCGTAAGAATTGGTTCCAAGTTCGTTTAGAAATAGCCTTTATGATTAACCATAGACTCAACAATAAAGTTTAAGCGAGGCGTGAACGGAATTGTCGATCCGAGTGAAGCTGTACATGTCTTACTTAGCCATGGTATTTGTACCGCTTATATTAATGCTTCTATTTTTGCTATTCGTTTTTTATGCACGCGGGGAAGAGGATGTCAGTCAATATTTTGAAAAAGAGCGATCGGAGCCTTATCAGCAAGCACTCGTCTATGGCGAATTGTCTTATGTGTTGAAAAATGACTCGGGACAGCTGGAGAATGAGAAATACTTGATTGATATCCAACAAAGGCTGGGAGAGCTGTGGGCAGGACTTCTCATTTCCAAGAATGGACAGATCATATCGATTGCTCCCTTCCTCGATCAGCTCGAGCCGAAAGAAAATTGGCAGAAACTGCTGAACCTTCCGCCAGAGTCGGTGAACTTTCATTCATTCCGATTTGAGACTAACGTGCTGCATTTTGATTATCCGGATGGAAGCGAAGGCAAGGTGGTGCTTTTTAGGCGAAATGACATTGTTCCCATTTACTGGAGACCCGCGAGCAATGTATTCACCTTGGCTATAATTGGGTTAACAAGTCTGCTCCTTACATATTTTGTTTCCAGAAGCATCATACGACCGATTAAGAAGCTGGAGGCAGCGGCGCTGCAGATTAAGGATGGCGATTTGTCTCACAAGGTCGTGGCGACGACGAGAGGGGAAATTGGACAGCTGAGCATCGCATTCGAGGAAATGAGGGTGAGACTGCAGCAGTCCATCGAACAAAGCTTGCAATATGAGGAAAATCGAAAGATGCTGCTATCGCATATTTCCCATGACTTAAAAACGCCAATATCAGCGATTAAAGGTTACGTTGAAGGGATTATGGATGGAATTGCAAATACGGATGAGAAGCGCAAGCGTTATATGGAAACGATCTATCGGAAAGCAACTGACATGGATCAATTAATCGATGAGCTGTTCCTGTTTTCCAAGCTTGATCTTCAAACGGTCGCATTCGATTTCAAAGTCATCGATATTCGTCGTTATTTGGAGCATTTTTTGGAAGAGCAGCGCTTTGATCTGGACAAGTCAGGCGTTAAACTGCGTTTTCTGGAGGATGCTGCGAATTCGATTTTTATCGCTGCAGATCCTGATAAGCTAAGCCGAGTGCTCACTAATGTTTTGAATAACTGTGTCAAATATATGGGTCAGCAATCCGAACTCGCAAACAAGGAGATCAAAGTCAGAGTGAAGGAGCAAGGGCATTATGCTCTGGTGGAAATCGAAGACACAGGCCCTGGGATTGATGATGAGGATTTGCCGTATATTTTCGATCGATTCTATCGTGCAGAGCAATCGCGCAACTCGGAAACAGGAGGAAGCGGCCTCGGCCTTGCGATTGTCAAACAAATTATTGAAGGGCATGGCGGTGTCGTATGGGCAGAGAATGTAGAGCATGGCGGAGCTAAATTCTGTCTAACTCTTCCGAAGTCGACAGCCGTCAAAACGGTGGGTGAGCATGAAGAACATACTAATCATTGAAGACGAGAAGGCCATTGCCGAGCTGGAACGTGATTATTTGGAAAGCTATGGTTTCTCCGTACACATCGAAGGGAGAGGCGATATCGGGCTGGAAAAAGCATTAGAAGGAAAGTTTGACCTCATCATATTGGATGTGATGCTGCCCAAAATAGACGGCTTCGAAATTTGCCGGCAAATTAGGCAATCCGTCAACATTCCTGTTCTAATGGTGACAGCCAAGAAGGAAGACATCGATAAAATCAGAGGTCTTGGCCTTGGCGCTGATGATTATATGACCAAACCATTTAGTCCAAGCGAGCTTGTTGCTCGCGTGAAAGCGCATTTGGCTCGATATGAGCGCCTTACCGGGGATAAAGGCGAGCGAGGCGACCATATTCGCATTCGCGGATTATTTATTGATAAGCCTTCCCGCAGAGTTATGATTCATGAACAGGAAGCTATGCTGACGTCAAAGGAGTATGAGCTGCTGCTGCTGCTCGCTTCGCATCCGAATCGTGTATTCGAGAAGGAAGAGCTGTTTGAGCGGATTTGGGGGTTAGATTCCAATGGCGACGCAGCTACGGTAACGGTCCATATTCGGAGGCTGCGCGAGAAGATAGAGCATGACCCATCGAAGCCTCAATATATTGAAACGATCTGGGGAGTGGGCTATCGCTTTAAAGTATAGCAAGCAAAGATAGAAGACGAGGAGTGGAACCCATTGAAAAGTATTATCAAATTTTCGCTTAACAACAAATTTGCTTTATGGATTTTGACGCTGCTCGTTTTGTTTGCCGGGCTTTACTCCGGCATGAATATGAAGATGGAGACTTTGCCGGACATTACAGTGCCTATCGTTAGCGTAACGACGGTTTTGGCTGGCGCTGCTCCTGAAGAAATTATGGAGAAAGTGACGAAGCCAATCGAACAGCGTACGCGCAATTTGAAGGGTGTTAACGTGGTTAGCTCTACATCCTATGAGAATGCTTCATCGGTTGTAATCGAATATACGTATGAGACGGATATGGATGAAGCGGCTGCAGAAGTGAAAAATGTGCTTGCAGAGATATCGCTTCCAGAGGGTGCACAGGACCCATCGGTATCCAGGATCAGTCTGAATGCCTTCCCGGTTTTGTCGCTAAGCTTATCAGACGACAGCATGAATTTGGAGCAGCTTACAAAGGAAGTGCAAAATAATATTTTGCCTCGTTTGCAAGGCATTGATGGTGTTGCCAGCATTCAAATGTCGGGCCAAAACGTAATGGAAGGCGAGCTGGCATTCAAAGCGGATAAACTTAAGCAAATCGGATTAACCGAAGATATGGTGAAAGGCATGATTCAAGCCTCGGCGATATCGGTGCCGCTTGGCATATATGAATTTGGCGATTCGGAGAAAGCGATCGTTGTTGACGGAAATGTTTCCAGCGAGGATGATCTGAAAAAATTAATCATCATGCCGGGCGTCAAGCTTAGCGATATTGCGGATATTAGCATTGTCGGCAAAGCGGAATCGATCTCCAGAACGAATGGCAAGGATGCAATCGGGTTAAATGTAGTGAAATCGGCTGATGCCAATACGGTCGACGTCGTAAACAACGTTAAAGAAGAAATTAAAGAACTGGAAAGTAAAAATGCTGGCTTATCCTTTGTAACGACGCTTGATCAAGGCAAGCCGATCGAGGATTCCGTTCATACGATGATAAGCAAGGCGATGATAGGGGCATTATTCGCGGTTATCATCATTATGATATTCTTGCGTGACATTCGTTCTACGATTATTGCTGTCGTATCCATTCCGCTGTCTATCCTTATCGCGCTGCTAATCTTGGGCCAAATGGATATTACGCTGAACATTATGACGCTTGGGGCAATGACCGTAGCAATCGGACGCGTTATTGACGACTCGATTGTCGTTATCGAGAACGTTTACCGCCGAATGGCGCTCTCAACTGAAAAGCTTAAGGGCAAGGAATTAATTCTCGATGCAACGAAGGAAATGTTCATCCCGATCTTGGCATCAACGATCGTAACGATCGCCGTATTCCTACCGCTCGGACTTGTATCCGGCATGATTGGCGAAATGTTCCTTCCGTTCGCTTTAACCATCGTCTTTGCACTTTTAGCATCGCTTGTAGTTGCAATTACCGTCGTTCCTATGCTGGCTCATATGATGTTCCGCAAGGGCCTAAAGCCAGGGAAGGCGCATCATGATAAACCCGGACGTATGGCTGAATGGTATAAAGGCGTGCTGCGGTGGTCGTTGAACCACAAGCTTATCGCTTTTGGATTGGCCGTACTTCTCCTAGTCGGCAGCTTGTTCCTCGTTCCTGTTATCGGGACTAGCTTCATATCAGGCGACGAACAGAAAATGATGGTCATTTCTTACAACCCGGCACCTGGCGAAACTCGCGAGCAGGTTGAGGAGATGGCGCTTGAGGCGGAGAAAAAATTACTGGATCGCGAAGGCGTTGCAGTCGTGCAGTATGCTGTTGGCGGACAAAATCCATTTAGCCCAGGAGCATCCAAGCAAGCGTTGTTCAACTTGAGCTATGATGAAGCTTTTGCTGAATTTACAAATGAGAAAGAAAAAATAGTACCGCTTCTGCAGGAGCTTGGCGGAAAAGGCGAGTGGAAGCAGCAGGACTTTACTGGAGGCGGACTTGGAGGATCGGGCATTTCGATGCTTGTGTTTGGACCGGATATGAAGTCGCTTCAGCCCGTTGTCGATGATTTAATGGCGAAGCTTGCAGACCACAAGGACCTGAAAAATATTGATTCCAGCCTGTCTGCAACGTATGAGCAATATCGTCTCGTCGCTAATCAAGAGAAGCTAAGCCAAAATGGCCTTACTGCAGGTCAAATTGCGATGGCGCTTAGTCCCGTTCGCGAACGTCCCGTTCTGACGACGATTGAGAAGGATGGCGAGCAATTTAATGTTTATGTGAAGGTTGAAAGCAAAACCTATACGAGCAAAGCGGATCTTGAGAATGTGAAGTTAACCTCACTGCTTGGTACAGAAGTGGCGCTTAAGGATGTGGTCAAGATCGAGGAAGGCGAATCGCCAAATACGATCACAAGACGCGATGACCGCATTTATGCCGAGATAAAAGCAGATGTAACAGCTTCTGATGTTGGTAAAGTATCCGCTGAAATTCAGAAGCTGATTGATGATACTGATCTGCCAGCTGGCGTTGACATTGATATGGGCGGCGTGACGGAGCAAATCAATGAATCGTTTACGCAGCTTGGTCTTGCGATGCTTGCCGCAATCGCGGTTGTATATCTTGTTCTCGTTATTACGTTTGGCGGAGCCTTAACGCCATTCGCCATTTTGTTCTCCTTGCCATTTACGATTATCGGCGCATTAGTAGGCCTGCTCATTGCTGGGGAAACACTTAGCGTGACGGCTATGATCGGAGCGCTGATGCTGATCGGTATTGTCGTAACGAATGCGATCGTACTTGTCGATCGAGTGATTCAGAAGGAGAAGGAAGGCCTATCCGTACGCGATGCATTGATTGAAGCAGCGGGTACTCGCCTTCGCCCGATCTTAATGACGGCGATTGCGACGGTTGGCGCATTGCTTCCGCTTGCTTTAGGTTTTGAATCCGGCGGTTTGATCTCCAAAGGGATGGCTGTTACTGTCATCGGCGGCTTAACGAGCTCCACGCTGCTTACGCTTATTATCGTCCCTATCGTATATGAGTTCTTAAACCGCAAGAAGAAAACGCGTATTGTAGAGTAAGCTAAACAAAGCCTTTCATAAGTAGGAGGCTGCCTTCAAGGTCAATGACTTTGGAGGCAGCCTCTTTGCATGCGTATGAGTAAGTTAATTATTTTGGCAACTAGGCGGTTGCAGCAGTAACACTAGCGGAGGTAATTTCATACGTATATGTCATGAACGAACAACGGCATAAGGCCAGTTTGAGCTGCTTTCACTTCAGTCGTTCATTCTAGTCTAAACCGTTGAAAAAATGATGAACATATACGGAGGCTGCTGAGATGAATGAATTTAAGAATGATCTTCAAAATTTGAATATTGACCCTTACAAATCGAGTGGTATGACGCCAAATGCCGGTCAAGGTCAAGTGGATCCAAACAATGCACGGCTTTGTATCGGTTTTTGCATTGGCTTTTGTATCGGTTTTTGTTCCTGTGGAAACTGCGCAAGTTGCAGCAACTGTTTCAGATGCGGAGGCTGTGCCCGCTGCGGAGGCTGCGCTCGTTGTTCTGGTTGTGCACGCTGCCGCTAATGCCTTTTAAATAAGTGGAAGATTCAAGACACCTCTGTAAGCGATTTAGCTGACAGGGGTGTTTTTTCTAGTTAAGAACTGGCATGACGGACAAATAGCCATACATACCTTTAAAGAGGAAAAGGTTGAAAGTTTTTTTATTGGCATTATTCACGATAAGGAGGAATGGCATTTGGATCCTTCTATGCGTCTTAAAGTGAGAGGGGATACTTTTTTTCTCCCGAGCTCTGACGGAAGCGTCTATTTTCGGAACAATATTGGCTCGTTTCGGATGGAGGGCAGTACGATCGGCCAATGGATTGAGAAATTAATGCCGGTCTTTAACGGCGAGAACACGATGAATGATTTGACTGACGGATTGCCGGAGCAATACAAGAAGCATGTATACGAAATCGCGGAAGTGCTGTATGCGAACGGTTATGTTCGGGATGTAAGCCAGGATCAATCGCATACGCTGCAGGAGGCTGTGCTTAAGAAATATGCTTCTCAAATTGAATTTTTGGACAGCTTTGAAGGCTCGGGTGCTTACCGGTTTCAGCTTTTTCGACAGTCAAACGTACTTGCCGTCGGGTTTGGCTCTTTTTTTGTTTCTTTAATAAAGTCCTTGTTAGAGTCTGGAATTCCTCATATTCACATGCTGATTACGAATCATGGATCGACGAATCGAAAGCGAATATTGGAGCTCGTAGAGCATGCCCGTCGTGAGGACCAAGAGATCAAGTTGGACGAGATTTCTTTGCAAAGTGAGGGCAAGATCGATTGGCGGTCGGTGGTGCAGCCGTTCGATGCCATATTGTTCGTGTCGGATGAGGATGGCGAACCGGGATTGAGAGCGCTGCAAGAGATTTGCAGGCAGGAGAGGAAGGTGCTGCTTCCTGCTATGATGCTGAAGCAAGCTGGTCTAGCCGGACCGCTGATCCATCCGGACTCGGATGGGGACTGGGATTCTGCTTGGCTAAGGGTCCATCATCCCGCTATTCATAAAGATCCACAGCATCACACGCCCTCGTCTACCGCAGAAGCGATGCTAGCTAATGTCATCGTCTTTGAATGGCTGAAAACAGCCACGGAAGTTGCAGTGTCCGCACTCAAAAATAAATTGTTTCTGCTTGATTTGGAGACTTTGGAGGGAGGCTGGCATCCGTTTCTCCCGCATCCGCTTGCGGGTAGCCGTCCTTCTATCAAACGAATAGAAAATTTGGATTTATTGCTGGAAAGGGAGCAAGAAGAGAAGGATTCAACGGCCTTGATCACTTGCTTCAGCCAGTTAACGTCTAGTGAAACAGGTGTTTTTCACCGCTGGGAGGAAGGGGAATTACTGCAGCTTCCGCTGTCACAATGCCTTGTTCAGGCGGTAGATCCGCTGTCAACAGGGCCGGCGGAGCTGCTTTCGGAGATGATTTGCAATGGCATTAATCATGAGGAAGCGCGGAGGGAGGCTGGGCTTGCCGGAATCGAATCTTATTTATCGAGAATGACTGATTTGCTTATCCATGCCAAGCAGGGGGAGGACAGCAGCTCTGACAAGCGTCTGGCGCTTGAATTTTTAGGCGTCGGAGCGGGGGAGTCGATCGCGGAGGGTATTTGCCGAGGCCTGCAAAAATGTTTGACAGCAGCGTTTAAACAGAAGCTTATAGAGCATGATCCTTCTGCCGTTTTAGCATGTATTGGTCAAATAGATGATGTACGCAGCCGGTATTATCAAAGTGCGTTAACGACGATGGCAGATGCGCCGACGCTTGCTTTTGGAGAGGATGTTCTAGGATTCCCTGTCGTGTGGGTCGGAACAAAAGGCAGCTGGTATGGCGCGGTTGACTACAATCGCACTGGGGCGCTGCGCAGAGCATTGCAGCGCGCGCTGCTAGATACCCAAAACCAAGCGACTATCGATACGGCGGATGCGGTCAACTGGCTTTCTGTGAGTGTCAAAGACGAAGCGACGGAGAATGTAACGATACCGGCAATCGATTCAACAAGACACCGAGAAATATTGCTATCCGCTCTTGGACGATTAAATCAGAGCAGCAAGCGTCTGCTTGTTTTTGACTTAACGGTCGAGTCATTCTTGAAGGAGGATCTGGCTGGCGCATTCGGCGTGTCGCTTGGAGAGGAGGGCGGAAAATGAGCGCTATCTTGGCAATTATAGGGGAGGGTCAGCTAGTAGATTTCGTGTGCAGCGAATTATCTGAAGACCATCAGATTTTGAGGCAAAACGATTTTTCGACTGAAGTACCGGAGATGGCTAAGCTGGCGCTTGTTCTGCATGATGGTTATAATCCTTCAGATCATTTGTTCGCGGAGGAGCTGTTCCAGCGCTCTGGGATGCCTTGGCTTCGCGGATTTGTATCGTTTGGAGAAGGCGTGATCGGGCCGATGGTAGTACCGGGAAAGGCGGGATGCTCCCAGTGTGCAGAACTTCGACGCCTCATGGCTGGCAATGACCGGAAGGAAATGTGGGAAATCCAGCAGCAGCACTTCATGCATGGAGGGACTTCGCCCGACGTATGGTCTTCGCGTTTAGGTCTTTTGCATATGGCGCAAATTATTGCATCGGAAGCTCGAAGAGTTGTTGCGGATGGTCCTGCTCTAACGGAAAATCGATTAACGTTTATTCATCTGCAAGCCTTGAATAGCTCGTCTCATTTCTTTTTGCCAGACCCGCTTTGTCCTTTATGTGGCCAGATCCCGGAGGATTCTGCGATAGCATCCCGAATTACCCTTCAGCCTAGCTTGAAAATCAGTGAAAACAGCTACCGCAGTCGATCGATGACGGAGCTGAAAGGGGTTTTGGCGAAGGATTATCTGGATGCTCGGACGGGCTTTTTGAACGGAAAAATGATCGATCTCCATTCGCCGTTTGCCGATTCGAGCATCAATTTGCCATTGTTCTCGAGTGATGAAGGCTGTGCTGGCCGCACACATTCTTTTGCCGACAGCGAAATGACTGCTATTTTAGAAGGTTTGGAGAGATATTGCGGCATGTCGCCGCGCGGGAAGCAAACGACCGTTCATGACAGCTACCGCAACTTGAAGGACCAGGCGCTCGATCCCGTTCTGGTTGGCATTCACGAGAAGGTTAATTATGATAGCCCGGGCTTTCCATTTCGACCGTTTGATCCGAGCAGGCCAATCGATTGGGTATGGGGCTATTCGTTTTTGCAGGAGCGGCCTATTCTCGTGCCAGAGCTGCTTGCCTATTATAGCTCAGGATGCGGACATGGCTTTGTTTATGAAACCTCAAATGGATGCGCGCTAGGCGGCAGCCTGGAGGAAGCTATATTTTACGGAATAATGGAAGTAGTCGAACGCGATTCGTTCCTAATGACCTGGTACGCGCAGCTGCAGCTAGATCCTCTTGATCTTATTTCTGCTTGCGATCTTGAATTGGATTTAATGGTCGAGCGTTTGCGAGAGGTTGTCGGCTACGATGTTTACGCATTCAATTCGACGCTCGAGCATGGCATTCCAAGCATTTGGGTGCTCGCCAAAAACAAGGCTGATAAAGGTGTCAACCTGATATGCGCGGCTGGCGCCCATCCTGATCCGGTGCGTGCGGTAAAAGGCGCGATCCATGAAATTTCGGGCATGCTGCTGTCGTTGAATGAGAAGCTGGAAGAGAACCGGGAGCAATATGAGCAAATGCTCGATGATCCGCTGCTCGTTCGTCAAATGGACGATCATTCGATGCTGTACAGCTTGAAGGAAGCCGAGGATCGTTTTCATTTTTTACTCCAAAATGATCGTGCGCGCCTTACTTTCGAAGAAGCGTTTAAGCCAAAAGAGAAGCATGCGGATTTGACTGATGATTTAAAGGATATCCTTCAAGCATTCCGCGAGCTCAGTCTGGACGTGATCGTGGTGGATCAGACGACGCCGGAAACGCTTCGAAATGGGCTTCATTGCGTAAAGGTATTGATTCCGGGCATGCTGCCAATGACGTTCGGGCATCATCTTGTTCGCTTGACGGGCTTGGAGCGGGTACTAAGAATACCTGCGGAGCTAGGGTATGTCGAGAAGCCGCTTAAGCCAGAACAGCTTAATCCGCATCCGCATCCATTTCCGTAAGCCGCGACTGCATTTTCAAATCGTATGCCCCAAGCAAGCCTTTAGGAGGAGAAGGAATGAGTCTGAAGGCATTTTTTCACCAATTGCAATTCGACCCGGATATGGCCAAATCAAAGGATGGGGAGACCGATTGGGAAGACGCGCCGCTCCCCTATAAGCTTTATAGGGGCTTGCCTGCTTACCCTCTTTCTGCCGAGGTTCCGCTGACGCTTGCGGGAGAGCGGGATTGTGCTAAGCCAAATCTTCGGGAGCTCGGTCATTTTCTTTGGTACACATTCGGTCTTGCGCAACTGAGCCAATCTGTTTATGGACCGGATGCAGGGGATGAATGGGGAACCTCTCTACAGCTTTGCAGGCGATTCGTTCCTTCAGGCGGTGGGCTATATCCCAGCGAGCTTTACCTTTATCTGAAGCTGGAGGACCTGCCTCACGGCATTTACCATTATGATGCGGCGCATCACCGGTTGATTCTGCTGCGTGAAGGGCAGCATGACAATTATTTAAGCAAGGCGCTGGGGAATCGCTGTGACTTGCCTGCTTGCTTCGGCGTCGCTTTCGTAACGACTATGTTTTGGAAAAATTATTTTAAGTACGATAATTTTTCATATCGCTTGCAGGGTCTGGATGCCGGATTATTGATTGGACAACTGCTGGAAGTGTCAAAAAGGTTTGGCTTTGAGACGGGTGTGTACTTCCAGTTTTTGGACCGTGCTGTCAATCATCTTTTAGGATTATCCGAGCGGGAAGAGAGCGCGTATGCGGTCATTCCGCTGTCAGCAGAGCCGGAAATGCAATGGTTCTTACCTGTGCAAGAAGGCGCGGAACACATATCCGCAGACGAATTGTGCAGGGAGCTTGCGGTGACTCGGCATGAGCACTATATGCGATCGAGAAGAGTATCGGAATATCCGATGCTAATCCAAGTGAATGAAGCTTCCATGCTGGAATATTCACATTCGTTTCGGCAAATTGGGAGGGAGAAGGAGAATTCGATTAAAGGAGGATCACATAGGCTGCCTCAAGTAAAAAGGCTGACATATGATCTGGCGTCCGTATTGCGAGAACGTTATTCGCCGGAAATTGAATTCGTATTGCAGCCGGTTGGTCAATGTAGTCTTGCAGCTCTGTTGCAAGAAGTGATGTCATCGTTTAAGTATCGAAATGATCTGGACGGCAAGCAGGAGAAGCCGGAGTCTCGCGTTTCTCTATATGGGTGCTTCTACGGCGTTGAAGGTATTAGTAATGGCGCCTATCGCTATAATGTTTCTGCACATGCCTTGGAACCGGTTCGTGACGGCGATCTCCGGTCCTGGCTGCAGCATGGAATGTCATTGGATAATGTGAATTTGCATCAAGTGCCGTTATGCTTTCATGTCGCAGGGGATATGGACGATCTCCAGGTGCAACTGGGTTGCCGAGGCTATCGCATCCTGCAGATGGAGGCAGGGATGCTCGTCCATCGCTTGCTGCTGGCAACTTCCGCAGTCCAAATGGGGGGGCGACCGCTGCTCGGTTTTGATGCCCAAATAAGCAATGATCTTTATAATATGGCTTCTCGCGGGCATACAAGTCTCATTCAAATTCCGGTCGGTCATTGTCGAGTCCGTTCGCGGCTTGAGGGGAGTTTGGCTCACTAGCGGTTTATTCCAAAAAGGACAGAGGGAATGTCATCGACATCTCCTCTGTCCTTTTTGGTTTATTCATTTGATAAAACAGAGGACTGAGCACCTATCTTGGCTGGTCTTTCTCTTTCTCTTTCTCAGTCGAGTAACATACGACGGGATAACACGCATGATGCGCATGAAGCGCATGGTGCGGGTGAACCCATGGATGAAACCATTCGTGATGATAATCGATTGAGGTGTATTCCCAGCCTTCATGAGGATGATGGTGATCCATTGAATCATGCATCGCAGGATGGAAGTCATGCATCGGATGATAATCATGCATATCGTGATAATCATGCATATGATGGAAATCGTGCATATCATGATAATCATGCATATGATGGAAATCGTGCATATCATGATAATCATGCATATGATGGAAATCGTGCATTGGATAGTAGCCGTGCATGTGGTGTTGATCGTACATATGATGGAAATCATGCATGTGGCTTAGATCTACACAGCAATGGCAATGGGATTTCTGAGTCATCTCACTCTCGAGAGGTTTATTTATTTCGGGTTGAAGGGAATTCATTTGCATGTGCTGGTAATAATCCGGCATGCCAGCCGTTTGTTGCACATAAGGCTGATTAGGTATCATGGTGTGCCTCCTTTTTATCATACCTTACAATATGCCTAAATCGAAAAAAGGGCACATATCCCTATAAATTGGGCGTGAACATGAGACATAAGTGAATAGGACGAAACGAAGAAGGTGACGCTAGTACGGATACTATGAAAAAGACAGGTGGTTGAAGAAATGCTGCGTCATATCGTCATGAAGGCCGTATTTGTTCTGCTGAGCCTCTCTCACTCTGAGGTCATGACAGCAGGGGAGTCTGCCTTGCATGCAGAGCCTTCCTATGCCAAGTGGGGAAAAATGGCTATGGAGGAGACATTGAAAGCGTACCTTAACGCTTCCATAATTGATTATAAATATGTAGGCAGAACTAAACTGTCAGAGGAGCAAGCAGAGGAGAGCTTTGTGCTGTGGCTTCGGAAGGATGCACGGGAATTTGGTGTGCGGGTCAGAATTACGATCCAAACGAGTACGGATCAGGTATTGAACCTAACGATGAAGGAGCTTGATTCAAAATAATTGAAACATCTGATAAAGCTGCTCCGTATTAGAAGCAAAACGATATGATACGCTTCTTGATGAAGCGGGAGGAGCTTAAGCGATGCTAATTTCAACTACGCCAACAATCGAAGGACGTCCCATACAGGATTATGTGGGAGTCGTAACAGGTGAAGCCATAATGGGTGCCAATGTCGTACGCGACTTTTTTGCATCGATAACGGACATTGTAGGAGGACGCTCGGGCGCATACGAGAGCAAGCTGAAAGAAGCCCGCGACGTAGCGATTGATGAGATGAAAAACCAAGCTTCAAGGCTGGGAGCAAATGCAATCGTCGCTATCGATATTGATTATGAGGTGGTACGCGAGGGCATGCTTATGGTAGCTGTCAGCGGAACTGCGGTACGTCTATAATCAGAAAATCAAGTAGGGAAAAAGCGATAATAATTCGATCGTTATAAGCGGTGCTTATGCGATTGAGTTAAATCGTTTTTTTTTTGTAATGGAGATAATCTACAATTGACGAAACGAGGCAGATAAGGTTAGAATTGCGGTACTTTTATAAAGAAAGGGAGTCTTTATGATGCAGGCAACGACGGAGGCAGCGTTCTCACAGCTTCTCATTTCCGGAACAATTGTACATGAAGGCAGCTTTAAAGAAGTTCAGCAAAGACTCGGCATAGAAATTACGCCTCATTTGACGATTGTGATTTCGATGGATCGTTACCCGGAGCTTGCTATAGATAAATCGATAACGTGGAAAATGGAAATTGGACAGCAGCTGGTCAAGGCTATTTATCAGACGATAACAGAGCCTTTTCTTTGGGCTTGGGTGGAAGAAGGGATATTAGCGGTGCTGCTGGAGCTTCCATCGGATAGTCCGCAAAGTCCTTCATTAAAAAAAAGCTTATTATCGATCGTTCAAAAAATTCAAGGGTTGGTTGATCAACAGGGTTTTTCTGTATCCGCGGGAATCGGCTCCTATTATGACAGCCCCTATATGCTGTATCGGTCTTTCGAGGAAGCGAAGGAATCGCTTGTTGATCGTTTTTTTCAAGGGAATCGCGTTATTTATTTCTATGAAAAGGATAAAAAAATCGCCAAGCAGGCGGAGCAGGCGATTTCCCAAGAAGAAAAAACAGAGCTGCTTGCGCGTGTCCGAATTGGCGATATCGAAGGCTCTATCAATTATTTGAAAATATTGCTCGCTAGAATAGCGCTAATCTATAAACTGCACATCGATATGTTCAAATCTGCAGCCATTGAGCTTAGCATGTCCTTATCGAGCATGGTTCTCGTAAAAGGGGGAGATGTCTCGGTTATTTTATCCGAAAACGCAAAGATGATTCAAAGCTTATACAGCACGGTCCGATATAACAATTTTGTAAACAAGCTATGTGATTATTGGAGAATGCTTGCGGAGCAAATTGTAAAAGCAAATAAATTGAACGTATCCCCAATTACACGCAAAGCGATGAAGCGAATCATCGAGAACCATCAGAACAAAATGACACTGGAAGACATAGCACAATGTTGCTATGTGAGCACTTACCATTTAGCCCATTTGTTTAAGAAGGAAGTAGGTCTAGGCGTCATTGATTTTTTGAATAAAATCCGCATTGAGAAAGCGCTATATTACTTGGAAGCGACGGATATGTCCGTTAAACAGATTGCGGGTCAGGTCGGTTTTCAGGATTCCAACTATTTTACGCGTACGTTTAAAAAAATAATGAGCTGCACCCCCTCCGAATATCGCACAGCAAGATTGTGCTAGTGGTGAGCAACTTTGTCCATTGATTGTAAGCGTTTTCAATTCTATAATTAAGACGTGAAGTAATCTTACATCAGGTTATGCTTGTTCGGGAAACGGGGGGTTTGTGTCATGAAACATAACATTAGTTGGCTTATGTTGTTCAGACCTAGAGAGGAGAGACTAGGATGAATTATCTGTTTGAACATCTTGATAAGGTAACGGGGCTGTTAATCGAACATATTTATCTCGTATCTCTTTCGCTAGTCATTTCTATCCTTGTTGCTGCGATGATTGCTGCGGTGATCTCCCGCTTTAAGAGAGTGCAGTCTCCCGTATTGGGGGTTCTTGGCATCATCTATACGATTCCAAGCATCGCGTTATTCGCGCTGTTGATCCCTTTCCTTGGCCTAGGAGTGAAGCCGGCGGCAATCGCTTTGATCGCCTATTCCCAAATGGCGCTGGTCCGAAATATGGTGGTCGCGATTAAAGGGATAGAGCCTTCTATTGTAGAAGCGGCTCGCGGGATGGGGATGGGCAAGTGGCGGATGATTTACAAGATCATCGTTCCGCTGGCGCTGCCCGTTGTAGTAGCGGGAATCCGCATCGCGGCAGTTTCCATGATCGGCATTGCGACGATTGCCGCTTTCATCAATGCAGGCGGGCTTGGAAAACTGATATTTGAAGGCATTTATCAGGATCATTCCGGCAAAATCATCGCAGGCACCGTAGCGGTACTCGTACTTGTTATTGCGACAGACTTGGTGTTCCGATTCATTGAAAGAAGAGTGAGTCTTAACACAAGGTGAAAGGAGGCAACTGAGAAATGAACGTTTTCAAAGAAGCTATTGATTATCTGATGAGCAAGCCGGACCTTTTTTGGGAAGCTTTGAAAATCCATCTTTTGCTGAGTATGATCGCATTGGCGATAAGTATTTTCATCAGCGTACCGCTTGGGATCTACTTATCTAAACGGAATAAGCTGTCCATGGTTGTGCTGAATGTGTTCTATCTCGGGAAGATCATTCCTAGCTTGGCCGTACTGGCGCTTACGATGCCTTATGTGGGGGTCGGATTCACGCCTTCGTTAATTGCATTGACGATTCTTGCATTCCCTACCATTCTAATCAATACGGTGGTTGCCTTTAAGGAAGTCGATAAAAACATCATTGAAGCTGCGCAAGGGATGGGAATGAATAAGCTTCGGATTATCCGGAAAATTGAGTTTCCGCTCGCCTTGCCGGTCGTTATTACAGGGATACGCACAGCCTCCGTTGAGGTTATTGCGGGAGCTGCGCTAGCTGCTTTTATAGGCGGCGGAGGTCTTGGTGATTTCATCATAAATGGAATCGCGTTGGCCAAGCCATCGATGCTGCTGGTGGGCGCTGTACCGATTTGTCTGCTTGCTATTGCAGGCGATTCGATATTTGGACGGATTGAAAAATTAACGAGCCCAAAAATGGGCCAATAATCAGAGGAGCGTGAAGGGGTATGAAAAATATGTTTAAGAAGCTGATGTTGTCTGGTACGGTATTATGTTTGGCTGTTAGTTTGGCAGCTTGTAGTCAATCAAGCAATGAAGCTGGCGGATCAGCGGATAAGCCCACGATCAAGATCGGATCAAAAAACTTCACGGAGCAATACATCCTCGGAGAGCTGTATGCGCAGGCGCTGGATGCAGCTGGCTATAAAATAGAGCGGAAGCTCAACCTTGGCGGAACGCAAGTGGCTTTTACAGCACTTCAAAGCGGTGAAATCGATTTGTACCCGGAGTATACAGGAACGGCGCTTCAGGACGTCCTGAAAGAGTCAGCACCTAATGATGAAAAGGCAGTCTATAAGGCGGTTAAAAAAGGCTACAAAGAAAAATTTGATATAGAGACATTGGATCAAACGCCATTCAATAACACCTACGTGATCGTAACTACCGCTGATATTGCAAATAAATTTGGCTTAAAGACACTTTCTGATCTGTCGGCCAAAGCTCCTGAGCTTAATTTTGCGCTTATTCCTGAATTTGCCGATCGGGGAGATGGGCTGCCAGGCTTGCAACAAACGTATGGCGGCTTCGAATTCAAATCGGCCAAATTGTTTGATATCGGCTTGAAATACAAGGCGTTAACGGATAATCAAGTTGATGTGACGATTGGCTTCGGAACAGATGGTCAAATTGCCGGCTTTAATCTCGTTTCGCTAGAGGATGACAAGAAGCTATGGCCTCCATACCATGCCATTCCGCAAGTTCGCGGCGAAGTGCTGAGAAACAACCCGGAGATTGGCGATATTCTCAACAAGATCAATGCATTGCTGACGGATGAAGTGATGGCATCTCTGAACTGGGAAGTGGACGGCGAAACCAAAAAAGAGCCAGAAGATGTAGCGGAAGCATTCCTTAAAGAAAATGGATTTCTTAAATAACAGGAATGCAAGCTGGAGGAGGTGACCAAAATGAGCGGAATTGAATTTCAACATGTGATCAAGTATTATCCCGGCACGGAAAAGCCTGCTGTCAACGATGTTAGCTTAACAGTAAATAGCGGTGAGTTTATCGTACTGCTCGGTACTTCGGGATGCGGGAAAACGACGCTGTTAAAGATGGTCAATCGACTTTACGAGCAAACGGAGGGCAGTATTTTGGTTGACGGTACCGATACGAAGAATGTGCCCGTCAATGATCTAAGAAGGCGGATCGGCTATGTAATCCAGCAAAGCGGATTGTTTCCCCATATGACGGTGGAACAGAACATTGCCGTCGTACCTGAGATGCTGGGTTGGGACAAGGCTAGAATTAGCGCAAGAACCGACGAGCTTCTGGAGCTCGTTCATCTTGATCCCAAGCTGTATCGGAAAAGATACCCGCGTCAGCTATCCGGCGGTCAACAGCAGCGGATCGGGCTAGCCAGGGCACTTGCGGCAGACCCGCCGTTTATGCTGATGGATGAACCATTCGGAGCAATTGACGCCATTACGCGAACCAAGCTGCAGGATGAATTGATTAATATTCAGAAGAAGCTGCACAAAACGATTATGTTCGTTACGCATGATGTGGAAGAGGCGCTTCGGCTAGCAGATAAAATTATTATTATGAAAGATGGAGAGGTCGTTCAATTCGACGCTCCTCTCCAACTCATCCTTCATCCTAAGAACGAGTTTGTTCAGCACTTGATGGGTGGGGACGATATGATCCGTAAAATCAGTCTCATTAAAGTGAGCGCCGCGATGGAGCGGGTCGTCGCATCCCATGTGAATCCTGCCCTTCCAACGATTTCGGAGTCCAGCGACCTCAAATCGGTGCTTGATATTCTACTGCGTACAGGTGCGGAAGTCGTGCAGGTCGTTGGTGTTGTTGGGCAAGAAAACCGTGTTATCGGCAAAGTAGCCCTTTCACATATTCAAAATCTGCTGTCTCCTGTATATCAAAAGACGGCGGATGTTTAAGCCTCAAGCAGCAGATGGAAAAGCTTGTTCTACGGAGGTGATTTGTTTTGAGCAGCATCGTAATAAACGGCAGAACTATACGAATTGAGGATGTCGCTGCAGTCGCAAGAAAAGGACTTAAGGTCGAGCTAGCCGAGGAAGTTAAAGCGAAAATCAATAAATGCCGCAGCCACGTAGAACGATTTGTAGAAGAGCAGCGCCCCATTTATGGTATTACGACGGGACTGGGTGAACTATGCAAAGTTAGACTAACGCCGGACGAAGCGGCAAGGCTTTCCAAAAACGTCATCATGAGTCATGCATGCGGGGTAGGCGAGCCATTAAAGGCTGATCAAGTGCGCGCGATTATGTTTGCGGCGGTCGTCAATTTCTCGCAAGGCTACTCGGGCATCCGTTTGGAAACGGTTGAGACGCTTGTTCAGATGTTGAATAAGGGCGTAACGCCCTGGGTGCCTTCGCAGGGCTCGGTAGGTTATCTCACCCATATGGCCCATATTTCGCTTGTCGCGATTGGCCTGGGGGAGGCTTATTATAATGGCCGGCAGCTTACTGGAGCGGAAGCGATGAAGGAAGCTGGAATTAGGGCGCTAGAGTTGAAAGAGAAGGAAGGGCTCAGCCTAGTTAACGGAACGGTATGCATGAGCGGTATTAGCGCCTTGGCGATCTTTGACTGCTTGCAGCTTGCAAAATGGGCGGATATCGCTGGTGCGATGAGCTTTGAAGCGCTAAAGGGCACCTATTATGCGTTTGATGAGCGAATTCATCGCGTACGCCCATTTCAGGGACAATGGCAGGTTGCTGACAATCTTCGAAGGCTTATTGCGAGCAGCGAAATTAGCGAGCAGTCCAAGGACCGCAGAATTCAGGATGCGCTCAGCATAAGGTCCATTCCTCAGGTGCACGGCGCATGCCGCGATAAAATCATGCATGCCGTTGAAATTGCTGAGCTTGAGCTTAACTCTGCGACGGACAATCCGCTCATCTTCGACGACGGCGATGGCGGCATTTCCATCTCGGCATGCAATGCGCATGGAGAGCCTTTGGCGTTGACGATGGATATGACGGCAATCGCGGTAGCGGAGCTTGCTAACATCTCAGAGCGCCGAATTGACCGGCTGGTTAATCCGCATACGAGCGAGCTGCCAGCATTTTTGGTGGAAAAAGGCGGTTTAAACAGCGGTTTCATGATTACTCAGTATGTAGCTGCCTCGTTAGTTGCTGAAAATAAAGTGCTGTCCCATCCTATATCCGTCGACTCTATTCCTACATCGGCGTTTCAGGAGGATCATGTCAGCATGGGCACGCCAGCAGCGCTGAAAGCCGTTCAAGTTATTCGCAACGCCTTCAAAGTGCTCGCAATCGAGCTGTTGACTGCCGCGCAGGCGCTAGAATTTCATAAACCGCTCAAATATGGGGCTGGAACGGAAATCGCCTATGAGCTCATTCGCAATCATGTGCCCAAATGGTCGGAGGACCGCGTATTTTACCCGGATCTGCAAAAGATGTTCGCTCTTGTTGAGAATGATGAATCTATTCGAATCATAGAAGAGAATGTAGGTCTTCTTTAACTTATACATTTTGCAAAATGGAGGCGTTACGGATGAGCTTATCGCAACATTCGATTATAAAAGCTCCACGTGGAGTGGAGTTAAATACAAAAGGCTGGGTGCAGGAAGCTGTTCTGCGCATGCTGATGAACAATCTCGACCCGGAAGTGGCAGAGCATCCGCAAAAGCTTGTCGTATACGGCGGAATAGGTAAAGCCGCGCGGAACTGGGAAGCCTTCGACAGCATTGTCGCTACGCTGAAGGAGCTTGAGGATGATCAAACTCTGCTTGTGCAATCTGGAAAGCCGGTAGCGGTATTCCGCACGCACAAGGATTCGCCAAGAGTGCTGCTCGCGAATTCCAATATCGTACCCGCTTGGGCGAATTGGGATAAGTTCCACGAGCTGGATCAAAAAGGGCTGATGATGTATGGCCAAATGACGGCAGGCAGCTGGATCTATATTGGCAGCCAAGGGATCGTTCAAGGAACTTATGAATCGTTTGCCGAATGCGCAAGGCAGCATTTTGGCGGCAGCTTGAAAGGAACGATTACCGTTACGGCAGGCATGGGCGGTATGGGCGGGGCTCAGCCGCTGGCTGTCACGATGAATGATGGGGTCGTGATCGGTATTGATGTTGATCGTACGAGAATCGAGAAACGGATTGAGACTCGTTATTTAGATACTTGCGTCGAGTCATTGGATGAAGCGATCACATTAGCTGAGGAAGCCAAGTCCGAAGGGCGAGCGCTGTCCATTGGCCTTGTCGGCAATGCAGCAGAACTATTGCCGCAAATGATCGGCCGCGGTTTCATTCCTGACGTCTTGACGGATCAAACGTCTGCCCATGATCCTTTGAACGGCTATTTGCCGATTGGCATGTCGATGCAAGAGGGCGAGGTGCTGCGCGAGCAGGATCCGAAGGCCTATGTGAAGCGTTCCAAAGCAAGCATGGCGATTCATGTAGAAGCGATGCTGGCTTTGCAGAAGCTGGGTTCTGTTGTATTTGATTATGGAAATAACATTCGTCAGGTTGCGTTTGACGAAGGCGTTGCCAATGCTTTTGATTTTCCCGGGTTCGTGCCGGCTTATATTCGCCCGCAATTTTGCGAAGGGAAAGGCCCATTCCGCTGGGTTGCCTTATCAGGCGATCCGGAGGATATTTACAAAACGGATGAAGTTATTTTGAAGGAATTTGCTTATAACGAGCATTTATGCAAATGGATCAAAATGGCTAGAGAACGTATTGAATTCCAAGGTCTGCCTGCACGTATTTGCTGGCTGGGATATGGCGAGAGAGCAAGATTCGGAAAAATAATCAATGATATGGTCGCTTCAGGCGAGCTGTCAGCTCCGATTGTAATCGGTCGCGATCATCTTGACGCTGGCTCGGTCGCATCTCCTAACCGGGAAACGGAAGCGATGAAGGATGGAAGCGATGCTGTTGCCGATTGGCCGATTTTGAATGCATTGGTGAATACAGCAGCAGGAGCAAGCTGGGTATCGGTTCATCATGGCGGCGGTGTTGGAATGGGCTATTCCCTTCACGCAGGTATGGTTGTGGTGGCTGACGGTACTGAGGATGCGGCGAGACGGCTTGAACGCGTATTGACGAGCGACCCTGGCATGGGCGTTGTCCGCCATGCGGATGCGGGCTATGAGCTGGCGATATCAACGGCGAAGAACAAAGGCGTGCAAATGCCAATGCTGACATAAGGCGGGATCGATTATGAATCCAATCGTTTATATCAAAAACGCGAATCAAATCGTTACGGTCAGCGGAGCGAGCGCAAGTCCTAAATCCGGCAGGCAAATGGAAGACCTGGGCTTGATTGAGCATGGCGGAATCGTAATCGAAAGGGATCAGATCGTATTTGTTGGTTCCGATGAGGATGCACAGTCCTATGTAGATAACCTCACGCAGGAGCCGCTCGTTATTGATGCATCCGGCAAGCTGGTTACGCCGGGACTCATTGATTCCCATACCCATCTCGTCTTCGCGGGAAGCCGCGAGAAGGAGCTGGAAATGCGGCTGCAGGGTGCCACTTATATTGAAATTTTGGAAGCGGGCGGTGGCATCCTGTATTCCACAACGCAAACGCGTCAAGCCTCGGAGGAGCAGTTGTACGAAGAGTCTAGAAAAAGGCTTGACCGTTTTCTCCAATACGGCGTAACGACGCTGGAAGCGAAGAGCGGCTACGGCTTAACGACTGCCGATGAGCTGAAGCAGCTTCGGGTAGCGCGCAAGTTGAATGAATCGCATGAAATTGATATCGTTTCTACGTTTATGGGGGCTCATGCAGTCCCCCTTGAGTATAAGAGCGATCCAGAGGAATATGTAAGGATCGTTATTGAGGAGATGCTGCCTGCTGTAGCAGAGGAAAACTTAGCCGTCTTTTGCGATGTTTTCTGCGAGCAGGGCGTGTTTACAGTCGAGCAGTCGGAACGCATATTAGAGGCTGGGAAGAAGTATGGTCTTATTCCAAAAATCCATGCCGATGAGATCGTAACCTTTGGCGGTGCGGAGCTTGCCGCGAAAGTCGGCGCGATTTCAGCGGATCATTTGCTTAAGGCGTCGGATGAAGGCATTGCAAAAATGGCGGAAGCTGGCGTCATTGCCGTTCTGCTGCCGGGCACTGCATTTTTTCTGATGGAGGAGCCCGCTGAAGCGCGGAAATTGATCGAAGCTGGTGTCCCGGTTGCGCTCTCCACAGATCGGAATCCCGGTTCATGTCCAACAGAATCGCTTCCGCTTATTATGAATTTCGCTTGCTTGAATATGAAGATGACGCCTGCTGAGGTTTTGTCGGCATGTACCATTAACGCAGCACATGCGATTGGCCGTGCTGATGAGATTGGCAGCATCGAGGCAGGTAAGAAAGCTGATCTCGTACTTTTTGACGCGCCGAACTATTTGTTTATTCAATACAACTTTGGAGTCAATCTAGTCGACACGGTTATTAAAAATGGCAGAGTTGTTGTAGGTTGAAAACAACACGGCCGATAGGACTAGCATTCGCGAAGGAGAACGGCAATTTATGAAAAATTTACGAATTCAGCCTGATCGTTTGGAGAAGCAAATTCACGAATTAGGGGAAATCGGACAAAACGTACGCGGAGGCTTGGATCGAACGACGTTTACACCCGCGGAGCTTCAGGCGCGGAGCTGGCTGATTAAAGAGCTTCAGGAGCTTGGCCTTGAGGTGAGGCTTGATGCCGCTGCGAATATTTGGGCAAGACGGCCGGGCAGCGAGCCGAATTTGCCTGTCATTGCTTTTGGATCGCATATCGATACTGTACCGAATGGCGGCAAATACGATGGGGCGCTTGGCGTCTTAATGGCACTAGAAGTTATGCGTGTATTGAAGGAAGAGGGCGTTCAAACGCGCCATCCGCTGGAGCTCATTTCTTTCAGCGCGGAGGAACCGAACCCGTTCGGCTTGTCAACGTTCGGAAGCCGGACGGTAGCGGGGAAATTAAAGCGGCCAGACCTCGATGGCATTTATGACGATAAAGGCCTCTCGATTATAGAAGCATTAAATAAAGCGGGAGGGAACTCGGAGCAATTCGAATCTGCGAAGCGAGAGCCGAATGAGCTTGCTGCCTTTCTTGAGGTGCATATCGAACAGGGCAAGCGTCTTCTTGAGCGAAATATCCCTGTCGGCATCGTAACGGCGATCACAGGCATTTATCGTGAAGAGGTTATCGTTCACGGTCAAGCGAATCATGCCGGAACAACCTTGATGAATGATCGGAAAGACGCCTTAATGCTGGCCTCGGAGCTGATGCTCGCTTTCGAAGCCGTATGCCGCAATCATCCAGCCGATGAAGTCGTTGGAACGATTGGACGAATCGTCAATTATCCGAATGCGGCGAATATCATTCCTGAGAAAGTCGTGTTTAATTTGGAAGCTCGAGGGAAATCCACCGAGGAAATTCAGCAGGTTATTTCGTCATGGAACGTTGCAGTCGAAGAAATTGTACGCAGAAGAATAGGCAAGGTTGAGCGGCGGGTTGTACTCGATCAAGCGCCAGCAACGATGGATCAAACGGTTATTGATGTTTGCAAGGAGCAGTCCGAAGCATTAGCGCTCGAAACGCTCTACTTAGGCAGCATGGCAGGACATGATGCGGTGCATATGTCGGCTTTGACCCGGGCAGGGATGCTGTTTGTCCCGAGCATTGACGGGAAGAGCCATTGTCCGGAGGAAGAGAGCCTCATGACGGATATCGAGAAAGTCGCTAATGTTTTGCTTCACGCCATTTTGTCCTTGGATAAAAGATTAGAGGAGTAGGGGGATGAACATGCAGCAATTATTTATTGCAGATTATGTATATACGCAGGATGCTTTTGAGCCGAAGCAAGCCATCCTAGTGGAAGATGGCATCATCAAGGAGATCGGTCCCGAAGAGCGGCTGAGCTCGCGTTATCCGGCTGCTGAAAGGATTTTGTGGTCCGGCAAAGCCATCGTCCCAGGTACGGTCAATTCGCATAACCACTCCTTCCAAAGCTTGCTGCGTGGTATCGCCATTGACCGGCCTTTTCTCGATTGGAGAGACGAGGCCCTCTATAAATATACGCCGCTTCTGGATGAAGAGGCTATCTATACCGGGGCGCTGCTTGCCTTCGGGGAAATGCTGCGTTATGGCGTAACCACAGTGAGTGATTTCTTCTATGTCCACAACGGTGGAACGGCACATGATGAGGCAGTTATTCGTGCAGCTAACGACCTTGGCATTCGGCTCGTCTTTGCCCGTACGATGTACGATTGGACCGGTGCGCCAATCTCTTATCGGGAGACGGTCGATGATGCGGTCAAGCGCACCCGCGACCTTGCCATCAAATATCAAGGCAATCGGATGGTAACGGTGCATCCTGCGCCTCACAGCCCTCATGCGGCTTCACCGGAGATGATTAAGGCAGGGCACAGGCTCGCGCAGGAGCTGGACACTCCGTTTCATATTCATGTAGCGGAAGAGATGTTTGAGGTTGAGGAAACGCTGCGGGATTACGGCTTGCGTCCGGTTCATTATTTGGATTCGCTCGGCGTGCTGGATGAGAGAATGATCGCCATCCATCTCGTCTGGCTGGATGATTCCGAGATCGAGCTCCTCGGCAAACGCAGCTGTTCCCTCGCCTACTGTCCGTCAAGCAATATGTTTCTTGCCGACGGCGTTACTCGCATTCCCGATTTGCTGAAATCAGGCGTGAAAATAACGCTGGGAACTGACGGCGCATGTAGCAACAACCGAATCAGCGTATTTGAAGAGATGCGGATGTGCTCCATGCTGCAAAAGGTGACAAGGCTGGATGGAACCTGCATTACTGCGGGCCAAGTATACGAGATGGGAACGAAGCGCGCCGGCGAGATTTTGCGCATGCCGATCGGCGTGTTGGAACAAGGCGCTTACGCTGATTTTGTGGCCTTGGATATCGATGACTTGTCGCTTGCACCGAAGAACGAGCTATTTGCGAATATGGTTTATGCGATGCAGCCGGGCGCTATTTCCTATGTCGTCGTGGGCGGCAAATTGATCGTAGATAATGGGAAGCTTACTACCGTTCCCGAACGAAACATCGTTCATCGTGTGGATTCATTATTTGATAAATGGTCAACCGTTTAACTGCCAAAAACCCTTCCGATCCCAAGTAAAGGATCAGAAGGTTTTTTTTTATATGACGCTGGCTATTGATGAAGCAAATATAGTCGCTTTTATAATAGCGGTATTTTTTTCAGCTTCGTTTGTGAAATGAGCTTGAATCTGCCGCTTTGGATCGATATTTGAAATAAGCAGCATATCGCCTGACTGAAGCTGTTCAGATATACCGCCATCTATACGGAAAGTAATGGCGCCGTTAGCGCAATAAATCGCTTCGAACACTTGGTTGAAATCGTTAGTAGATAAATAGGGGCCAAGAATGACCGTTTGAGCAGATTCATCCATGTGCAGTGCTTGAAGCTCGCCTTTGTAGCCTTCAGTCAGCATCAGATTGAAATCTTCTACTTTCCCAAAGCTTTGGGTTGTCCACTCTCCGCTGTAGCTATCCTGTTCATAGGGCTTCAACACAGTCTGATGATGCCCTTCATGCTGAAGAGTCATTTCTCCCGCTGTGACCATCGTTAGTCGCCAAATGCCGGGAAGGGGGGTGAAGGTGGATTGCTCGACTTCGACTGTTGCCGTACTAATTCTCCATCCAAAATTCCGCTTCGAATAATCTGCATCTTGAGGGTATATGGCAACCTCCGTTGTCGTACCGCCCGACCATCTTGCTGTGTGCTGCTGAGCTTTCCTGCATAATTGAAATGAAAGAGAAATAATGACCATCGCCTTCCGTTCTTAAATGAATTTGCATGTATGTAATTATAACATATGAAGTGCTGTTTGATGCGTGTTGAGAGGGGCTGTGAACAGTCTTTATCATCTGCAAGAAAGGCTGGTTTGCTATATTCTATAAGCAGTGAACGTGTGCCAAGATGGACATGAACTTGCCTTCGCGATACAATGCTTATAGACAAATAAATATTAAGCATGGCTTGAAGGGATGAATAATATGTATCCGGAAATGACGGCAGCTGAGCTGGATGACCAGCTAAAGGCAGGCAAAACCTTAAATCTCGTTGATGTCCGCGAACCGGATGAATGGCAAGCTGGCCATATTAAAGAAGCACGCAGCATTCCTTTATCGGAGCTTCAGGAGCGGTCGAATGAGCTTCAGCAGGGCGAGCAAGAAATCGTTCTGATTTGCCGGAGCGGCGGCCGCAGCGGCAAAGCCTGCGACTTCTTGCACGCACAAGGCTATAAAGTAGTAAACGTAACAGGCGGCATGCTGCAATGGCCAGGCGAGGTAGCGCTGGGCGAATAATGGATCCATTTTTGATAAAGCTGTTTCTTCAAAAAAAGTCCTCCCAAGGACTTTTTTTGTTTGTATGCTAGGTTGTGGAATAGTTGCTCAGCTCAACGGGCAAAATCATATCTGATTATCTGGATAGCTGCTGTGAAAAATAACAGATTGCTATTCTTTTCATATCATGCTTAGCCACAGGTTGAAACACAAAATAGAAAGGATGAATGAGAATGATGCTTCAAGAGCATACAGCTGAAGAAATTAGCGAGTTGATGTCGATATTAAAAAATTCGTTGTCAATGGAGCTGAGAGTGAGCAATGAAGAAGTGCAGAACACAATAACAATGATGGAAAAGCATGGATTTAAATATAAGGTCTCATGGTCGTCAATGGAATTGGAAGATCATACGGTGATCGATTTTTGGAAGAAAGAACTGATCAAGAATCCTTAACGTTTCCGCTAAGCTGGTTCTATTCCGTTAACGAATAAACCATTCGAACATATACTGAAGCATACATACTTCAGGAGCTAACTTGGAGCGCAAGCTGGGGTATTCTTATTTTAAAACCGATTATACATTTTAGAGAAAACTTCAGGCTGCGGCGTAATTGAAGTGAAGGATTAGGTGATTGAAATGATTGTTATCAAGACGCAGGAAGAAATGATGAAAATGAAAAAAGCGGGTGAAGTATTGGCAGCCTGCCACCGGGAGCTGCGCTCTTTCATCCGTGCTGGCATTACCACTTTAGAAATCGATCAATTTGTTGAAGCTTTTTTGGAAAAGCATGGCGCGACGCCGGAGCAAAAAGGGTATAATGGATATCCGTTCGCGACTTGCGCTTCAATTAACGATGTCATTTGCCATGGCTTTCCTAGTCAAACCGTACTGGTGGAAGGCGATATCGTAACGGTTGATATGGTCGTTAAATTGGATGGCTGGCTCGCCGATTCGGCTTGGTCCTATACGGTTGGGAATGTGTCGGCAGAGGCGCAAAGGCTGCTCGATGTCACCAAGGAGTCGCTCTATAAAGGCATTGAACAGGCTGTAGTTGGAAACCGGATCGGTGACATATCGCATGCAATTCAAGTCTATGCTGAAGCGCAAGGGTTCTCGGTCGTCCGAGACTTTATTGGTCATGGCATCGGCCAGAAAATGCATGAAGAGCCTCAAGTGCCCCATTATGGACCTCCGCATAGAGGCACGCGCTTAAAGGCGGGTATGGTGCTGACCATTGAGCCGATGTTGAATACGGGAAAATACCACAGTAAAATTGATGCAGACGGATGGACGGCAAGAACGGTCGATGGCGGTCTGTCGGCTCAATATGAGCATACGCTGGCGATCACCGATGATGGTCCGATCATTTTGACTGAACAATAGCAGTCCTTGATTTTCAAGCATGAAATACAAAGGCTTCCGTCATTCGGCGGAGGCTTTTTTTTGCGGACATGTAACATTTTTTACGAATGGAGCGTCTTATTTATGTGAAAGAAAAATTCCATTATATTCTTTCTTTTAGAGAATGACTAACAGATCTGGGAGCAGGAACAAAAAATGAAAACGAGAAACGGGTACATCTTATTGGCTGTTATGGCTTTATTGCTAATTATTTTTGTCTTTAATTGGCTTAGAACGAATACGAACAATTTTAACATGTTCATGCCTTTTGCCGTCACGTTGAATAACGATTCTGACTATGACATCGTTTCGGTGGAGATGGGAATGGTCTCAGGCTCATCGGAGCATAAGTATACGAAGACAATAAAAGCTGGCGACAGCGTTCGAATTAAACCGCAGCTGCAATTAACGGGCGAAGGCGCTGTCTACTTAAAATACACGGATTCTAGAGGGATTACGAGAGAAAATATCGCTTGTGGATATACGGAATCGTTAACCGGAAGAGCTGAGCTGACGATCGATAATGACCGATTTGTTCTAAATGAGCAAGATTGCTGGTAATGGGTGCTTCACTTTTTTGATAACCAGCAGCTATAGCTATGTCAATGGTTATTCCAGCTTGACATAGCAAAGACGATCCTGTATAAATATTTCTAAGCAATCAATTGGAAATCACAACATTAGTGAATGGGACAGTAATCTATGACGGATAGTTGCAGCGAGCCGGGTCAGTGGAAGCCGGTACGGATGTCTTAGATGAAGCGGACCCAGGAAATGGTTTGCCGAACCGAAGTAAGCAGCAGTAGGCAAATCCGGTCATGGACCGTTACGAAAACGAGGGGTCAAGCAGCTTGCACGCTTGGCACTTAGAGTGGTACCACGGGATCTTTACGGCTCTCGTCTCTTATTTTAGAGACGGGGGCCTTTTTGTATTTTTTATGCGAATGGAGGAATGGGAATGATTAATGAACAAATCATTGCGGCGATTGAGGTTATTATGCAGCGAATGTTATCGGAGGCCGGGCTGCAGCGGCCTGTAAATCTGAGGATAGCGGTGGAGCATCCCGTTAATCTGGAGCATGGCGAATACAGCAGCAATATTGCGATGCAGCTTGCAAAGCTAATGAAGCGCGCTCCTTCCCAGATTGCGGGTGAATTCAAGGAGCAGCTGCTCACCGAGCCGAGCTTGTCCTCATCTATCGCTCGTATCGAGGTAGCTCCTCCAGGCTTCCTGAACTTCTATGTGAATTGGTCCTGGTGGGCTCAAGCTTCAGACCAGCCGGCAGCACGGATCACAGAAGCGAGAAACAAAGTGCTGATCGAGCATACGTCGATCAATCCGAATAAATCGGCTCATATCGGACATTTGCGCAATTCCTGCATCGGCGATTCGTTAGCGAGAATGCTCAAACGGACAGGACATCAAGTAGAGGTGCATAACTATATCGATGACCTAGGCAATCAGCTGGCTGATACGGTGGTTGGCGTTTTGCAGACGACGACCGAGCAGCCTTATGAGCGCTTTGGAGATTTTTGCTGGGAGACATATTCCAAGATCAATAAGGCGTACAAAGAGCAGCCTGCATTGCTCGAGGAGCGTACAAAGGTGCTTGCTCAATTAGAGGAGGGGCGCTCCAATGTAGCATGGATGGGCTTGCTCATAGCAGAACGAATCGTACGCGAGCATGTGGAGGAAATGAAGAAGTTCGGCATCTCCTATGATGTTCTCGTATGGGAGAGCAGCATCGTGCGTGAAGGCTTCTGGGAGCGAACGTATGAGCAGCTTAAGCGTACAGATATCTTCCGTAAGGAGGATGACGGGAAGCTAGCGGGCTGCTGGGTGCTTAAACAGCCGGAGCAAGAAGGCGATATCAAGGAGCAAACAGAATTCCATGCGGAAAAGGTGCTCGTACGCTCGAATGGTATTTTGACCTACACAGCTAAGGACATTGCCTATCACCTGTGGAAGTTTGGCTTGCTCGATAACGATTTTCAGTACAAAAAGTTCTCCGATCGCCTTTGGTCCACCCACGCCAGCGGAGTGAAGAAAAAAATAGGCCGCGCCGATATGGTCATTAACGTCATCGATCAGCGCCAGGAATATCCGCAAGCGATGGTTAAGCAAGCACTGCTTGCTTTAGGCTACCAGAAGCAGGCGGAGCAGCTTAGACATGTCAGCTATGGCGTTGTATCGTTAAGTCCTCAAACGGCAAGAGGTCTAGGCATTGATACCTCGGACGGGAAGCAAGCTTATGCGATGTCGGGCAGGCAAGGAATCGGCGTCAAAATCGCGGATTTCTTGGCGCATATGGAACAAATCATCGATTCGAACCGATCACGCAAGGCCGGATTATCGAGCAGCGCGATTGCAGCAGCGTCGATCCGCTACTATTTGCTGCGTTTCCACTTACAGACGGAGGTCGTATTTGATCTTGAACAAGCGACTGAGGTAACCGGGAATACAGGCGTTTATTTAATGTATTCTTATGCGCGCGCAAGCAGCATATTGAAGAAATCGGGTGTTTCGGGTATCCCAGTCCCTAGCGATACTTTGGCATCCGGCGAGCTTGGATTACAGGAACGCAGTCTGCTTAAACAGCTAGCCTATTGGCCGGAAACGCTGCAAACATCTGTCATGGAGCTCGCGCCAAACCATTTGTGCAACTACGTATATGAGCTCTCTGCTTTATTCAATCATTTCTATGCCACTTGCCCGATTCTAAAGTCAGAGGGGGAGGCGAGGAGCCTGCGCCTATGGCTCACGGAGCGTTATAAGCAAACGATGCAGGATGCGCTTGAAATACTAGGTTTGCCAGCACCAAACAGCATGTAGCCGCATGTTCCATTCATGCAATTCGATTGCCCATCATATAGTTTAACGGGAGAGGTACAGGCATGAGCGGCGATGAATGGAAGGCAGGTGCTGAGGTTGGAGCATGACATTCAGAATCAAGAAATAGAACGTGATGTCACGATAGATTTTGCGGTGCAGGGGATGAGCTGTTCTGCTTGCGCGGCAAGGATTGAGAAGGCTGTCGGCAAAATGGATGGCGTGCAAATGGCGGCAGTCAGCTTCCCGCTTCGAACGGCATGGGTACAGTTTAAGCCCGGGGTGCTCGGGGCCGCCCAGATTGCTGAGCGCGTAAAACAATTGGGATTTGCAGCGCTCTTAAATGAGACGGCAAAGGAAGGACTTCATAAGGAGCATAAGATCCTAAAGCTAAGACTTGTCGTCTCTTTAATCCTCACGCTGCCGCTGCTAACGGGCATGGCACAGCATATTCCGCTGCTGGAGCCCTTGCTGCCTCATATGCCGGCATGGCTAATGCTCCCATGGCTGCAGCTCGCGCTTGCTACGATCATACAGTTCGTGATCGGTTTGCCGTTTTATATTGGCGCTTATCATGCTGTTCGCGAGCGAAGCGCAAATATGGATGTTCTCGTTGTCATCGGCACGACCGTCGCATATCTATACAGCCATTATGCCGTTTTTCAGAGCGGCTTGCTTCGTCCGCTTGCAGAGTCGGCTGCCCATTCGCCTCCGCTCTATTTTGAAACGTCGGCTGTCGTCATTACGGCTGTGCTGCTCGGCAAATATATTGAAGTTTCAGCCTCGCTTCGAGCGCAGCACGGCTCGGAAGGCTATGGCAAGCTGCAAAGCCAGACGGCTGCGGTTGAACGGGCAGGGGAAGTCGTACGCATTCAGACGGAGTTTGTACGGGCAGGCGACATTGTTATCGTTCAAGCAGGCGAGGTCGTGCCTGTTGACGGTATTGTGAGCGGCGGTCAGTCAGCGATGGATGAATCGCTCCTCACTGGAGAAAGCTTGCCGATCGCCAAGCGTGAAGGAGATTCGGTGTGGGCAGGCACCCGCAACGAAAGCGCGCAGCTTCGCATCCGTACGAAGGCTGCGGGACATGATACGATGCTGAACCGCATTCAGGAGCTTGTCCGGCAAGCGCAGCGCTCTAAATCCGCGATTCAGCGCAATGTCGATGCGGCTGCGAGCTGGTTTGTTCCGGTTATGCTCATCTTTGCGCTCGCTACGGTCGTGATGTGGGGAGCATTCCTTGAGCCGGGGAATTGGAGCAAAGCATTCGTATGTGGCATTGCGGTCTTGTTGGCAGCTTGTCCATGCGCGCTTGGTTTAGCTGCGCCGATCTCGCTTGTCATTGCGTCGGGCAGGCTGGCCAAGCAAGGCATCATTTCGAAGGAAGCAGGTGCGCTTGAGCGGTTGGCGAGAATCCAAACGATTATTTTTGACAAGACAGGTACATTGACCGAAGGCAAGCCGCAGGTTAGCGCAGTGCTGGCGATACAGGGAAGCCGCGCTTCACTGCTCCGAATGGCAGCCGCTGCCGAAGCGGAAGCAGCTCACCCATTGGCAATCGCTATAATTCGAGAAGCAACGAAGCTGGGACTCGTTATTCCTGAAGCCAGCCAATTTGCGTTTACGCCAGGCGGTGGTGTTGAAGCGACTGTTGAGGATCAGCGCTTCGCGGTCGGCAATGCCAAATTTGCGTCCGAACGTGCTTGGAGCGTAAGCGGTGCTGCAGCAGCTTTCGCGCAGCAGCGTGAGGAGGCGGGCGAAACGGTGCTGTATGCCGCGTTGGAAGGGCAATGCGTGGGTGTCATGGCGTTTAGCGATACGGTTAAAGGAAATGCAAGAGCTACTATAAAAGAGCTCAAGTCGCTAGGTGTAGCATCGCTGCTCGCTACCGGTGATCACGAGGCTCCCGCGCTTGCTGCGGCCAAAGCTGCAGGCATTACAGTCGTACATGCTTCCATGCTGCCAGAGAGCAAGGTTGAGCTGGTGGAGCAGCTCAAGCGGCGAGGAAAGCGGGTAGCCATGGCGGGCGATGGCTGGAATGATGCGCCGGCATTGGCCGCTGCTGATGTCGGGCTTGCGATGGGGGAAGGAACGGACGCGGCGCTGAGCGCTGGGCATATGACGCTGTTGTTCTCAAGGCTGCAAGCTATCCCTGAGGCGATCAGAATCAGCCGCTTAACAATTCGAAATGTTAGACAGAACTTAACCTTCGCCTTTCTTTATAATGTGATCATTATTCCTTTTGCTGCAATTGGCCTGCTTGAGCCATGGATGGCAGGGACGGCAATGGCGCTCAGCTCGGTGTCGGTAGTCGCTAACGCGCTTCGGCTCTCCGGTCAGCTTCGGCGCAAGGCTGGATCAAGCAAATGACGATAACTTGGCAGCAGGTTGGCTTTATTATTTTGACGGGATTGTTCAGCGCTCCGCATTGCATCGGGATGTGCGGAGGCATCGTATCCGCCGTGTCGCTTAATTCTACCGCTTCAACACAGAAATCGATGCTGCTCTATAATGCGGGACGAATTTTGTCCTATACGCTGTTAGGTGCCGTCATGGGAACGGTTGGCTCCTTTGTTGATGTGGCAGGCAAGCTTGCCGGCGTACAGGGGCTTGCGTCCATTATCGGCGGCTGCTTCTTGCTGCTATGGCTATGGCGCAGGTTTCAGCTGCCTTTCATGAACCGACTATCAACCTTCCTCCACAAGCGATTGGCAGGAGGTGCACAGCGCTCAGCGAATCAAGAAACCGGGCATTTGCTTGCTACTGGTATCGCGTTCGGTTTCTTGCCCTGCGGCTTGACATATGCGATGCAAATGACAGCGGCCTCCACCGGCTCGGGGCTCGAGGGAGCGGCTGTGATGGCCTTGTTTGGCCTCTCTACCTTTCCTGCCCTAGCTGCTGCAGCGTCCATTGCATCCTTTGCAAGCAAAAAATGGCGGCGCTTCATGCGCAAAGCGAGTGTGGTGACGGCGATTGCCGTAGGCGTCATTTCGATTTTGCGAGGGCTGGCTGTCAACGGCGTGATTCCATCGATAAACCCGTGGCTATGGTAAGCAGTCTAATGAACAGCCTTCAGCAATCTGACGATGGTATAGGTTTGAGTTTCTGTCTCAACCTTTAATGTCGCCTTCCATGTGCCAGCCATGAGCGGCACGCCTTCACCTTCATATTTGCCCGGTGAAGCTTCGGTCATTTTAAATGCATAATCCCCGCAAACCATATCCAGCATTTCCAGCTTTACGGATAAGCTGGCTCCCTGCAAGGCCGCACCAGAGTCATCGGCAAGTTCGATTTGAAGGCTGTTGCTGCGAAGCACTTTGGCCGGATAAGGCGCGATCGACCAAATGGCATGGCCGCTCTCGAAAGCATGCTCCGAAATAGGAGGAGGCGCTTTGTCGCGCTGGCGGAGCCAAGTTAGCGTTATACCAGCTAGAAGAACAATGGCAAAGAGCAGGAAAACGAATTTATAAAGCGGCGATTGTGATTTATGCTGTTGCTGCATGTCGGCTAGGGACCTCCTTTTGCATAAAACAGATTCGTTGTCGGCTTTAATAATGAAAGAGGCATATTACGTTACCTATGCGGGAAATGTCAGGAGCAGAACGGAGGGAGTTGATCCGATTGGCTTAGCGAGTAATGTTGGACAAAATCCGAGAGACGGTGTATATTAACATCTGATAATTTCATACGTAAAAATAGGTGCTAATGGGAGAGTTTCTGACAATGGGTCAATCGATTGTTGGAAGTCGCTTGCTTGAAGCTTAATAGGGAAGACCGGTGAGAATCCGGCACGGACCCGCCACTGTAAGGGAATGCAGCAGGAGCTAGCCAGCGCTCGCTGTCACGACCAAGTCAGAAAATCTGCCTGTTTGTACATAACACTTTTACCTACGTGGACTTAGGGATCGTGCTTTGGAAAGCCTGCCGCTTCGTTTATTTACTAGAGCGCGTATAAGAGCATTTCTGGCACAATTGCCGGAAATGCTTTTTTTTATTTTATACGAATTAAAAAATTAGGGGTGGAGAACAAGATGAACGGAAAGAACCGCAATATGATGAAGCTTCTGTTTGGCTTGCTGTTAACGATGATGCTCGTATTCACAGCAGCATGCGGAGCAAGCAATGACACTGAAAACAAGGCTAGCAATACACCGGCTAATACGGAGCAAGCTGCTGCGAATGAGCCGGCGCCATCGGAAGAATCATCTGGTTATCCGCTAACGATAAAGGATGATACAGGTACGGAGATGACGTTCGAGCAAGCGCCGACCAAGGTCGTTACGCTTGTACCGAGTGAGACGGAAGCTATTTATGCCATTGGCTCTGGGGAGCAAGTCGTAGGGGTTGATGAATATAGCAACTATCCGGAGGAAGCTGCATCCAAGCCGAAAGTAGGCGATATGACGACTAACATTGAAGCAGTAGCAGCGCTTGACCCTGATCTTGTGCTGGCTTCACCGTCGATGAATACGGAAGCGATCACGAAGCTCCGCGAATTGAACATTCCGGTGTTCGCGACAGATCCGCTTACCTATGATGCCGTTATTGCCAAAATCGAAAATTTAGGTCATATTATGAATAAACATACGGAAGCGGCTGCCGTTGCTGACCATATGCGTGAAGTTAAGCAGCAGGTTACCGATGCAGTGAAGGACGCGGAGAAGAAGAAAGTATACCTCGAGTTTTCACCAGGCTGGACAGTTGGTTCAGGCACTTTCCTCGACGAGCTCCTGACGCTTGCAGGCGGCATCAATATTGCAGCCGCATCGCCTGGCTGGTACGAGGTTAGCGCTGAGGAAGTTGTAAAACAAAATCCTGCATTTATTGTATATCCTGCTTTGAAGGAGGACCCGAATCCAATCGTTGCTGGTATCGAAAGCCGTCCAGGCTGGGATGTCATCGATGCGGTGAAAAATAAGCACATGCATGCGGTGACGGAGGATCCGCTCGTGCGCGTTGGACCACGTCTTGCCGATGGGTTGCTTGAGCTTGCTAAAGTCATTCACCCGGATCTCGTAAAATAATCAAATGACCTATAAATTAGTTTGGTATGGAGGAGCAGCTATGCTCCTTCTTGCTGTTTCTATCGTTGTTAGTCTATCAATTGGATCGGCTGGCATATCCTTGCGTGACGTGTGGGGGATACTTCTTCATCAACTGCCGTGGTTTGCGGATAAGCCTACTTCGTATTCACCCGGACAAATAGCTGTCGTGACACAAGTCCGGCTCTCGCGCGTTTTGCTCGCCGTGCTCGTTGGGGCATGCCTTGCGCTTGCGGGCACCGGCTTCCAAGGCGTGCTGCGCAATCCGCTGGCCGATCCTTATACGTTAGGCGTCGCTTCTGGAAGCTCGGTCGGAGCAGCATTTATGATCTTGTTTGGACTGCAGACCGTGCTTGGCATATGGACGATACCGCTCGTTGCCTTCAGTACAGGAATCGTTACGCTGCTTGGCGTTTTTTGGCTCTCGCGCAACAAGGGCGTCATGCATATTGAAACGCTTATTCTCTCAGGAGTCATTATCCAATCCTTTCTTGGCGCATTCGTTTCATTCATGGTTTCCATGTCGGAGGGTGTTGTCAATCAGATCTTGTTCTGGTTGATGGGCTCGCTTGCTATGCGAAGCTGGGAAAATGTCTATATGATGATTCCGTTTCTGCTTATTGGAATGCCGCTGCTCCTCGCTTACGGCCAGCCGCTCAATTTATTTGTGCTTGGCGAGCGGCATGCAGCGCATCTAGGCATTCGTGTCGAGCGGACAAAGCTTATCGTCTTAATCAGCTCGACGCTGCTCACCGCAGCAGCGGTTTCCGTATCTGGCGTTATTGGCTTCGTAGGGCTTGTAGTGCCGCATCTAATCCGTCTGCTCGTAGGCCCCGACTATCGCTTGATCACGCCTTTGTCTGCAATCGGCGGCGGCATATTCGTCCTGTGGGCAGATACGCTGGCGCGAATGGCATTGACACCCAAAGAAATTCCGCTTGGTGTCGTTACCGCGCTTATCGGTGCGCCTTTCTTCGCTTATTTGCTGCATAGACGGAAGCTGAAGCAAGGAGGGACAATATGATAGAGGCTCATCAAATCGTACAAACGGTGCAGGGAAGGACCGTGCTGAACGGTCTTTCTTGCTCCTTTCAAAAAGGGCGCATGTACGGTATTATTGGTCCCAATGGCGTCGGCAAATCAACTCTTCTGCAGTTGTTGTCGGGTATCGATCAGCCAAAGCAAGGAGAAGTGCTGCTCGCAGGTCGAAATATCGCTTCATATCCGCGCAAGCAGCTGGCTAAGAAGCTGGCGGTGCTTCAGCAAAGCGGCTTGCCGCCTGTTGGATTCTCCGTACGTGAGGTCGTCAGCATGGGAAGATATCCGTTCCAGAACTGGCTAGGCAGCGAAGAGCAGGACTCCGAGCCGATCATTGACAGAGCATTATCTGCGATGGGACTTGAGGAGCTGGAGCATCGCAAAATGGATCAGCTTAGCGGCGGAGAACGGCAGCGCGTAGCGCTGGCTAAGCTGATGGCGCAGGAGCCGACTATTATTTTGCTGGATGAGCCGACAACCTATTTGGATATTGGCTTTCAGGTGCAGCTGCTGGATACGGTGAGAGCGTGGCAGCAAGAGCGCGAGCTAACGGTGATCGCCGTGCTTCATGATTTGAATTTGGCATCACTTTACTGCGATGAGCTCGTCGTGCTCCATCAAGGAAAGGTTGCTGCGGCTGGTATTCCGCATGCCGTGTTAACGCCTTCACTTATTGAACGAGTTTATGAAACGACAACAGCTGTCATCGCGCATCCCGTTACAGGTGTGCCGCAAATTATGCTTCAACCAAATTGGAATAACGAATCAGACAGACTTGGCTTGAAGGAGCTATAACAATGGAAACTAATTTGTACATAGCGTTAATGGAAACGATTAAACAGATTAAACCGTTCAACGATGAGGCTGCGGCGCTTGCTTTGCGTCACTCGGATTCATTGACGAAGCCGCCTGGCAGTCTTGGCAAGCTTGAAGCACTCGCTAGCCAGCTAGCCGGCATCTCGGGTCATTTATGGCCCGACTTGTCGCGTAAATCAGTCATTGTGATGGCTGGCGACCACGGCGTCTGCGAGGAAGGGGTAAGTGCTTTTCCACAGGCGGTTACGCCGCAGATGGTGCTAAACTTCCTGAACGGCGGAGCAGCTGTAAATGTGCTTGCGAGACAAGCCGGTGCGGAGGTCGTCTGTGTCGATATTGGCGTGAATGCGGATTTGGAGCATGAACGGCTCGTAAGCCGCAAAGTTGTTCGTGGCACGGCCAATATGGCAAAGCAGGCGGCTATGACTCGTCAGGAAGCCATTCAAGCGATCATAGTTGGCGTTGATGTTGTGAACGAGCAGTACCGGCAAGGCAGCCGATTGTTTGCGACGGGCGAGATGGGCATCGGCAATACGACGGCGAGCGCTGCGCTTACAACCGTACTGACAGGGCTATCGCCCGAGGAATCCGTTGGCCGAGGAACCGGCATCAATGATTCGAGCTGGCTGAACAAGGTGGAGGTCGTAAAGCGCGCGATTGCCGTTAATGAGCTTTATTCTGCTGATGCAGATCCAATTGATGTGCTTGCCAAGGTCGGCGGCGCGGAGATAGCTGGACTCGTTGGCGTCATTATCGGAGCTGCGGCGAACGGCTGTCCGATCGTAATCGACGGCTATATTTCGTCTGCTGCGGCGCTCGTCGCATCACGAATTGCCGAGCAGACAATGCCATATATGATAGCCTCACATCTCTCTCATGAGCAAGGCCACTTAAGATTGCTTGAATCGATCGGCTTGCTGCCGATGATGCAGCTTGAGATGCGCCTTGGAGAAGGTACGGGTGCTGTATTATGTTTTCATTTTATTGACGCTGCGCTTCTTCTCATGCAGGAGATGGCAACCTTCGAGAGTGCAGGCGTATCCAAAGGCTAGGTGATGGTTGATGGCAATACTGGTAACCGGCGGCGCGCGGAGCGGCAAGAGCAGCTTCGCTGAGCAATATGCGATGCGGTCTGCGGCACGCGGCTTATATCTTGCAACCTGCCAGCCCTATGATGAGGAGATGAGAGAGCGGATCACGAAGCATCGAACAGACCGAGACATCTCCGGCTTTAGCTGGAAGACCGCTGAGGATGCCTGGAATGCAGCGGATCTGCTTAATCAATGGGAAGAGCAATTTACCGCTGAGCTTCACAATGGACAAGAGCCGCCTGTTGTGCTGCTTGATTGTTTAACGTTATGGCTGACGAACTGGCTGATGCAAGTGGAGCAGCATGCATGGGAAGAAAATCGGCTTGAACTCGAAATCGAGAAGCTGCTTAAAGCGATTGCGGGGTATTCACACCCTCTTCTAATCGTTACTAATGAAGTAGGGGACGGCATCGTCCCGGCTTACCCGCTTGGCAGACGATTTAGAGACGAGGCTGGCCGCTTGAATCAGAGGGTCGCAGCGTTGTGTGAGCGCGTCTTTCTCGTGACAGCCGGTATTCCGATAGAGCTGAAATCGCAGGCTTTTAGGTGGGAGCAATGATGATCCTATACTCCATAAAGGAGCTGCTTCTGCTTGCAGCGGCGGCAATTGTAATTGATTGGATCGTTGGCGATCCGAAATGGCCGACCCATCCTGTCATATGGATTGGACGGCTCATACGGCTGTTAGAGCGTCTACTAGCGCCTGAGCGCTTGCCAGGGCGAACCGCTGCTGTCAGGCTATTGGGTGTCGTGCTCACTTTTACAACGCTAATGATAAGCTGCGGAACGATGTGGCTGCTTGTGTGGGCAGCGGATGCTGTGCATCCGTGGCTTGGCTATGCGGCAAGCGCGTGGTTTATTTCGACAACACTTGCTGTTAAGGGCTTGAAGGAAGCGGCGATGCTCGTTTATCGGCCATTAGTGGAAGGCAGACTGGATGAAGCGCGCAAGTATGTTGGATATATTGTTGGACGGGATACCGGGAAGCTTGACGAGCGGGAAGCTTCGCGTGCTGCTGTAGAGACCGTTGCGGAAAATACGGTAGACGCGCTTGTATCCCCGCTATTATTCGCCTTAATCGGCGGCGCTCCGCTGGCAATGCTTTACCGCGCAGCAAATACGCTGGATTCGATGGTCGGCTATCGGAATGAGAAGTATGCCGATTTTGGCTGGTGCTCGGCTCGGACTGACGATGTGCTTAATTTTGTTCCCGCTCGGTTAACAGGCGTAATGCTTACGATTTCGGCCTTTTTTTTGCCTCGAATGAAGGCAAGGCAAGCTGCGCGCGCGATTCGATCATTCGCGCATCTGCATCCCAGCCCAAACAGCGGCATTCCGGAATCTGCGGTAGCAGGCGCGCTAGGCATAGAGCTCGGCGGTACCAATATATATTTTGGCGTATCAAGCGAACGAGCGAGAATGGGCTGGCCAACACGTTCATTGCAGCCGGATGATATTGTACATACTGTACGCTTGCTGTATAGCGTTAGCTTTATTTTGTTTATAGGAGTGATTGCAGTATGGTTCGTCGTGAGTTGAAGCTGCAAGCTCAAGCACTTATCGCTGCCTTACAATTTTTAACGCGATTTCCGGTTCCGTTGACTGTTCCTTTTCAAGGAGCGGTTCTGTCGCGGAGTGTCGTCTATTTTCCGCTTGCAGGAGCTCTAATCGGCCTCTGTCTCGCAGCGTTCTCTTGGGTGCTCACTTTATTCGCGCCGGCGTGGCCAAGCGCTGTTATCGTGCTCGGCTTATGGACAGCATTAAGCGGAGGGTTGCATCTTGACGGCTGGATGGATACGGCAGATGGCGTACTGAGTCATCGTACACGCGAGCGCATGCTCGAAATCATGAAGGATAGCCGGGTAGGAGCGATGGGCGTCATTGCCGCTGTGCTTCTGCTGTTATTCAAAGTGTCCATCTTAGTTGAACTATTCGAACCCGATCAGTTAAAGCTGTATTGGCCGCTGCTCGTAATCGGCCCGATTTGGAGTCGCGCTTGGATGAGCGCCGCTATCGCTTTCTGGACGTTTGCACGGCATGGAGAAGGAATAGCGGTATTATTTAACGAGGTTAAAGGTAGACATGCCGCTGCTTCTATGATCGTGGCAGCAGTTTGCACGGGAATCATTTTGTGGATCGCAAACATAGATTTGAGTATATCGCTAGTCTATCTGCTGCTTGCAGCCTTGATTACATGCAGCGTCGGCAGTTTGCTTGCGGCTTTCTTAAGCAGGAAGCTAGGCGGTTTAACCGGAGATACATATGGGGCAATGAATGAAGCGATTGAAGCAGTGCTGCTTTTTGCAGCGGTTATTTGGATGCAAGCTTACTAACATAAGGAGTTGGGTTCGAAAATGTTGGAGAGGTACGGACATGGGGGCGATTTAAGGACCGCGGAGGAAGCCTACGGAATGGCAGCGCAATCATTTATTGATTTCAGCTCGAACATGAACCCGCTAGGTCCCCCTGAAAGTGTAAAACAAGCGCTAATGGCTTATGCGGACATTATCGGGCAATATCCAGATCCTGCCGTTCGCGGTTTGAGAAGAAAGCTGGCTGAGCGGCACCAAATTGATGAGCAATCCATTGTTGTTGGCAACGGCGCAGCGGAATTGATCGATTTAATCGTGCGCGCGCTGCAGCCTAAATTAACGACGCTTGCTATTCCATGCTTTGACGAATACGGGGACGCTATCCGCAAAATCGGCGGGGCCGTATATGAAATCAAGCTGTCATCGGAAAATCAATTTGAATTGCATTTGGAATTGGAGCATCTTCGAGGAGCAGCAGCAACAGGTTCATTATTTATGCTTGGATCTCCTAATAATCCGACAGGTCAGCTTGTTGATCCAGCACTAATCCGCATGCTGCTGAGTAAAGGGGCATACGTTGTCGTTGATGAGGCATTTATGGATTTTGTCCCGGAGGAATCGCGATTCAGTCTCGTTCAGGAGGCAACGAGGAATGAGAAATTGTTTGTGATCCGCTCGATGACAAAGTTTTTTTCCATCCCCGGCATTCGGCTTGGCTATATCGTTGGCATGCCAAGAACGTTAAGCGGCTTAAGGCGGTTGCAGGTGCCTTGGAGCGTCAATTCGCTCGCGCAGCTGATCGGCGAGTCGGTGCTTGACGAGACGGATTATGCGGAGAGAACGATGATGTGGCTGCATGAGGAGAGGCCTTGGCTCATTAAGGAGCTGCAAGCACTCGGCTTTGTTGTTAATCCGAGCGTGGCTAATTATTTGCTCATTCGTATCCCGAGTGAGGCTGAGCTAAGCGCCAGCATGCTTCAGCTCGAGATGGGCAAGCTTGGCATCCTTATACGTGATGCATCAAGATTCGCCGGTCTAGATCATACGTATATTCGGGTTTCCGTTAAGCTTCGCAAGCAAAACGAACAACTGGTAGCGGCATTAAAACAATGCTTGCTGCAAAATCGTGGTGGCAAATGAGTATAGCTGATGAATTTGCAGCAGGCGCTCAAAAATCTCTAGGCCGCACGATCATGATTCAAGGTACGGCATCGGATGTAGGCAAAAGCTTAATAACAGCTGCGCTTTGCAGAGTTTTTAAAAATGATGGCTGGCGAACGGCTCCTTTTAAATCGCAAAATATGTCGCTGAACTCCTATGTGACATGGGATGGCAAGGAAATAGGCCGCGCGCAAGGAATGCAGGCAGATGCATGCGGCATATTGGCGACGACAGATATGAATCCGATCCTGCTGAAGCCGACTGGAGAAATGGTATCGCAGGTCGTTGTGCACGGAAAACCGCTTCGCGACTATGAGGCGACTGAATACCGCGAAAAATATTTGCCTGCTGCTGGCGCTATTGTGCAGGACTCGTTGCGGCGTCTGCGGGAGGACTATGATATTGTCGTCCTGGAAGGGGCAGGCAGTCCGGCTGAAATTAATTTAAAGGACCGAGATATCGTCAATATGCGAATGGCAGCTTGGGCAGAAGCTCCCGTCATTCTGGTTGCCGATATTGATCGTGGCGGCGTATTTGCCTCTATTGTCGGTACGCTTGAGCTGCTGGAGCAGGAAGAACGAGACCGCATAGGCGGTTTTATTATAAACAAGTTTCGCGGCGATGTATCGCTGCTTCAGCCTGGGCTGGATTGGCTGGAAGCGCGTACAGGCAAGCCCGTAATAGGCGTCATGCCTTATATGCCTGGCTTAGAGCTGGAGGATGAGGATTCGCTGTCTCTTAGCAAGCAGCACTCACTCGTCCCAAAGGAAGAGACAGATCAGCAGCGAGAATTGGATATTGCTGTCATCCGGCTGCCTCGGATTTCGAATTTTACAGATATGGACCCGCTGCGCTTCGAGAAGGACGTACAGCTTCGCTATATCGAGCATGCAGGTCAATGGGGCAGTCCTGATGCCGTCATCCTACCCGGGAGCAAAAACACGATCGCGGATTTGGAATGGCTGAAGGAAACAGGTCTTGCCGAATGGGTACAGAAGCATGCTTATAGCGGCGGAGCTGTAGTTGGCATTTGCGGCGGATATGAGATGCTTGGCGCTCGGCTGTACGATCCGATGAGCATCGAATCTTCTACTCAGGAAGCGGAGGGGCTGGGCTTTTTTCCATTCGAAGTCCGCTTTACGGAGCTGAAAAGAACGGTTCGCGTCGAAGGCGCTAGCCGATTCCATGGACATGCGTTATCTTCTGCCATTGAGGGTTACGAGATTCATATGGGTGAAATCGCATGGCTTTCGCATGAAGATTCCGATTATCAGCCTTTCCAAGTCAGAGAACATCAATCAGGGGTTGAGGATGGAGCATCATCCGAGTATGCTGCCGAAGGCGCAAGCAAGGCTGACGGGAAGCTGTGGGGAACGTTTATTCATGGCATTTTGCATAATGATGATTTTCGAAGGCATTGGTTAAATGGATTGAGGGAATCCAAAGGGCTTGCCAGCTTACCTGCTGAGCTGCGTTTTCAAGAAAGACGCGAATTGGCATTTGATCGTTTAGCGGAGCATGCTTGCCTTTATCTTAATATGCCGCTTATATATGAGCTGCTTGGGCAGTCGAAGGAGGAGGCGCGATGACTCAGCCATTTCGCAAAGGACACCGTTATGACTCGGCCGTCTGGTCAGGAGTAATGCTAGAGCTTCTGGAGGACAGGATTGAAGCAAGCATTCCCGAGAAGCTGTATGCGCTGAGCAGCGCCGTTCATCCGGGAGGGTTCTCCGATGCGAGCCGCATCGTCAACTGGAAGGTGCCGCTCGCTTATCGATGCGATGATCCTGTGCGTGATATAATACGGCAATGCGAGGCATGGGGCCATGATCCAGCACTTACGATTGGTCTGTTAACTGCGGCGAAGCTGACTCACGCCTCTGTAACCGAGCTCGAAGGTGATAAGTTCAAGCTGTTATGCTGTACGACTGTCGGCACTCGAAATGCAGCAAGAGCAGGCTTGCCGCGCAGCACCTTCTCCGCTTACACGCCGGGTACGATTAATACGATACTTTTGATCGATGGACAGATGACAGAGTCTGCGATGGTAAATGCCATCATAACCGCGACAGAAGCGAAGACAGCCGCGCTCCAGCACTTAGGCATCGTCGAGAAGGAGACCGGCAACTCTGCAACTGGAACGACGACGGATGCTATCGTCATAGCGGTGAGCCAGGCGGATAGCTGGAATGCGGTGCACGCATACGCAGGCGCAGCGACAACGATCGGCTGCACCATCGGCGAAGCGGTTTATGAGACGGTGCTTGAAGCAACGCGTACGCAGCACGAGGACTAAAGAAAATACCCGATTCGGTGGTGAGGAAATTGGATATTTTGATACGGAAAGCAGCAGATTCAGATGCAAGCCTCCTCGCTCGAATGAATAAAACGCTTATTCAAGATGAAGGCAGTCGCAATCCGATGTCCATCCAACAGCTTGAAGAAAGGATGCGTGGATGGCTAGTTAGTGATTGGGAAGTTGAGGTTTTTCAAATAGATACAGTGATCATAGGATATGCTGTTTACCGATTGACGATTGATGAATATTTTCCGCAAGAATCATTTGTATACCTTAGGCAATTTTATATTATGAGCGAGCATCGCGGCAAAGGCTATGGCAGCACCGTATTACATCACTTAATCAACCATTCCTTTCCCCGCGATGCTAAGGTTACGATAGAAGTATTAGCCTCAAATCCGCGAGGTTATAATTTCTGGTTGAAGTTTGGATTCATGCCCCATTATACTCAGATGATGCTGACGAAATGATGCAACATGTATACCATCTTGCAAGGTGAAAACGCATGTCCATTTATCTTCTTCCTTATCGTAATGGCAATTGTCGAGCTTACTGATGTCCCTCTGCCCCTTCTTCGATTTTCCCTTACGATACGCGCTGTACTTGACCAATGCCTCAAGCACTTCATTCACTAGGTAAGCATATACATAGAAACCTCCTTTCGAAGAAGGTGGGGTGGTGCCTCCATTCTTTGTTTTTTACAGATTTTAAAGCATTGAAGATTGTGCTCCAAAAGCCTATGGCTTTTAGGGTACACTCATTTCCGCTAGTGGAGCGACTATTTGCCCATTTCGCGGGTAGCGCGCCGATGATAAGTCTACTTTCTAGACCTAATTCCGTAAATCGTCCTAATTTATTTGAAATAGATCTAATTTCTAGATCTATTCCGTTGGCGAATCGCACATCCTTCCCCATTGGCGGGTTGTGCGCAATCAAAAAGCTGTCTTTAAAGGTCGATAACCTTTGAGACACCCCCTTTTTCTTATGCCTGATAGGCTATGATGCTGTATAAAAAAAGCGATGTTACATCTGCTGATATGATGAAATCTTCCGATTTTTTAAGCTAAAGAAGATAAGTTGATACCTTTGACTCTATTATTTTTACAATCTTGAAATATTTGAGTCGAATTATGTCGACATATAAAATGATTCATTATATACTACACTTGCAAATATATAAGAGATAATCCAATTATGTGCAGGGGGGGAATGCCATGAAATCGCTGTCAAGGTTTTTGGGGTTTCAGTCAATAACAGGGAAGTTTATGTGGATAACAGGTCTTTTCATGCTTGCTTTATTTGCCACCTTGTTTGTGTGGCGGTATGGCCAAGTAAGTGCTCCTATTAATTCGCAATTTATGGACAAGGGAATCAGTCTTACATTATCGCTTGCGGGAACGATTGAAAGCATTACCCAGCAAGATTTGAGCAACGGCGTTACGCTTAAAGACGGCAAATATATCTCAGGTGATCAGTTGAAAGGTATGTTATTTGACGATAGGCTGTCATTAATACCCGAAAGTGAGAAGGCAGCCCAAACCCGTCTAAAGGACCCGGAATATGCGGCTGCAAAGCAAACCTTGTATGACGGTTCTGAAATTCCTTTATGGAAGTATGAATTAAAGTACGAAAGCGTATTTGATGACTATACGGATCAGCGTTGGCAAGGCATAATCGACAGTTATTTGAGAAGCGAGACCGTTGTGTTCGCGCTCCCCGTTTTTTTCTCGAACAAGAAGGAATCTGCGGGTTACATCCCAACGCATAATACGGTGTATAGCCCAGTTGGCGATGAATCCAAGGATAAGTGGGGCAGCGTGGGGCTTTTAAGTCAAAAATATAGGGCAAACCGAATATTTAACGATGTCACAGGCTACAACGCAGCGGCAGTCACCGATAAAGTTAAACCGTTAGTACAAACCTATCCCAGATTGATAGATGGCAAAGTTGTTACGATGTGGGATATTTCAACACCTCTATATTTTGAAGGGAAGCATTGGGGAGCTGTCCGGGTTGCCATTTCCAAACAGATAGCAGATGGGGTCATTGCGGAACAGCGCATGCAAATTTTAATCCAGTACTTGTGTATGTTCGTCATCATTATGTTGGTGCTGTTGGTACTGTCTGTATTATTGGTAAAAAGTAAAATGACCCGCTTGACTGCCAAGACTAAAAGTATGTTCGCTAACGGTCGCGTAGATTTGACGGAGGAGTTCGAAAGTAAAAGCAAAGATGAGATTGGACGATTTTCTTCCGAAATGAATCACCTGCTGGATCAATTGCGGCATCTGGTGTTTTGCATTCAAAACGTCTCCTCTGAAGTAACGGATTCTGGAAGAAAGCTTAAGGGAGATGTTGCGGCTACGCAGCAATCGGCGAAAGTGTTTTACCATAAAATTGATGAAATTAGCAGTGGGGCTAATCAACAAGCGGTAGGAGCCCAACAAGGCGCCATTGCATTGAACGAGATGGCTAATGGCGTTCAGCGGATTGCAGAATCGATAGGCGATATAGCAAGCTCCTCTCATGACACCTTATCGCAGCTTCAAACAGGCATGAATCATATTCAAAATGTAATCGGACAGATGAATAACCTTCTGACATCTACTCTTAGTACAAAAGAAGTTATTCTAATCTTGCATTCAAAATCTGCCGAGATCGGAAAATTTGCTTCGTTTATTACGGATATTTCGAATCAAACGAACATCTTATCGTTGAATGCTTCGATTGAAGCTAGTCGCGCAGGCGAGCACGGGAAAGGCTTTCAGGTTATTGCTTCTGAAATTCGAAATCTGGCCATACAGTCCAAGGCATCATCAGATCGGATTTTAACGATGATTCAAGAAATACAATCTTATGTGGATATAGCGGTTTCTTCTATGACGGCAAACTCAAGCGATGTACAAGAAAGCGTAGAAGTCGTCAATCAAGTAGGTGAATCGCTTGGTAAAATTGTATTTGCCACTCAATCTGTCACGAGCCAAGCTGAAGATGTCTCTGCGACCGCTGAAGAGCTTTCCGCAAGCGTAGAGGAAGTAACTGCAACAGTTGATGATATGGCCTCCATTTCTGAGGAATCCGCCACACATATTCAATCTGCAGCATCAACCTATAAAGAGCAATTGCACGTAATGGAAGGAATCATGCAATCCGCAGACGATTTAAATGGTCTGGCTGAACGGCTTGAGGAAGAAATTCGAATGTTTAAGATTGACGAAAACGAAACGAAATAATTGCATTTTTTTAAAAAAATGATGAAATGCTGTCTCTCTTTATGGGGCAGCATTCTTTTTTTTAGGGAAATGAACAGCCCTAGATTCAAAAAAATAGTTGAATAACTATTAAACCAACGCTCATTTCATGTAAAATGGATAAGTTGAACAACCTATGATTAATTACTTAGTATGATGAATGGGAGGACGTATCCCGTGATACGGATTATTGGCTATACGAAACAAAAGGAATGGTTGACGGATTTGACGATGGAAGAGTTGAAGTCCGCTGATCTTGAATGGTATTGGGTAGATTTCAGCGATCCAAAGGAAGAGGAATGCAGGCTGCTCGATTCCTTTTTTCACTTCCATCCGCTGGCGATTGAGGATTGCTACCATTTGCTGCAGCGTCCCAAAATCGATCATTACGATGATGTGCATTTTTTCGTGCTGCATGAGGTTGAGCGGAAGACATTGACCGTAAACGAAATCAATATGTTCCTTGGTCCGCAATTTATTGTAACCTTTCATTATGAGCCATCCCCTGAAATTGACGAAGCAAGAACGAAGCTGATGTGCAGCTCAAAGATAGGTGATCACGGCCAGCTATATGCGGCATATTTAGTTATGGACAAGCTGGTGGATCAATATTTCCCTGCTGTTCATGAGCTGGAGGACCAACTGCTCGATATGGAAATAGGAGGCGACGAAATGCAAAGCAAGACGGCGATGAGCGATATTTTCAACATTCGTTCCCGCCTGCTCAGGCTTCGCAAAACAATCGTGCCGATGCGTGATTTGCTGTACCGAGTGACAAATTCGGAGCGTATTGAAGGGCTGGGCCAATACCTCGCCTTTTATCATGATATTTATGACCATCTGCTGAAGCTGTCCGAAATGATGGATTCAAGCAGAGAGATGACGGCTGATCTGCGGGACAGCTACATCTCGTTTAATTCGAACCGGATGAATGCGATTATGAAGACTCTTACCGTTATTACGACGATATTTATGCCGCTTACGTTTTTGGCAGGCATTTATGGCATGAATTTTCATAATATGCCTGAGCTCGAATGGGAATGGGGGTATTTTGCCGTCATTACGGTCATGCTCGTCATTGGCGTAGGCATGTATGCATGGTTCCGCAAAAAGGGTTGGTTTAAATGATAATAGGCAAGGAGAATTACGAGAAATGGAAATGAAAGAGCCTGCTCGGATGAGCAAAAAACAGCTGCTTGCGGTTATCGGCATATTGGTCGGGATCGTAGCTTTACTTGGAATTATGCTTTATTTCATGATAATGGCTCTTGGCAACAAAACGGCTGCTGATCCGTTAGCTGCGGAGAAAAACCTGCATTATACCTATCTTTCAGAGACGTCCGCTAATGGGATAAAGCTTCATGTGTTGAAGACGAAACCTGCGTTCGTAACGCTGGAGACGATCAATAATAACGTTACGCTTGCGGGTAAGGTAGGCATTAACGGCGGATTTTTTTATGGCAATCAGCTGCTTAGCATAGGCATGGTAGACAGTCTGCCGGTTAACAAGGAGATTGGCAATTTCGGAACAGGGAATGAAAATGTGAAATATGCGCGCGGAACGCTGGTGTGGGACGGCGCTTCGGATGCCTTGAGCGTACAGGTTGCCAGCAATGCTTCCGAGCTGAAGGTGAAGGATCATACGCGATTCTGGGCGCAGGGCGGCATTAGCATGAGCCTCGGCAATGACGATCAGTGGGTTCAGCAAACGTTAAATGAAAATGCGCCGTTTCCTGATGATGATCGGCTGCGCTCGGCGGCAGTGTACGACAGTGCGGGCGCCATATATCTCATCGTGAGTGAAACGAAGGGCTCGTTAGCCGTTTTTCGGGAAGCGATTGTGTCCAGTATTGGCGACGGCAAGCTGGTTGACGGGATCTTTCTAGATGGAGACGGCTCCTCGCAGCTATTCAGCAGAGAGGCAGCCTTGCCTGGCGACAATAGGCCTGTCGTGCAAATGCTGCGAATTGTGAAATAGATGGAGATAGGTAAAGGAGTTATCAGCATGAAGCAACTGCAATTGCCGATTGATGCGGTATTGCCTGAGCTGCTGGAATCGCTTCGCAGCGGCGTCAATGCCGTGCTTGTGGCGGAGCCGGGAGCAGGGAAGACGACGCGCGTTCCGCTTGCGCTGCTTGATCAGCCGTGGCTCTCCGGCAAAAAGATCATCATGCTGGAGCCGCGCAGACTGGCTGCGCGCTCCGCTGCGCAGTTTATGGCGAAGTCGCTAGGCGAGCAGGCAGGCGAGACAGTCGGCTACCGCGTTAGGCTCGACTCGCGGGTTGGCCCTCGAACGCGCATCGAAGTCGTAACCGAAGGTGTCCTCACACGCATGCTGCAAGAGGACCCGGCGCTCGAACAAGTCGGAGCTATAGTGTTCGACGAGTTCCATGAACGTCATTTGCATGGCGATCTTGGTCTTGCATTATGCATGCAGTCTCAGCAACTGCTGCGAGAGGAGCTGCGCTTAGTCGTCATGTCAGCCACGCTCGCAGCGGAGCCGATTGCCGAGCTGCTTGGCGGAGCCCCAATCATTCGCAGCGAAGGGCGCGTATTCCCTGTTGCGACGTATTACGCGCCAGCTAGGACTCCAGGACCGATTGAGACTCCTATGGCGAGGACGATTATGGAAGCACTTCGCGCACATGACGGGGATGTGCTCGCTTTCTTGCCTGGCGTCGGAGAAATACGCCGCACAGCAAGGAGGCTGATCGAATTAGGCCTTCCATCCGATGTTCGGATTGAGGAGCTTCATGGCAGCTTGCCGCTGGAGAAACAGGATGCAGCCGTTGCGCCATGCGCTTCTGGAGAACGAAAGATCGTGCTTGCGACCTCGATCGCGGAATCCAGCTTGACGGTCGAAGGCGTTAAGATCGTCGTGGACAGCGGCCTTATGCGCGTGCCGCGTTTTTCTCCGAGAACGGGCATGACGCGGCTGGAAACGGTGCCTGTCTCTGCGGCGTCGGCTGACCAGCGCCGAGGCCGAGCGGGTCGACTAGCGCCTGGCAGTTGCTACCGGCTGTGGACGGAGCTTGAGCATCCTTATTTGCCTGAGCAAAGCAAGCCAGAGCTTCTGGAGGCGGATCTAGCAGCGCTTGCGCTAGAGCTGGCGATTTGGGGCATAGAAGATCCGCAAGAGCTCGAATGGCTAACGCCGCCACCCGCGGCTGCCTATGAGCAAGCCAAAGCGCTGCTTCGGCAGTTGAACGCGACTGATGACAGCGGGAAACCGACAGCAGCTGGCAAGGCGATGGCGCAATTTGGTTTGCATCCGCGGCTTGGAGCCATGATTTTGCAGGCATCGGAACTTGGAGCAGCCAGAGTGGCATGCGAGGTTGCAGCCTTGTTAAGCGAGCGTGATCTCCTTCCTCAGGAGCGCAATGTGGATGTCCAGCTGCGCTTAGAGCTGCTGTGCCGCTTGACTGGTCGGGCTGCGGGTGCGGGCAACGCCTCGCATGGCGGCAGCGCGCAGCATCCTAGCAGCGGAGCCGCTTACCGCATAGCGGCGCAAGCCGATCAATGGGAGCGGCTCGTCTCGAAGCAGCCATCAGCTCAAAACTCAGAGGAGAACAGGAATCAAGTACCGCTTGGCGTTCTACTCGGCCTTGCATACCCCGACCGTATCGCACAGCGGCGCAGCGACGGCCGTTATTTATTGGCGAACGGCAGAGGCGCGGTGCTGCCTGAGCTGCAGCCGTTATCGCGGTCGCCGTACCTTGCCGCTTGCGAGCTGGACGATGCCGGAACAGAAAGCCGGATGCGGCTTGCTGCCGAGCTGAGTCTGCCGATGATCGAGCAGTATATGGGAAGCTATATCTCGAACGAGGATGTCGTGGAGTGGGATGCTGAGGCTCAAGCGGTAAGAGCGAGGAAGCGTGCTCGGCTAGGCTCCATCGTGCTGAAAGAATCGATCTTGCAGAAGCCAAATGAAGATCAGGTAGCGGACGCTTTAATAGCGGCTATCAAACATGCAGGCTTTGTTATGCTGCCGATGAGCAAGCAGGCGCAGCAGCTTAAGGCTCGGATGAAGCTTATGGCTCTCGCAGGCGAGGATTGGCCGGACGCTTCCGACGAAGCGTTGCTGGAATCGGTTGAGCAATGGTTGAAGCCTCATATCTACGGGATGAAGAGCCGTTCGGATTTGCAGAGACTGCCGATGCTGCAGCTGCTGGAGGGCAAGCTCAGCTGGATGCAGAAGCAAGAGCTGGATGAGCAGGTGCCGACCCACATCACGGTGCCAAGCGGTTCGCGCATCCCGATTGACTACAGCAATCCGGAGTTGCCGGTGCTTGCGGTTCGATTGCAGGAGCTGTTCGGTCTTAAGGACACTCCGCTGCTCGCGAGAGGGAGGCTGCCGGTCACGCTTCATTTATTGTCGCCGTCGCAGCGGCCAGTCCAAGTAACGCAAGATTTAAGAAGCTTTTGGGAGAATGCTTATTTCGAAGTGAAAAAGGATTTGAAGGGGCGTTATCCGAAGCATTATTGGCCGGATGATCCCTATTCAGCCGTACCGACGAATCGGGCGAAGCCGAGGAATACGTAACGTTTCTCGGCCGAAGCCCTTTGAATGAGGCAGCTTCTTTTCAGAGAGGATGTGGTTTGAGGTTATGGCCTTTTATATACTGATTGTTTATTTGCTATTGATTAACAGCTATACCTTTGCCTTGATGGGCGTTGATAAAAAGAGTGCCAAGAAGCAGCGCAGGCGCGTGCCGGAAAAACGGCTGTTTCTGCTAAGCGCGATCGGCGGCGCGGGAGGCACTTGGCTTGCGATGAAAGCTTGGCGTCACAAAACGAATCATCGCACCTTTACTATAGGCATTCCTTTTCTGTTTGGACTTCATTTATTGCTCATCATTGGAGCTGTATGGCTCATTGGAATGACCGTAAACTCTTGATTGCTTTGAGAAGCCGTCCTATGGTATATTGGGGCTTCTCTTTTTTATTTTCCAGCCATCCAAAACTTAGGAGGTAACTGACATGACGACCGTTCAAAGTGCCTATCAAGATGAGCAAGAACGATTAACCGAATCATTGCGTGACATCATAGCTCAGCTTCAAGCCATCGGCCCGCGCTACAAAGGGGACGATTTTACGGAGCAAATGCTCGATTTGCAGCAAGAGGAACGGAGACTGCGGCTTGAAATTTCGAAGCGTGAGCCTTATTTTGGCCGCATCGATTTTCAGGAGCTGCCTGCCAGCGAGCAGAAGCCATTATATATTGGAAAAGCAGGCGTCGCCAAGCAAGGCAGCAACGAGCTGCTCGTTATCGACTGGCGCGCTCCGGCAGCCAGCGTGTTTTATTCCTTCACAGGCGGCGAGGCGCCTGCATCCTATGAATCGCCTGATGGAGAGATTGAAGGCTATGTTCATTTAAAGCGGAATTTCATGATTCGTCAGGGCGAGATTGTCCGTTTGGTCGACAGCTACGTGCGAGGCCAGGAGGAAGGCTCGGTCACTGACGAATTTCTATTATATCGGCTTGGCGAGAACAAGGATAATAAACTGCGGGATATCGTCTCGACGATACAGGGCGAGCAGGACAGAATCATCCGTGCCGATCGCAACAAGGCCTTGTTTATTCAAGGGGTAGCGGGAAGCGGTAAAACGACCGTAGCGCTGCACCGCCTTGCCTTCCTTCTCTACCAATATGCCGATCGGATGCGGGCGGAACGGATGATTATTTTCGCGCCAAACCGCATGTTTCTCGACTACATATCCGGCGTGCTGCCAGAGCTTGGCGTCGGAGACATTCAGCAGACGACCTTTAGCGATTGGTCGCTGGAGCTGCTGGAGAAGACGATAACGGTCAGCGATCCTTCTGAAGCGATGGCTTACTGGTTCGAAGAGCGTCGGACCGCTGATGAGATCGAGCATGCTTCCGGTCGCTTTAAAGGCAATTTGGCTTTTAAAGCTATCGTCGACGAGAGGATAGCCGATTTCGAGCAGCGAATCGTACCGATTGCGTCATTTGTGCCGATTGACGGCCTTGAGCTGTCTCCGGTGCTCATGCGCGAATGGTACGAAACCGATTATGGCGATGAGACGCTTATGAAGAAGCGCGATCGGCTCGTTAGCCGGATCAGACGCTGGTTCGAGTCGGAGCTGAAGATGAAGGGAATCGTCGATAAGAAGATACGGGCGAAGGCGCTCGCCAAGTTTAACAGCTTTACAAAAAAAATTCCGGCCTATACATCCGTCCAGCTCTATGCATCTCTCTTCAGCGGCAAACAGCTCGCAGGCGGCATTCCGAAGCCCATTGCAGCTGCTACGGCGGATCGGCTCAAAAAGGGCATCGCTGCCGCCGAGGATTTGGCGCCGCTAGCGTATATCCAGCTCCAGCTGTTCGGATTGCCGAAGCAGGCATTCGATCATATCGTCATTGACGAAGCGCAGGATTATTCTCCCTTTCAGCTTGAAGTGCTGCGTCTCTGCCAAAGAACGGCATCGATGACCGTGCTAGGCGATCTGCAGCAAGGCATTCATGCTTATACCGGCGTGCAAAGCTGGTCTGAGCTGACCGCGCTGTTCGAAGAGGAGCAGATCGGCTTCTATGAGCTGAATCGAAGCTATCGCTCGACGATGGAAATTATCGAATTCGCTAACAAAATATTAGGCAGCATGACCGGCGGCGTGAAGCCTGCCGTACCTGTATTCCGCAGCGGCGATGCCGTGACAGCAGAGCCGATTGCGAGCGAGAAATGGCTTGCTTCGCTTGAAGCAACCGTTCGGGATTGGCAAGCAAAGGGCGAATACGAAACGATCTCTGTCATCGGCCGTACGGCGCTAGAATGCGAGGACATTTATCGGCATTTGACTGATCGCGGCTTGGACGCATCGCTTGTGCAAAGCAAGCAGCCCGCTTATGGCGGCGGCTTGTCGGTCGTTCCGGTCTATTTATCGAAAGGACTGGAATTCGATGCGGTGCTGATTGCCGATGCAAGCGATACTGCTTATACGCCGCTTGATGCGAAGCTGCTCTATGTCGGCTGTACGCGTGCTTTGCATATGTTAAAGCTGTTTTACCGCGGAAATCTCACATCTTTGCTGGGCGAATACGCCTAACTTCGATATAATAGGGAGCATTATAACGTCTAACCGGAGGCTTGCGACATGAATTGGGACGTATGGCTGCCGCCAGTAGTGCTTTCTTTAAAAGTATCACTATTTGCAAGCATCATAGTTGCTATAATTGGAATGCTGGCCGCTCGCTTCATGACGCAGCATTCCTTTAAGGGAAAAAGCATCATAGAAACGATATTTATGCTGCCGCTCGTTTTGCCTCCAACCGTTGTTGGCTTCATTCTGCTTCTTTTGCTTGGACGTGGAAGCTGGATCGGACAGGCCTATGAATGGTTATTTGCTCAGCCCATCGTTTTCTCATGGATCGCCGCGATTATCGCGGCGGTCATTGTTGCGTTTCCGCTCGTTTACCAGTCGATGAAGGTCGGCTTTCTTTCCGTAGACCGGCATTTGGAGGATTCGGCACGCTCCGCTGGCGGAAGCGAGCTGCAGGTGCTGCGCTTTATTACGCTGCCGCTAGCCAAGCATTCACTGAAAACTGCGTACTTGCTTGGATTTGCGAGAAGCATCGGCGAGTTTGGCGCAACCTTAATGATTGCTGGCAATATTCCCGGGCGTACGCAAACGGTTCCGACCGCTATTTACATTGCAGTGGAGACAGGCGATACCGGGATGGCATGGGCTTGGACGATTGCGATCATCGCTTTTTCCTTTGTCATGCTTCTGTTTACGGGGCGGAAATTGGAACAATAATGTGAACGAACGAATCCGATTGCGGAATGTCAGCGTATTACATGCGGAGAAGGAGAGTGATTTAGATGCGGTCTTCTAACGAGACGGAAGAGGAATTGCAATCAGCATTGCGCGAGATTGCGGTGTGGGAGAGCAGCCAGAAGGATATATGGTTTTGGGAGAAGCTGGGACGATTGCCGTTTATGCTGCTCGATAAAGTAACGCCAAAGTTTATTCAAGAGAAGATTGGACAAGCGGTTGACGAGATTGGGAGCTACATTCAAACCGGGGGGAAATATCTCATTTCTGAACGCTCGGTCATCGGACGCATGCAGCGCAACGCGGACCAGGCTGCCGCCATTTCCAATGGGGAAGAGGAACAGCTTGCGATTGAAGACGTTGCAGCGATGCCGCTATCGGTCATGAATAAAAGCGCTGAGCAATTAGCCTCAAGCCGCTCGACGATTGCAACGCTCCAGGGCGCGACGACAGGCATTGGCGGTATTTTTACGCTGGCGGTTGATATTCCGGCTGTTCTAGGTCTATCTTTAAAGATTATACAAGAGATTGCGATCTGCTATGGCTTCGATCCCAAGCTCAAGGAGGAGCGAATCTTCACCGTTAAGGTTATGCAATTCGCTTCTTCTGATATTGTCGGCAAAAAAGCGATTTTGGAAGAGCTGAGCGCTTATGACAAAGCGAGCCGCAGCAATCAAATGATGTCGCAGTTGCAGGGCTGGCGGGAGGTCGTCACGGTTTACCGCGATAATTTTGGCTGGAAGAAGCTGTTTCAAATGATCCCGATAGCAGGAATGCTGTTTGGAGCTTTTATTAATCGAGGCATGCTGAAAGATGTGTCGGAAGCGGCAACGATGCTATATAGAAAGCGCAGAATAATGTTAAAGCTAGCGGAGAACGAGGCGAGTGATGATGTCAACGACAACGACAACGACAACGACAACGGCAAAGAAGATAGCTGAGCAAGCAACTGCTTTTTTGGGCGAAGCTTACTATGAGCTAGGAAAAAGCGAAGAGGAAGCGAAGCGCCGAATCGAGCAGGTTTTGGAGCAGATTGAGCAGATAGGTGTCTACTCCCATACCTATGAGGAGCTGAAGCATGGCGCGAAAATGGCTTGGCGGAACAATAACCGCTGTATCGGCCGTTTATTTTGGCAAACGCTTGAAGTATTCGATGCTCGCGATGTGGTGGATGAGATCGATGCGTCAAATCGCATTTTCAAGCATATGAGCTATGCAACCAATAATGGACGAATTCGTCCGGCGATTACGATTTTTCCCGCGAACCATTCGCTTAACCGCTTGCGAATATGGAATCATCAGCTTGTTCGCTATGCGGGTTACCGTAAGGAAGACGAAATCGTAGGCGACTCGGCATCGCTTGCCTTTACCGAAGCTTGCCAGAAGCTTGGCTGGAATGGCGAAGGCACAAGATTTGACGTGCTGCCGCTCGTCATTCAGATGGAAGGGAAAGCGCCACAGTGGTATCCATTGCCTAATGAAACGGTGCTGGAGGTGCCCTTAACGCATCCTGAGATTATCGAATTTCAGCAATTGAAGCTGCAATGGTACGCCGTACCTTTTATTTCGGATATGGAGCTTGAGATCGGCGGCATTACTTATGCCGCAGCTCCGTTTAACGGCTGGTATATGGGAACGGAAATCGGCGCAAGAAACCTATCGGATACCGACCGCTATAATCAGCTGCCTAATGTCGCCAAGCTGTTCCAGCTCGACACAACGACGAATACTTCGCTCTGGAAGGATCGTGCGTTAGTGGAGCTGAATGCTGCCGTCCTTCATTCGTTCAAAAAGCATAGCATCAGCATCGTTGATCATCATACGGCTGCCGAGCAGTTCCTTCGCTTCGAGAAGCAGGAGCAGGATCAAGGCAGAGCAGTGACCGGACGCTGGTCATGGCTCATCCCGCCAATGTCGCCCGCAACGACAGACATCTGGCATCGCAGCTTTGACGATACGGAGCGGACGCCAGTTTACCGTTATCAGGCTGCACCGTATTAAGCCTTTTTTTACAAAAGTACGATATGGGGTCGAAGGCGGGATTGATGAATCATTTCCTGCACAAGCTGCTGCAAAGAAGATCGAGATCATGAAAGAATAGTGCAATAAAACGACGGTAGTCCAGCGACTTTTCAACAAGTCCTTGACTGCCGATTTTTTTTATAAATGTTCATTTTGTCATTGATTGAAAGCATTATCTTAATCATGGCTATTCTTGCTTCTGATTTAAAATCGGAAGAATGGTTGAAATTAGTTGTATCTCTTATTGCATTTCATGCTAGCTAAAGCCTCATTCATAGGCCCAATGAATTATGCTGCCATTGCCCTCTAACCGTACTTTGGAATGATGGAAGATGCTTGCGAGGTTCTCCCGTCTGATGTCATGAAGAGGAGAGATATGCTATTCTAAGGAGATGACATTAGCCCGCTTGGAGGAATTATCAACGTGGATTTTAACATGCAATATTTATCCTTTTTCGTGATTCATACCGATGGAGAGGAGAGCGCAGCCTCATCTGGCAAGCGATTCAAGCACTATCAGACACTAGATGAGGATACGTACGAGGATAGCGAGATTCAGAAGTTTTTGGATGATGAGTTTAAGCGTATCGTCAAAAGAAAGGTGGAGCGCAACCCGAACTCCGCAGGCGCCCCTACCAAAATCGGACGTTTTATGGTGGAGCCGGGCTATGAGCTTGGCAGCAACCAGAACTACAACCTGTTCCAGAGGCTCCGCGACGCTGACTCGAAGGAGCGTTTTATCGGCATCGCGGACGAGCTTGTTCGGATTTATATGGATACAAGCGCGGTGAGGGGCGGAGCCTTTATCATTGCCTTGTCCAAGCTGAATACGTATTTTGACGAGCCGTTCCTGTTTTTGCTCAAATGTGATTTCGAGCCGAAAATCGCTAGAATTTCCGATGAGAAAAACTTGATCTCGCAGGTGGAAATGGCGATAAGCGCGCGCAGCATCAAGTCCATCCAGTATCCGCATATGCCGGAGGAAGGAATGCTCGAGCATTGGGAGCTGAAGATTCATCAGGCGTCGCATGCGCGGTATTTTGAGGACTTCTTGAAATATGTGTCCTATGAGAAGCCTTTGCCAGAGGTCATGGGTGAGCAGGTTGTCGAAATGGTCCATCAATACATTGCCGACAAATGGCAGGAGGATGAGAGCTCCGAGCGCCGTGAGGAAGAAAATGCGGTTGAGGTGTGGGCGGCAAGCGAGAAGCGCGACCTGCAGGAGTGGTGGACGCCGGAGCAAGTAGAGGTTGCTGCTGCGGCTCTAGTCGAGCAAAAGCCGGATCTGCCGTTCTCGTTCAAGCTCGATAGCGTAACGGTGAAGGGGCTGCTTGCCGATTTTGGCGATGCCATTCATTTTGCGAAGCATAATGGCCGTTATGTGGTCGTGATCGAAGGCGACGCCTTCCAATTCGAGAAAGGAATGTCGCCAGTCGAGCTCGTACAGCCGCTTGATTTGGTCGATGTCATGCCGCGGATTGGAAGCAGGAAGCCTCCGGAGGACGCTGATTCCGGCTATAGCTACACACCCGCAGGCGAAGGCGCTGGACCAAACGATGAGGTGCCATGGTAATAGATCCAGCATGTATCAAATGCATAAATAAGGGAGAGGATATTTAAGTGGACAACTTATTTTTTATAGAAATAGGCATGGGATGCGATCTTCACGGTCAAAATATTACGAAGGCATCGGTGCGTGCGGTTCAAAACGCGATTCACCACAATTCGATGCCCGGACTGCGGTCTGTTCTGCCTGGCGGCTCGCTCGATAACATGAAGGTGCGGGTCAGGCTAGCGCTTCCATGCGATCATGAGCTTCTTGATATCGAACAGGTAAAAGCCGTGCTGCCTTATGGTCATGTGACTGTTGAGCTGATGGACGGCGGCATGCTGACAACCAGCGGTGTAGTCATTCCTGACAAAGATGATAAGAACGATTTGATCTATATCGTTAATGCATCGGTTGAGGTCGGCTACTAATCGCATCTCCATTCGAAAAGAGGGAGAAAACTATGATTTTAAAACTTGTAATATTCGCGTTATTGCTTGTACTTACTGCTTTCTTCGTTGCGACGGAGTTCGCCATTATTCGAATGCGATCAAGCCGTGTCAATCAGATGGTAACCGAAGGTATGAAGAATGCTAGAGCGGTAGAGCAGGTAACAAACAAACTCGACGGTTATTTATCCGCTTGCCAGCTTGGCATTACGATAACAGCGCTGGGCCTCGGATGGTTGGGCGAACCGACGATCGAGCAAATTTTGCATCCGTTGTTTGATCGACTTCAAATTGAAGGAGAGTTAAGCTCCGTACTGTCGTTTGTCATCTCGTTCATTATTGTGACGTACTTGCATGTTGTGCTTGGCGAGCTTGCTCCGAAGACGCTGGCAATCATTAAATCTGAGGAGGTCAGTCAATGGACAGCTCCGATCATCATTGTCTTCTACAAGGTGATGTTTCCGTTCATATGGCTGCTTAACGGCTCAGCGAACGGCTTGGTGCGGCTCCTTGGATTAAAGCCCGCGAGCGAGCATGAGGCCCATTCTGAGGAAGAGATTCGCATCATTTTGTCGGAAAGCTACGAAAGCGGGAAAATCAACAAAAGTGAATTCGGGTACGTGAACCGGATATTTGCCTTCGATGATAGGCTTTCCCGCGAGATCATGGTGCCGCGGACGGATATGATATGCTTATATGTAGATCAATCTGCCGAAGACAATTTGGCTACGATCAAGAAGGAGCAATATACAAGGTTTCCTGTTGCCAAGGGCAGCAAGGATAACATCATTGGCGTGCTTAACACAAAGCAGTTTTTTCTGCGCTATGATACGGACAGGACCGTCGACGTAGCAAGTCTGCTGCAAACCGTTATGTCCGTTCCCGAGGTCATGCCGATCAACAACTTGCTTCGCAAAATGCAGCAGGAACGCGTTCATATTGCTATTTTGCTGGATGAGTACGGCGGTACGGCCGGTTTAATTACGATCGAGGACATCATTGAAGAGATTGTTGGGGAAATTCGTGATGAATTCGATGAGGATGAAGTGAAGGAGATTGAAATCATTGAGCAGCAGCGTTATATGGTTAACGGAAAAGCGTTGATTAGCGACTTGAACGAGGCTGCAGGAACGGATCTTGAGAGCGAAGAGGTGGATTCGATCGGGGGCTGGCTGTTTAATAAGAAGCCGGAGCTGCCGGTTGGAGAGCCGTGGACGTACGGCAATATGACATTCATCATCCGCGAGAGAGACGATAACCGAATCCGCAAAATAGAAATTCAAACCGATTTGATTGAAAATGAGATGGACGCATACGGACATGCATAAGCTTGTATAAAGCGAGTATGAATCATTCTTTTGAGGGGGAATCGGGCGTTGGGCGATTTAATTAATGCCATTATTATGGGCATCGTGGAAGGGTTGACGGAGTTTTTGCCCGTATCGTCAACCGGCCACTTGATTTTGACGGCGGAGCTGCTGAATTTTACGGGTGATCGCGCGAAAACGTTCGAGGTGGTCATTCAATTCGGGGCGGTGCTGGCTGTGCTTGTCCTATATCGAAAGCGATTTGCAAGCCTGCTCAATTTCAATATCGGCAAAAAATCAGGGCTAAATGCTTTGCACGTTATTATTGCGATGGCACCTGCAGGAATCTGTGCTGTTCTGCTGCATTCCTTTATTAAAGGAGAACTGTTTGTAGCGCAAAAGGTTCTGATCGGACTCGTCGCCGGCGGAATACTGATGATTATCGCCGATCGGGTGAGGAGGAAGCCTAGCGCCGAGGAGCTCGACGATATTACATATAAGCAAGCCTTCGCCATCGGATGCTTCCAGGTGCTAGCCCTTTGGCCGGGCTTCTCGCGATCAGGCTCTACGATATCAGGCGGCATGCTGTTCGGTACCAGCCAGAAGGCTGCTGCGGAATTTACGTTTATCGTCTCTGTGCCGATCATGGCGGGAGCAAGCGGTATCGACCTTCTTAAGAGCCGCGAGTTTCTAACGATGGCGGATTTGCCGCTGTTCTTGATCGGTCTCATTGCCGCTTTCATTGTGGGGATGATAGCTGTCGTCACTTTCATAAATATGATGAAAAAAATCAGGCTTTCTTGGTTCGCTTATTATCGCTTTGCGCTAGCAGCACTTTTTTATTTTATTATTTTATAAATAAAGCGAAATAACGAGAACGATTTTCAATTAGCACTCATTTTTACGGAGCAATTAATTATTCAACTATCACTTTTTTATATCCAAACGATCATTTTTTCTAATAAACGAACGAAAATCAGGGCAATTAGCCCTGATTTCTTTATTTTAGCCGGAAATAAGGTCAAATTGCCTAAATATGGGCATTCAAGCGCCTGAAAACATCGTTGAAGGTTTTGTCTGATTATGTTAGGTTAAGTAATATTGTAATACTTTTTTTATCTGACTTTAAAAAATAGAAGATGATTTTATGTTTATGAGAGGTGGATATTGTTGCAACTTCAGGTAACGAACAGTCCTTTTAGTCAAGATCAAGTCGAGCTTCTTAATCGCCTTCTGCCATCCTTAACCGAATCACAGCAAATATGGCTTACAGGCTATTTGTTCGCTCGCCAGACAGCAGTCGGAGCGACAGCAGCCACTGAGCTTCAAGCAGTTGCGGCAGCAACAAGCGCAGCGGAGGTCATCTCTATAGCGAGTCAAGCACCCGTTTCTCGCGAGGTAACGGTGCTATTTGGCTCACAGACCGGCAATTGCCAAAGAATCGCAACCAGCTTGTCACGCAAGCTCGAAGAGCAAGGGTTTCAAGTGACGCTAGCTGCGATGAACAAATTTAAAACAAATGGTTTGAAAAAAGTTGAAAACCTGTTTTTGGTCGTCAGTACGCATGGCGAAGGCGAGCCGCCGGATAATGCGCGGGCTTTCCATGAATTCGTTTATAGCAAGAGAGCGCCTCAGCTTGAGAATCTGCGCTTCTCCGTGCTGTCACTTGGAGATACTTCCTACGAGTTTTTCTGTCAAACTGGCAAGGATTTCGATCAGCGACTGGAGGAGCTTGGCGGCAAGCGACTAGTTCCGCGTGTCGATTGTGATCTGGATTACGATGAGCCGGTTGCAGGCTGGATCGGGCAAGTTATTAGCTCTTTAAATGAAGGCTTGAACGCAGCATCGGGCCCCGGCGACACAGTTAAAGAAACAAACAGCAGCACAGCATCGGAGCCATCGGCATATTCGCGGACGAATCCGTTTAAAGCCGAAGTACTTGCAAACATTAACTTGAACGGACGCGGCTCGGATCGGGAAACCCGTCATTTGGAGCTATCCCTTGAAGGCTCCGGCTTGCAGTATGAGCCAGGCGATAGCCTAGGCATATACCCGGAGAATCATCCTGCTCTAGTAGATGCGATCATTCATGAATTGGGCTTTGCACCGACTGAATCCGTTCCCATTAATAAGAATGGCGAGCAAGCATCGCTGCGCGAGGCACTTCTAAAGCATTATGAAATTACGGCATTAACGAAACCGTTGCTAACGCAAGCAGCGCAGCTTACGTCGAATACAGCTCTTCAAGAGCTGCTGGCGCCAGGACAAGAGCAAGCGCTTAAGAGCTATATCAATGGACGCGATCTGCTTGATCTGGTTCAGGACTTTAAGCCTTGGCAGTTATCGCCAAGTAGCTTTGTCGCTATTTTGCGGAAGCTGCCAGCACGCCTGTATTCCATCGCAAGCAGCTTCAAAGCGAACGAGGATGAAGTGCATCTTACGGTTCGTGCGGTTCGCTATGAAGCGCATGGCCGCGATCGTTACGGTGTATGCTCGGTGCATTGTGCGGAGAGAGTTGAAGCAGGCGACACTTTGCCGATCTATATTCAGCAAAATCCAAACTTCAAGCTGCCAACTGATCCGGAAACACCGATCATTATGGTTGGTCCGGGTACGGGAGTTGCGCCATTCCGCGCATTTCTTGAAGAGCGCGAGGAGCTGGGAGCAGAAGGGAAATCATGGCTGTTCTACGGCGATCGCCATTTTGTTACGGATTTCTTGTACCAGACCGATTGGCAGAGAATGCTTAAGGATGGCGTGCTGACGAAGCTGGATGTTGCGTTCTCCCGCGATACGGAAGAGAAGGTATATGTACAGCATCGTATTCTGGAGAAGAGCCGTGAGCTGTTCCAGTGGCTGCAGGAAGGCGCATATGTTTATATTTGCGGCGACGAGAAGCATATGGCACATGATGTCCATGCTGCGCTAATTTCAGTTATTCAACAAGAAGGCGGCAAGAGCGCAGAGGAAGCAGCGGCTTATTTGGACGATTTGCAGCAGCAGCAGCGCTACCAGCGCGACGTGTATTAATAGATCGTTTTTAAATCATCAAGAGTATGTGAATGATTGCGAGAGGAGATTAGCAGCAATGGCGAAAGAGCAGTTGGTTAAGCCTATCGGCGGGCCGCCAAGCGAGGTTGAGCATATTAAGATCGAAAGTAATTACCTGCGCGGAGCGCTTGTCGACACGTTAAGAAATCCGATTACAGGCGGTTTGCCTGAGGACGACAATCGGTTGTTGAAATTTCACGGGAGCTACATGCAGGATGACAGGGATCTTCGCAACGAACGTGAAAAACAGAAGCTGGAGCCCGCTTTTCAATTCATGATTCGCGTGGTGCTGCCAAGCGGTGTAGCCACTTCCGAGCAATGGTTGGCGATGGACAGTCTGGCGCATAAATACGGCAATGAGACACTGCGTCTGACAACTCGTCAAACCTTTCAAATGCACGGTATTTTAAAATGGAACCTGAAGCCAACGCTTCAAAAAATCAACAGCGAGCTGATGACTACATTAGCAGCCTGCGGTGACGTCAACCGTAACGTCATGTGCAGCCCGAATCCATTCCAATCCGATCTTCATGGCGAAGTGAGCCACTGGGCGCGGCAGGTGAATGATCACCTCGCACCGCGTACACGCGCTTATCATGAAATATGGCTGGATGGCGAGAAGGTGGTTGACGGTCAACAAGAAGGCGAAGTAGAGCCTATTTATGGACCGGTATATTTGCCGCGTAAATTCAAAATCGGATTTGCGATTCCGCCGCATAACGATGTGGACGTGTTCTCGCAGGATATCGGATACATTGCTGTCGTAGAAGACGGCAAGCTGAAGGGCTTCAATATCTCCGTTGGCGGAGGTATGGGGATGTCTCATGGCGATTCGACTACGTATCCGCAGCTAGGCAAAGTTATCGGCTTCTGCCCGCCGGAGCGCATCGTTGATCTGGCTGAGAAGACGGTTACGATTCAACGGGATTACGGAAATCGTTCCATTCGCAAAAACGCACGGTTTAAGTATACGATCGACCGTCATGGCATTGATTGGTTCAAAACCGAGCTTCAAAACAGACTCGGCTGGCAGCTTGAGACTGTGCGTCCGTATCAATTCGATAACAACGGCGACCGCTATGGTTGGCTGAAGGGCAGCAATGGCAAATGGAATTTGACATTGTACATCCAAAGCGGACGGATTGAGGATAAGGATGGCTTCCTACTGATGACAGCTCTTCGCGAAATCGCTAAAGTTCATAGCGGCGACTTCCGAATTACGCCGAATCAGAATTTAATAATCGGAAATGTCAGCAGCCAGAAGAAGCGCAAAATTACAGAATTGGTCGAGCAATATGGTCTTACCGATGGCGCTCAGCATTCGGCTCTTCGCAGAAGCTCATTGTCTTGTGTCTCCTTGCCGACCTGCGGACTTGCAATGGCTGAGGCTGAACGTTATCTGCCGACTTTGATTGACAAGCTGGAGCCGATTATTAATGAGGCTGGCCTACGCGACAAGGAGATTAACATCCGGATGACGGGATGCCCGAACGGCTGCGCAAGACCGGCATTAGGTGAAATCTCTTTTATCGGTAAAGCAGTCGGCAAATATAATATGTATATGGGAGCCGGCTTTGCCGGAGAAAGACTGAATAAGCTGTACAAGGAAAATATCGACGAAACGGAAATTCTCGATACGCTTAAGCCGATTATTCATCAGTATGCGAAAGAACGCGAGACGGGTGAGCATTTCGGAGATTTTGTAATCCGGGCTGGATATGTCAAAGCTGTTCATGATGGACAGGAGTTTCATAACTAATTTCGTTGAACGAAATGAAGAAGACCAGAGCGTTTATGCTCTGGTCTTCTTGTGTGTATGAGGCATTAAGCTTGATCGCGAAGCAGCTTCTTGTCGAGTACAAACGTGCCCAAGGGGAGGAATGCAGCGATAAAGGCTGCCGCAACCTTAAAGATAGACCAGCGGCACGCAATCCAGACATGAAGAAGAGCAAGCATATAAAGAACAAATAATAGCCCGTGCAGACTTCCTGCGACAGCGACAGCCTCCGGGATATCAGCCCAATATTTGAGCGGCATCGCGATAAGCAGCAGCACAAGAAAGGATATCCCTTCAAACAAACCGACGACACGGAGTCGGCCAATTACAGTTTTAAGCATTACATGACCTCCAGGTTAAATTGATTTCGAACGCGGTATCAAGCCAGTCCACAATAGTTCTACGATTTCGGTCGACGCTTGTTCCACTGTTTTTTCCTCATTTATAATTTCCTTGCGATTTCGGACGGTGAGCATTGCCGTAAAGACATGTGCCAGCAATAAAGAATCGCCGCGCATAATTTCGCCCTCGTCCATCGCTTTCTGGAATACGCTTGCGACAAGCTCATGAATAGCATTCTCGCTCGCGCGAATACTCGTCACTTGCTCCTCGCTCAAGCCGCTTGATGCCTCGCGCATCATCGTTTCGAACTCAACATGAGCATTGTTCATATGCTTTTGTGCAACGTTTAGCAATCTTTCCTTAAGGGAGCCAGGCCCATGGACGAGCTTTGCGGTTTGATCATATGCCATTTTCAGCACAAATTGAAGGCATTCGGTGAATAGAATGCTTTTGTTGTCAAAATAATAATAGACGCTGGCCTTTGTAACGCCGCAGGCTTGAGCAACGCCATCCAGCGACACCTTTTCAAATCCATGTTCCATAAAAAGATAGGCTGCTGTTCGTAAAATTTGCTGCATCGTCTGAATTGAGCCTGTCCCTTTGGGCCGGCCTGGTTTGCGTTTTATTTGTTCGTCGCCCAAACGCCTTGCCCTCCATTCATCAAATTGTAAAAAATAGAGATTGATTAATTAACCTTCGGGTATATATAATTAATTCGTAGTATGCTTTCATTTTAAACGATATGAGTGAATAAGTGAAATGGAGGATTTGACAAATGATCGAAAAATTAGCTGGGATCATCGCAGGACCGCGTACAAGGTGGATTACGTTAGTAACATGGATTGTCATTGCTGTGCTGCTCAGCCTATTTCTTCCTGCAGTCGGGGAAAAAGAAGAAAGCAATGCACCTAACCTGGAGTCAGACAGTCCGTCGGTTGTGGCTGATCAGCTTATTAAAGACAAATTTCCTAGCTCCTCCGGCATTCCGGCTCTCGTCGTCTGGCACCGTGAAGGCGGCTTGTCTGATGAGGATTTTGTACTTATTCAGCAAACGACGCAGGCTCTTATTGAAAATCCGTTGAAGGAGCAGGGAGAGGTCGTGCCGCTCCATCAAATGCCGATGCCTGCCTTGCAAAAATTTGCTTCGGAGGACGGAACGACACTCGTTCAGCCGATTGCATTCGGAGAACAGACCGAAACCGAGGTATTGAAGGAGAATATCGAAGCGATAAAAGGGATCATTAATGATGCTTCAGGGAAAGATCCTTTTGCCATTGCGGTTGACGATAAGGAAGAACTTAGTGTTCGTGTCAGCGGACCGGCAGGCATATCGGTAGATGCGACCGATCTGTTCAAAGGAGCGGACGTATCGCTGCTTATCGCAACGGTGCTGATCGTGTTAGTTCTTCTACTGCTCATTTACCGTTCTCCCATACTTGCTGTTATCCCGCTCATCGGCGTAGGCTTCGCGTATGCAGTAACGAGCCCATTGCTTGGCTGGATGGCAGGCGAAGGGTGGATTACAGTTGATGCACAGGCAATTTCGATTATGACCGTCCTTTTGTTTGGGGCAGGCACGGACTATTGCTTGTTCTTTATCTCGCATTTCCGCCATGAACTAACGCGCGAGAGCGACAAGATGGCCGCATTAAAACGCTCTTTCAGAGACGCATCGGGCGCAATTGCCATGAGCGGTTTTACCGTTGTCCTTTCCTTGCTGGCTTTGCTTGCTGCTAAATATGGCGCATACGATCGCTTTGCCGTTCCATTTAGCTTATCCATCCTTATTATGGGCATTGCCAGTCTTACACTAGTTCCGGCATTACTCTCGATTATAGGCAGAGCTTCCTTCTTCCCGTTTATTCCACGCACTGAATTTATGGAGCAAGCACGTGCAGTGAAAAAAGGAAAGCCATATCGCAAGCCAAATCCAGAGAAGAAGCTTGGCTCGAAAATTGGAAATCTCGTTATCGCAAAACCATGGATGGTCGTTATCTCATCGGTTGTTGTATTAGGCATCTTGGCCAGCTTCTCCAGTCAAATTAAATTTACTTATGATTTGCTTTCTTCTTTCCCGAAAGATATGCCTTCCAGAGAAGGATTTGAATTGATCTCAGAATCATTCACGCCTGGAGATTTGGCGCCGATCACGGTTGTCGTACAAACGGAAGGAACAGATGCTGACTTGGCAGGCAAGCTGGCAGCCGTTCCGCTCGTTGATCATGTACAGGAACCGCAGCCAAGCGTCGATGATCCAAACTTACTTTCCTATAAGGTTATTCTGAACACGAACCCTTACTCGTCTGCAGCGATGGACACGATCCCGCTAATTCATCAGGCAGCAGAAGCGGCTCTTGCCGGGGCGAATTTGGCGGATGCTGATCAGAAGGTATGGGTCGGCGGACAAACAGCTACACAATATGATTCCAAGGTGCTCACAGATCGTGATAACCGCGTAGTCATTCCGCTCGTTACCTTGTTAATTATGATATTGCTGCTTGTTTATTTGAGATCCATTACTGCCACTCTATACTTAATTGGTACAGTATTGCTTTCCTTTGGAGCAGCGCTAGGCATAGGCTGGATTATTCTGCATTACTTCATGGGTATTGACGCGATTCAAGGGGCGATTCCTCTATACGCATTTGTGTTCCTAATCGCGCTCGGTGAAGACTACAATATCTTCATGATCTCAAGCATTTGGAAGAAGCGCAAAAAAATGCCCTTAAACCAGGCGATCAAAGAGGGCGTCAGCGAAACGGGAGGCGTCATTACGTCGGCTGGTCTTATTCTAGCAGCTACGTTCGCGGTGCTTGCCTCGCTGCCGATTCAAGTGCTTGTCCAATTCGGTTTAATTACAGCAATTGGTGTATTGATGGATACGTTTATCGTTCGACCGTTCCTAGTCCCGGCGATCACAGCCTTGCTGGGCAAGAAAGCATTCTGGCCGGCAAAAGTCGAGCTTGTCGAAGAGACGAAGCAAAGCTTAAAAGGGTAACAAATGGAAGGGACTGTCCCAAAAATGTTCGCACGGAATGGGAGCATCCCAATTATGAAGCGAAAGGACCTCTTAACCCACTGCTAGGTGGGGACGAGGTCCTTTTTTATTCATTCAATATGAAGTGGAGCATAAAAATCATGAATTGGCTTTTGGGACAGCCCCTCACAAAAACACGCTACTCAACTGCTGTAAGAACACATACGTGCTTAAAGCCACCGTTCGACCAGCCGCATACGCCGAAATCACTCTTTAAGCACACATAGGTGCTTAAAGCTGACAAAAACACGCTACTCAACTGCTGTAAGGAAACATATGTTCTTAAAGCCATCGTTCGTCCAGCCGCTCACGCCGTATTATTTCTTTAAGCACACATAGGTGCTTAAAGCTGACAAAAACACGCTACTCAACTGCTGTAAGAACACATACGTGCTTAAAGCCACCGTCCGACCAGCCGCTCACGCCGTATTAGCTCTTTAAGCACACATAGGTGCTTAAAGCTGACAAAAACACGCTACTCAAATGCTGTAAGAACACATACGTGCTTAAAGCCACCGTCTGACCAGCCGCATACGCCGAAATCACTCTTTAAGAACACATATGTTCTTAAAGCTGACAAAAACACGCTACTCAACTGCTGTAAGAACACATATGTTCTTAAAGCCATCGTTCGTCCAGCCGCTCACGCCGAATTAGCTCTTTAAGCACACATAGGTGCTTAAAGCTGACAAAAACACGCTACTCAACTGCTGTAAGAACACATACGTTCTTAAAGCCACCGTTCGTCCAGCCGCTCACGACGAACTAACGGGGAGGCCCCATAGCTTTTGGGAAATCCTTTTTTTCAACTTCCCATCAATGCAACATTTTCCCAATTATCCACGTCTAGGCTAATAGGCTATTTATGCCTATTATTAATAAAGGTCAGGGGACTATTTATGGAAAGAAAAAAACGTTGGATTGGATTATGGCTGGCTGCAGCTTTGTTTGCTTCTAGCTTGCTCGTCTTTCCAAGGGAGGCATCGGCATGCACTTGTGTAAAATCAAAATCGATTCAAGAGATTACAAGCAGGAGCGATGCTGTATTTGAAGGCACGGCAACCTCTGTAAAATCATCGTCATTAGCTTTGTTTCGCTCGCCAGCGAAGGTCGTGAAAGCAACCTTTCAAGTAAACGAGGTATGGAAGGGACATGTTACACCGTCTATTGAGGTGCTAACTGCGGAAAGCAGCGACAGCTGCGGGTTTGAATTTCAGGTGGGTGAGCGATATTTGGTTTACGCCGCCGCAACAGGCAAATCGATGGAGGTAAGTCTTTGCAGCGGCACGATGCTGCACAGCAAAGCGAATGAGCATATCGCATGGCTAGGCAGCGGTTCACTGCCGCCGCAGCCTAGCTTAGACATTCAGCAGACGGATGATTCATTTCCGCGGACTATTTATTTAGCGATTGGAGCGTTAGTTGCTGTTATGACGGGAATGATTGTTTATCGAAAGCAAAAACAGTCTAAATCAAGAACATCGCGACGATAGTCGTCACCGTAAGTCCAATAAGGACAGGCTTCAAATTGCGACGCGCGAGCTCGAAGGGATCTACTCCGCAAATAGCCGCTGCCGGAATAAGTGCCCAAGGAATAATGGTACCTCCGCCAACCCATATTGCGGCAACCTGACCAAGCGCCGTTAAAGTGGCTAGACCCGATCCGATCGCATGCCCGAAGAGCTGAGCGATTGAGCCTGCCAGCGAAATACCGGAGAAGCCGGAGCCGTCAAGGCCGGTGACAGCGCCAACGACCGTTAAGGTGATGGAGCCGACGAAACCGTTTACGGGAACGACATGAGCAAGAGCGACGCCTAGATCATTGACGATGCCATGTGACGCTTCCGGCAGCTTCTCTCCGAACAAAGCCAGAAATCCGGAGTCGCCCAAATAGAAAAATGCCGCAATCGGAATGACGGGACCAAACACTTTAAAGCCGAATAAGAAGCCCTCGATTAAATAACTGGTTGTCTTCTCGAAGCCTTTGCCCCGATGCGTCATCATCGTAATGAGCAGCATAATGAGGATTGCGGTTCCGCCGATCAGAGCGGTGGCATCCCCGCCTTGCAGATTAAGCATGAACATGGCAACCACATCAAGCGCGAACAGAACAGGTATAACGGCTGCAAGCACGCGTTTGGTTCCCAAAGACAATGCATTGCGGTCGGCTTCATCGCTATAGTCATTGGCAAGCGGTTTGTCACTTGTCGTTGCAATGAGACCATCACGCCATGTTCCTAATTTCTGATCCCTCCGCATCATCCAGAAAGCAGCTATCGTCGTAACGGCACCCATGACAATAACGAGAGGAATGCTGGCCTGCATGACGGCGCTGACAGGAATTCCTGCGGCATCCGCTGTAAGCTTTGGCGCCCCTTGGATAATATAATCGCCTGATAGCGCTATGCCGTGCCCGAACAGGTTCATCGCTACCGCTGCTCCGAGTGCCGGCAAGCCGACTCTTAGTGCAACAGGCAGCAGCACAGCCCCAATGAGGGCAACCGCTGGAGAAGGCCAGAAAAAGAACGATGTCACCATCATGATGAGCCCAATTCCCCAGAAAGCAAGCGTTGGTGTCCTAAGGAAACGGGTAAAGGGTGAGATCATAATTTCGTTTATGCCGGTTCGAATGAGCACGCGGCTCATGGCGACGATGATGGATATGATTAAGATCGTTCCGAGCAATTCTTTTATGGCAAAAATAAAGCTGTTAAAAATACCGCTTACAGAGCCGCTTGCCGAAGTGGTTGCAAGTATGCCGATTCCTAAAATTCCCGCAATACAAATAAGCGTAGTATCGCGCCGCATCAGCATAAATCCAATAATGGCGATTATAAATCCTAAATAAACCCAGTGAAGCGCCGATAATTGAATTTCCATCCCGATCATCTCCTTGTGACATACACGAAACCAGCAGGAGCTGATTTCGTACTGTAATGTATGCATGAGAAGGAATAGGCGTTCGCCCTCGGCGGCGCCGCAATATATGGAGGAGGGTTCGGATGATTAAACGCAGCGTAACCATATTGATGCTCTCAATAATGCTTCTTACAGCCGGCTGTGGTATTATGGAGGAAGTAGGTCAAACGGTAAATTTTGCAACAGAGACGACGGATTACTTGCAATCGTTAACGGACTTCGGACAAGATATGAATACACTTGCGGAGCAAGCAGTGACAGACCTGGATGCAAGAACCGATTTGAAGGAGCGACTGCTCGCTCTCAAGGAGCAGGTCGTCAACTATGGCGGGCTCCAGGTACCGGACTACGCAAAGGATCTTCACCAGTCGATTGCCGAATACAATACGACGCTTCAGCAGGGACTTGATCAGGCTCTCACGAATATAGAGCAAGGACGAGCCGTGTTTGAATCAACGGGTATTCCGGATACGATTAACAAAATTAACGAGCTGTTAAGCCAAATCAATCAGCTCGCGCCGTAACGAACATATAGGAAGGAAGAATAGCAGTGATCAACATCAATGTATTAGAGGCATCCATGACGTATTCGAAGGAAGACGGCTATGTGGGCAAGGTTCATTTTGGAGTAGAAGGCCATGTGAACGAATATGAAATCGCTTTGCACAGCAAGAGAGGCAAAGAATGGGGCTACGGATTGTTTTTCTTGCATGAATCAGGCAAGGAAGAACAGTTGCTTGCACTAGAGGATCTGCTTGAAGAGGATGACGAGCTGTTTGATTTCCTTGTCGACACAGCGAAAGAGAAGCTAGACAAAGCTGAATAACATGCATACACAAACAAAGCTCATGCTGGATCACCCGCGAGGTGAACTGGCATGAGCTTTATTGTATTAATGACCGCTTGAAGAGGTCAAGCCTAGATTGCGGATAATGAGCTTGCTTTCTTCATTAAGGCCGATGAACGTTACTTGCTTATTCAACTGCTCGTATTTGCTTTTTACTTTCGCGATAGCTGTCACAGCGGACTGATCCCAAACATGCGAGCCGCTAAAGTCAAGAGTAACCTTGCTAGGATCCTGTTGATAGTCGAACAAAGAAACGAAACGGCTCGTCGTCCCGAAAAACAACTGCCCGGATATGCGATACGTTCGCGTATTCGATTTGTCTGCTGCGGAAGAGACGCGAATTTTGGCCATTTTCCCGACGAATACGAAGGCACTGAGAACGACGCCGGCAAAAACACCTTTGGATAAATCATGCGTGATTAGAACGATCACGACAGTTGCGATCATAATCAGCGCATCCGAGCGCGGCACCTTATGAATTTGAAACACCGATTTCCAATCGAAGGTGCTGATGGAGACCATAATCATGACGCCTACCAAAGCTGCCATCGGTATTTTATTGACGACGTCGCTTAACGCCATAATTAGAAAGAGCAGGAAGGAGCCCGCGACTAATGTAGATAGCCTTGAACGGCCGCCGGATTTGACGTTGATAACGGATTGTCCAATCAGAGCACAGCCAGCCATGCCGCCGAAGAAGCCTGTTGCAATGTTTGCGATGCCTTGACCTCGGACTTCTTTATTCTTATTGCTGGTTGTGTCCGTCATTTCATCGAGAACGGAAGCCGTTAACAGCGACTCCAATATGCCGACAATCGAAAGGGAGAAGGAGTATGGCAAAATGATCCACAACGTTTTAAACGAGAATAACACTTCCGGAATGTGAAACAAAGGCAGTGTGCTTTCGATTAAGCCTCTATCGCCAACGGTTTTAAGATCGGCTCCAATCGCTACTGCAATAATCGATACGATAATGATCGCAGCAAGCGGTGATGGAATGATCTTAGTAAACTTAGGGAGCGTGTATATAATAACTAATGTCAATGCGACGAGCGCATACATGATCCAGCTTGCACCTACGAAATGAACGAGCTGAGTAGTGAAGATGAGAATGCCAAGCGCATTAACAAAGCCGAGCATGACGGATTGCGGCACGAACGATATGAGCTGTCCCAGCTTCAGAGCACCCATTATATATTGCAGTACGCCAGCCAAAATCGTAGCAGCGAATAAATATTCGATGCCATGGTCTTTGACGAGAGAAACCATCAGCAACGCCATCGCGCCTGTTGCGGCCGAGATCATGCCGGGCCTGCCGCCGACAATCGAGATAATGACAGCGATACAGAAGGAAGCGTAAAGCCCGACCATAGGTCCCACTCCGACCATCAGCGAGAACGAAATCGATTCCGGAATGAGGGCGAGAGCAACCGTAATCCCCGCTAATACATCGCCGCGCACATTGGAAAACCATGATTTTTTAAGTTGTTCGAGCAAAGCAAATAAGCCTCCTTCAAGATATGTTTTGTGAAAATTGCAGCAATTAAAAGCGAATGATATTTCTATCGTTGACTTTCCACTCTCAGGAAGGTCGGGGCCGATGCACACTGAGCGTTATTATACAACAAATGAATGCTAGACATTTAAATCATTAAGCTCAATTAAGCGCTTACATCGCAGCATTCCGACATTTATCAGCCAATAGCTTCATTATGGATAAAAGGTTGCTGCAAATGAAAAGAACCACCGCATTTCGCGATGGTTCTTGGTTTGGTGCAGCGTTACATCGGCCTTTCAATCTGCTTCTTCTCGTTTCTGCTTTTTATATATTTATAAGCTGCAAAGCCGAGCACAGCTGCGGCGAGTCCGTAAATGATCCACATCCCATATTTATAAATATGATCGGAAAGATCTTGTACCTGATCGCCAACGAATGAACCGATTATAAAGTAGATAAGCGTCCAGATAAATGCAGATGGATAAGCGAATAGGGCAAAACGTTTGTAAGGCATAAGGTTCATGCCCATCACATAAGGCGTGACATGTCTCAAGAAAGGAAGGCAAAGGCTAAGGCTGATTGCATAACCGCCGTATCGTTCACTCAGCTGCTCGGATTTGGCGACGAACCTTCCTATGTTTTTCTTCCTTTTAAACCAATCGGACAACTTGCTTCCCGCAAATCTTCCGATGCTGTATCCAAATGTCATCGCGGAGCAGATGCCAAGGAAGGTCATAATAAATGCAGGTACAGGCAATAACATGCCGGATGCAGCTAATGCGCCGCCAGTCATTACGACTGCTTCATTTGGAATAGGCAGACCTATCAAGCCTAGGCATAAAACGAGAAAGAGGGCGAAATAGCCAACCTGATCGATTATATTTAACAACACATCATACATTCAGCAACATCCTTACTTTCCAACAAATAGGATTATAGATTAAATCACATCATATATGTTATCACAAACAAATCCGAAAGGATATCTTTCTTACGTATGACAAGCGAGAAGGGTTCAAGTTTTACCATTCTGTAACTACTTGTTTACAACTAGCGGATACAATAGGGGAAGAGGTTTAATGCGTATGAAGGGGCGACTAGTATTATGCTTGATTTCCACAAAAAGGTTGAAATATTAAGAGGTTATGAATCATTATGTTATACGGTATGCGTCACGCTGATCTTAGATGAACAAGCAGCATGCAAAATGGCTGAGCAGATGCTGTGCCAGCTATTTGGCGATAACGAATTTTGGCTGCTGCAAGAAACAGAAAGGCCATCCTATATTTTGCGGCTGTGCAAACGAGGATGCTTGCAATTTACACGAGTAAAGCTTCAGCAAACGTCATAACTTTGAATATAATCGTTGATATTTCAAGCTTACAGCGATCATAATAGAAAGGATCATCTTCATTTTTTATTTTTCGTACAAAGATTGATGGAAAGGATGAACAATGAACGCTAATCAGACTCGCAAAAAAGTAACGATTGCCCTCTTTGTAGCCACTTTCCTTGCTGCAATCGAGGGAACGATCGTAAGTACGGCTATGCCGAGCATAACCGGAGAGCTACAGGGCATTCAGCAGTACAGCTGGATTATTTCCATCTATTTGTTAGCGACGGTCATTACGACCCCCATTTACGGCAAGCTATCCGATCTATACGGGCGCAAGAAAATGTTCATTATCGGTGCTTTGATTTTCTTGGCTGGCTCGATGCTTTCCGGCGTGGCGCAAACGATGAATCAGCTCATTTGGTTCCGAGCGCTGCAGGGTCTCGGAGCAGGAGCGCTCACAACGATTCCTTATACGATTATCGGAGATTTGTATCCATTCGAGAAACGCGCTAAAGTGCAAGGCTGGATGTCTAGCATTTGGGGAATCGCGGGCATCTCAGGGCCGTTGTTAGGCGGACTTTTGGTCGATTACATATCCTGGCGCGCCATATTTTACATGAATCTTCCGTTTGGTATCGTAGCCATTTATCTGTTGTCAACTTCGCTGCAAGAGACATTGGAGAAAAAGAAAAAGCATATAGACTATCCCGGCATTATTACGTTTGCTATTGCAATGTTCAGCTTGCTCTATGCGATGACGCTTCTTCGCGATGGCGGTAAGGGAAGCTCTATTTGGACAATTGGCCTGCTCCTGATGCTCGCCATCCTATTTTTCATCGTGTTTGCTCGGATTGAAATCCGTTCGCCTGAACCGATCATTCCTTTCCAGCTCTTTCGGAACCGGATGATCAGCATGGCGAATTTGGATAGTTTTCTGCTATGTGTCATCAATGTGGTTGTTATTTTTTATTTGCCATTATGGATACAAGGCGTTTACGGCAAACCGGCTACTTATTCGGGGCTTGCCATGATTCCGCTCTCGATAGCTTGGCCGCTAGGTTCTATACTGGCTGGCAATTGGATTTCGAGAAAAGGATTGCGTTACATCGGCGTTGCAGGCGCTTGCATCCTGCTGGCCAGCAGCATTGGCTTCGCATTCATGACAGCTTCAACATCCATTGCCTTATTTATCGTTTATACGTTTATGGCAGGGTTATCCTTTGGTTTATCCTTGACCTCCTTGACGGTTGCCGTATCTTCGTCCGTTGGATGGGAGCTTCGCGGCTCGGCTGTTGCCAGCAATAACTTTATTCGAACACTCGGCCAAACGATCGGCATTACGGTTTTTGGTTTGCTGCTGCATACCGGACAAGCCGATTCAATCGAGTCAGCGGTACTCGCAGGAAGCTTGCATATGATTTTTATTTGGGTAGCCGTATTGTCGGTATTTGTTGTCGTTGTCTCATTGGGCTTGCCTAAACTCAAACAGGTTGATCAGCAGCAAAGAAATGCTTCTTAGAAAGGTCGATTGCGCCTATGAACCCGAACGATTTGGAAGCATACCGCAAGCTGCTTTCAGAATGGAAAATGAAAACAGTTATCGTGTTAAAAGGGCAGCAGCTCCTTGGCGATTGGTATGAGAGCGGCAAGGATTCGATCGGACCTCTCTATTCATGCACCAAAAGTATTTTATCTGCGTTAATCGGCATTGCAATCGATAAGGGCTTCTTAACAAACGTGGACGAGCCGATCACGGATTATTTGAAGCATCCTCCCGAAATAAGCGAGGCGCTTAGCCAAATAACGATTAAGCATCTTCTAACGATGACGCCAGGCTTTGATTGGCCTGATTTTGACAAGCCTTACAAAGTATTTAAGGCGTCACAGGACCCGATCCAATTCGTTTTTGAGCAGCCGTTGATTTCCGAGCCTGGAACGGCATTTGCCTACAACTCCGGAGGCTCGCATTTATTGTCGGCCATATTGACGAATGCGGTCGGCATGCCGGCGCTATCTTTCGCTAAGGACTATTTATTTGCTCCGCTTGGCTTCCACAGCGCTCGCTGGATGGAGCGCGCAGGAATCAACGAAGGCGGGACAGGACTCTATTTATATGGCAAGGATTTAGCCAGGATTGGAAGCCTGTTTGCCCAAAACGGTCGATTCGACAACAAGCAGATGTTATCCTCCGCTTGGGTGGAGGACTCGACGAAGATGCATCATCGGGGCTTGCTGCAATATGAGCCGCCGATTTATGGGGGCTATGGCTTTCATTGGTGGCATTCGCCCGTAAGCAACAATGGTCTTTGCGACTGTTACTTTGCTTTTGGCCATGGCGGTCAATATTTGCTAATCGTTCCGGGGCATGAGCTCGTTATTGTCATTCGGAAGCAAGTGACCAAGCGCAATGATGCCATTTGGTCGAGGAAGCTGCTGTTCGAGCATCTTATTCCAGCGTGTATCGTTTGAAAAAGTCATCGCAAGCTTGAATGGCATTAAAGCTTTATCTATGAAGGCATCGACTTAAGATCGATGCCTTTTTTTTGTTATTTTCAACGTAATATACGTGTTAGATGTGGATCGAAAATCAATATCAAGCATATAAATATTTCACTAAACGTATTGCTTAACGTTAAACTCTGCATTATGATGTTAGATAAACTTACATAATGAAAGCGAAAGGGCTTATTTTCTTTCTGTTTGGCAGGATGGGCTGTCTATGGAAGATAAGATGCATGAAACGATTGGAGTGGGGAGAAGGTGCATAAAGATAGTAATGCAATGAAGCCCAAGCTGTGGTAAACAGGAGAATGGATCGGCTTTAAAGTCAGAATATTTAGCTAATTAAATAATACATTAATTGGGTTTTTATGCATAAGGGGGAGATCGCGATGACAACCATACTTATTCAAAACGCTGTAGTGATGACAATGAACGCGCAGGATCACATTTTTAAAGGCGATGTATTAATAGAAGGCAATCGGATTGTGCAAATTGGAGAACGGCTCGAAACGAATGCGGCGGATCGGATTATCGACGCTGACGGCAAGGTGCTGCTTCCCGGTTTTGTGCAAACGCATATCCATCTTTGTCAAACGCTCTTCCGGGGAAGAGCCGATGATTTATCGCTTATCGAGTGGCTCAAAGAAAAGATTTGGCCGCTCGAGGCTGCGCATAGCGAGGATTCCGTTTATTACTCTGCCATGCTTGGAATTGGGGAATTAATCCGAAGCGGTACGACAACGATTTTGGATATGGAGACGGTTCATTATACGGAGTCTGCCTTTCAAGCGATAAAGGAAAGCGGCATTCGCGCACTCTCTGGAAAGGTCATGATGGACCATGGTACTGAAGTGCCGATAGCTTTGCAGGAAAATACGCAAAAGTCGCTTCAGGATAGCGTAGATTTATTGGAAAAATGGCATGGTACGGAAAATGGACGGATTCAATATGCTTTTTGCCCGCGGTTCGTAGTTTCCTGTACGGAGGAGCTGCTTGTAGGCGTGCGAGATCTATCCTCGAAGTATGGCGTCATGGTGCACACGCATGCATCGGAAAATTTAGGCGAGATCGCCATGGTCGAAGCGGAACGCGGGATGAGAAACGTTGTTTATTTGGATCATATTGGTCTTGCGAAGCCGAATCTGATTTTGGCCCATAGTATTTGGCTTGATGGTGAGGAGATGCGGATCATACGTGAGCGAGGCGTTAAAGTGACACATTGCCCGGGCTCCAATATGAAGCTTGCGTCGGGTGTTGCAGAAATTCCGCTCTTGCTTGAGCAAGGCATAGACGTCGGGATTGGCGCAGACGGTGCGCCGTGCAATAACAATTTGGATATGTTCCAAGAAATGCGGTTGACCGCCTATATGCAAAAGGTAAAGCATGGCCCGACGATCATGAATGCAAAGACGGTGCTCCGAATGGCGACAATGGGCGGCGCTAAGGTGCTTGGTTTAGAGAAGGAGATCGGCAGCATCGAGGTCGGCAAGCTTGCGGATTTGCAGCTTCTTGATCTGGAAGACTTTCACGTCTATCCATCCTTCGACGCCGATTGGTATTCGAGAGTCGTCTATGCGGCGACAAGAGGCGATGTGGATACGGTGCTTATCGACGGTCAAATCGTCATGGATAGCAAGCTGGTCAGAACGGTCGACAAGAAGGTTGTATTAAAGGAAGCGGACCGCTCTCTGCGCAAATTAATTGCAAGACTGTAGACGAGGCCATTTGTTCAAAACGCAATAGATGCAGTCCTTGCGACGGCTTATGTTTTGGGAGGGATAGGGATGGATATGCATGATATATTGACGGCGGCGATGGCAGACCATGAGCAGAGTGTGCTGGCGACGATCGTTTGCGTGGAAGGCCATTCTTACCGAAAAGCGGGAGCGGCCATGCTGTTCAAGCAAAGCGGGGAACATATCGGAACCGTGAGTCCAGGCTGCCTAGAGCATGATCTGTTCGAGCGGACTGCTGCCATCGTTCAATCAGGTCAATTTGAAGTAATCGATTATAATTTGAATTCGGATGAGGATATCATTTGGGGAGATGCCATTGGCTGCGGCGGGAAAGTACGCTTGCTGCTTGAGCCGGTCAATGGACGATTGCGATCGCTTCTAATGGAAGCGAAGGAAAAAAACGATGCGGGTAAGTCTGTAAAACTCGTTAGAAGCTGGAATGAGCAGCAAATAAGCTATTCCCTTATTGACGAAGCGGCAGTGGAAATGGAGAAGAGCGATTCAGATGCCGGGGAAGGAAACGCTGATTATTTGTCTATTTGGATTAGACCTAGGCCGAGGTTGGTTTTATTCGGAGCAGGCAAGGACACGGAGGCGATTTATTCGCTCGTCAAAAATATAGGCTTCCAGATCGTGGCTGCGGATTGGCGTCCGTCATTGTGCACGAAGGAGCGGTTTCCTGATGCGGTATGCATCGTTGGTTCGCCTGAACAAATCGTTGAGCAGATCGGGTTCCGCTCGGATGATTATTTGATCGTATGCAGCCATCATTTGCAGCAGGACAAGGAAATGATTCGCTTATCGCTGCCGCTCCAGCTTGTGTACATCGGCATTCTAGGCTCGAAGAAACGGATTCGGATGTTATTTGAAACCTTTCTTATGCCGTCGAATGTAAGGGCGCCTATCGGTTTATCCATTGGCGCTGATGGACCTCTTGAAATAGCGGTCAGCGTTGCGGCAGAGCTGATTGCTGTTCGTGCGGGAAATAAAGCGGGTTCAAGAAGGGAGAAGGCGAGCAATGGTTATTTCAGCTCTTTATTTAGCGGCAGGACAGAGCAAGCGGATGGGAATGAGAAAACAGTCGCTCAAGCTGGCCGCAAGCAAGCCGCTCGCAAGTATGGCGCTGCATGCTCTTATGGGAAGCTCTCTTAAGCGTGTGATGGTCGTTGTGCATCCGGAGGATCCGTTAGAGTGGGTGCCGGCAGAAGGAGGGGAAATAAGTGGAGCTGCCCCGCCTAAAGTTAAGTCTATCCATATCGATGCCTGCATAGATGCTTCGCAAGGCATGGGGCATTCGATTCGCCATGGCCTTCGAACCCTTATGGGCATTGATGCGGAATTAGATGCTGTTGTGGTGGCTCTAGCGGACCAGCCCTTTATTACGTCTGGCATGATTAATGAGCTTATTCATTATTGGCTTGAACAGCCCGAGCTGGATTACGTAGCTACAGCTGTGCATGACGCAAGTGATGGTGCGGTTGTTCTAATGCCTCCTGCTATATTATCGTCTTCGATGTTCGAAGCTTTGCTGCAGCTTGTGGGGGAAGCTGGAGCGAGGAGGTGGTTTGGCTCTCCGCGTTTTCAAGGGTATGGATTATTGGCTGTGAATCGGACAGCTTTATTCGATGTGGATACGCCAGAGGGTTTTGAATTGGCGAAAAACCATTATATAGACTCATTAACGGAGTAGCAATTAAGTCTATGTCAGAATAAATAACACAAAACCGGATATTTTCATTAATTATCTGAATATGACATAACTTAAACCCACTTTTTAACTATTTTGTGTTATATATATTGACGTATTGTTAACATCGATATATATTGATAATACGTTATTGGTCGATGCCAAAACGAGCGAAAGGTAAAACAACTTCCATGGAAGGTTGTTGGAGCCATTCGATTCGAGTGACCGACAGCGTACAATTGCTAGTCTTGTACCTTGTCAGCTGTCCAAAAAAATAGAGAGTCGGGGAGGAACGGTATGAAACAGCACAAAAAAGCAATTTCCGCAGGCTTTGCACTTCTTTTATCGCTTGTATTAGTTATTAGCGGCTGCTCCAGCAGCAAGACGAACAATTCGAATGAGGGCACGGCTAGCCCAGCCGCAGAAACCCCAGCAGGTGATTCCGCAAAGGATGAACCGGCTAAGCTGCCTCGCGTCGCATTCGTCTATATTGGGCCTCCGGGAGACGGCGGTTGGACTTTCGAGCATGACAAGGGCAGATTGTATATGGAAGAGAAGCTGGGCATCAAAGCGGATACGGTCGAAAATGTACCGGAGAGCGCAGATGCGGAACGGATCATTACGGAGCTCGCGCAAAACCACGACATCGTATTCACGACAAGCTTCGGTTACATGGATTACACCCTCAACGTAGCCAAGAAATTTCCAGATGTGAAATTTCTCCATACCGCAGGCTACAAAACAAATGACAACATGGGCACATTTTTCGGTAAAAACTTCGATGCCAGCTATTTAAGCGGAATAGCAGCAGGGAAGATGACGAAGAAAAACATCATCGGCTATGTTGGCGCATTCCCAATACCTGAAGTTATTTATAACATAAACGCCTTCACGCTTGGCGTGCAGAGCGTAAATCCGGATGCAAAGGTCAGCGTCGTTTGGACGAATACCTGGTATGATCCGACAACGGAGCGTCAGGCAGCAGTAAGTCTGCTGGATAAAGGAGCGGATGTGCTGCTGGCTTATCAGGATTCACCGGCAACGCTTCAAGCAGCGGCTGAACGAGGCGCAATGGCTGGCGGCAATGATTCCGATATGACTCGGTTCGCGCCAGAAGCATACTTAACGAACCCGATTTGGAACTGGGGACCTTATTATACGAAGACGGTTCAATCCATTATCGATGGCACTTGGAAGAGCGAGCAGTATTCTGGTTCATTGGCAGACGGCATGGTTGATATTGCCCCGCTTGGACCTAGCGTGCCTGAGGATGTGAAAACGCTCGTGAACGATACGAAAACGAAGCTCATTAGCGGCGAGATCAACGTATTTACCGGCCCGATTACGGATGCGTCCGGTGCAGTCAAGGTTGAGGAAGGCAAAACACTTGCCCTTCATGACATTTTGATCATGGATTGGTTCGTTAAAGGGGTAGAAGGCACGATTCCGAAATAATCGGCTTTCGCCATATGGATAAATCAACAAATCCCTGAATGAGGGGATTTGTTGATTTATACACAGCTATTTCGGTATAAGCTGCTTACGAAGTAGGTTGCTTCGCAACCTTTGCTTATGCTTTCGAAGTAGGTTTGCTTCGCAAACCTTAGCTTATGCTTTCGAAGTAGGTTTGCTTCGCAAACCTTAGCTTATGCTTTCGAAGTAGGTTGCTATGCAACCTTGGCTTATGCTTACGAAGTAGGTTACTTCGTAACCTTTTAGGAGGGTCAAAATGAATGAAAAGTATTCGGTAGAAATGCGCCAAATCGTGAAGCATTTTGGCTCGGTCGTGGCGAATGACTTTGTTGATTTTCAAGCGAAGCGGGGAGAAATTCATGCGCTGCTCGGGGAGAACGGAGCAGGCAAAAGCACGATGATGTGCATGCTCTCCGGCGTATACCGGCCGACCAGCGGCGATATCTTCATTCATGGCGAGCCGGCAAAGATTCGATCGCCGAAGGATGCCATGAAGCTTGGGGTAGGCATGGTGTTTCAAAACTTCCGCCTCGTTCAAACGTTGACCGCAGCCGAAAACATGGTGCTGGGGGAGAAGTCATCGTTTTGGCGAGGGGCCAGATGGATGAACAATAAGCAGCAGGAAATCGAAGCGATCGCGGATCATTTTGGCTTAACGTTTCCAGTCAATCGTCCGATCTGGCAGCTCTCGGTTGGAGAGCAGCAGCGAGTGGAGATCGTCAAGACGCTCTATCGCGGAGCGGAGCTTATTATTTTGGATGAGCCGACTTCGGTGCTGACGCCTGGCGAAGCCGAGCAGCTGTTCGCGACGCTGCAGCGCATGAAATCTGAAGGGAAGACCGTCATTCTGACTACCCACAAGCTGAAGGAGGTTATGGCCGCTTCGGATCATATCTCGGTCATGCGCAAGGGCAAGCTGATTCATTCAATGGCGAAAACAGATACCAATGAACGCGAGCTTGCGAGGCTGATGGTTGGCAAAGAGCTAGCTGAAAGCCGGCCAATCCTTCCTCGTCCGAAAGGGAAGCGGCTGCTCTCCGTACAGCATGTTGATGTCTATGCCGATCATGGCAGGAAATCGCTAGATCATTTCTCGCTAGAGGTTAGCGAAGGCGAAATAGTAGGTGTAGCGGGTGTTGCGGGAAATGGGCAGAAGGAGCTAGCCGAGGTGCTGACAGGCCTCAGGCCGTGGAAGCGCGGAACGATCCATTTTGACGGCAAAGAACTGAAGAATGGTTCCGTTAGGGCGGCAATCGAATCGGGAATTGCCCATGTGCCTGAGAATCGCATGAAGAGCGGGCTTGCGGGAAATCTGGGCATCTTTGACAATTTATTGTTGAAATCGTATCGGACGAGGGAACGCTCTCGATACGGCTTTTTGCGGATAGGGGCAAATCGCCTATGGTCGCATGAATTAGTAAAACAATTTGATGTTAGAACGCCCGGCCTCGACACGCCAGTCCAGCAATTGTCTGGCGGGAATCAGCAAAAGCTGCTTTTTGCAAGAGAAGTGAATCAGAATCCCCTGCTTATGGTAGCCGTGCATCCGACACAAGGGCTCGATGTTGGAGCGACGGAAGACGTGCACCGACTTATGGCAGAGATGCGTGACGCCGGCAAAAGCGTTTTGCTCATTTCAGAAGATTTGGATGAGGTCATACAGCTCTCTGATCGCATTCTCGTCATTTATAACGGTCAGATCGTAGGCGAGATGGCAAGGGAGGCAGCAGATCGGGAGAGGATCGGCATGTATATGGCAGGTCTTCAAGCTCCGGAGGCGCCGGAGGAGGAAGCAGGATGAGCGACAAAAAGCCTGTTTTAACGAAAGGAGCGCTTGCTTTCGAAGCAGCCCAACAATCTAGCAAATGGAAGTGGCGATCCTATCGCATTGAAATCGATAGCGCCAAGAAGGGCAGCTCCTGGTGGATTCCTTTCGCATCGGTGCTGCTGGCGCTAATCGTTTGCGGCATATTTATAGCAGCGAACGGCATGAATCCATTTCCCGTATATAAGAAAATGTTCACAGGCGCGTTCGGCACTACTTACGGCTTGACTGAAACGCTTGTCAAGACGATTCCGCTGCTGCTATGTGGGCTTGGCGTCGCGATTGCCTATCGCATATCCATATGGAACATCGGCGCGGAGGGGCAATTTGCAGCTGGCGCGATGGCCGCGACAGCGGTAACGATTTATTTTCCGAATATGCCCGGCATTCTCATTATTCCTACGATGATCGTGTTCAGCATCGTTGCAGGCGGCATGTGGGGTCTGTTAACGGCAATTCCGCGCACCTACTTTCAAGTCAATGAGCTGGTCACCTCTCTGATGCTCAATTACGTTGCTTTGCTTGCGATGGATTCTTTTGTGTTTGGTCCTTGGAAGGATCCGAAGGGGATGAATTTTCCAGGGACGCCGATGTTTACGGAGGCGCAATCGCTTCCGGTGCTTGGCGACACAAGGCTGCATCTTGGGCTGTTGTTCGGCATCATCGCGATTGTTCTATATGGCTTCTTCATTAAATACACGCGTTGGGGCTATGAGCTGAAACTGATCGGCGCCAATCCCGAAGCCGCCAAAAATGCGGGCATTCGCATTAGCAGACATATATTGCTGGTCATGCTCATAAGCGGCGGGCTGGCCGGTCTTGCAGGAATGGCTGAGGTATCCGGCGTGACGCATCGCTTAATGTACGGCATTTCGCCAGGGTATGGCTACACCGCCATTATCGTGGCATGGCTCGCCAAGCTGCATCCCATCGGGCTAGTCGTAGCCTCGTTTCTGTTCGGCGGCCTTATTGTCGGAGGGTACAGCGTACAAACGATTGGCTTGCCATCCTCGATCTCCGAAATGCTTCAGGGCGCGATCTTATTTTTCCTTATTGCAGGCGGCACCTTCAGTAAATTCCGTCTTCGTAGAATTCGTTGAAAAGGGGCGTTTAAACGATGGAAATCGTGTATCAAATGCTGCTTGCCGCCATATCCTCTGGTACACCGCTATTGTTCGCAACGCTAGGCGGCATATTGATCGAACGCTCAGGCATCATCCAGCTTGGCGCGGAAGGTCTTATGCTGATGGGTGCCGTTACGGCATGTCTGACTTTTCTGCAATCCGGAAGCTTGACGGTTACGCTGCTGGCCGTTTGCGGCATTAGCATTCTGCTAGGCGGCATTCACGCTTTTCTCAGTGTGTCGCTGCGGGCGAATCAGATCGTTTGCGGACTTGCGATGACTTTATTCGGGGCGGGACTAAGCGCTTATTTAGGCAAGCCGATTAGCGGGCTCCCCGTTCCAAGAGCGGTACCGAAGCTTGATATGCCTTGGCTTGAGGGCGTTCCGTTCTTTGGCCGCATTTTCGCCCACCTTGATCTATTGACATGGTTCAGCTTCTTGCTTGTTATCGGTCTTCATCTCTTCATCCACCGCACCTCGCTCGGGCTCCATCTGCGGGCAATGGGCGATAATCCGGCTACAGCGGATGTAATGGGGATACGCGTTCAAGCGTTTCGCTACGGCTACATCATAGTCGGTTCCATTCTCATTGGGCTCGCCGGAGCGGATTTGCTGCTCGTCTACTCGCCGACTTGGACGGAGGGCATGACGACGGGACGAGGCTGGATCGCGGTTGCTTTAGTTATTTTTGCCAGATGGAATCCGATTCGTGCGCTCTTCTGCGCTTATTTCTTCGGGGCGCTCGACATGCTGGGCTTCCGCATTCAATTGATTGGCAGTGAAATACCGTCCTATTTCTTAAAAATGATTCCGTACGTCGTTACGATTCTAGTGCTCATGTTCCTCGGCTGGCGCAATCGCAACAAGCCATCCGGCTCGCCGGAATCGCTTGGCGTACCGTATATTCGGGAACAACGATTTTAACAACTTTTTAACAGTAAAAGGAGGGGAGCACGATGGGCATAAACGTTCCGGAGACCATGGCGTCTCCTCTTGTATGGCATCCGCAAACGGCTGCGGATGCGTGGCAGCTCAAACAAACCTATGCAGCAGGCAGCGTTTATATATCCGGCGGCACGCTGCTTCGCACGCACTGGGAATCTGGGATAGCGGCCTTGCCGAAGCATTTAATCAATTTGAGCACGGTTCGCGGTTTGAAGGAGATTAGAGTCGGCGAGACGGGGCTCTTAATTGGCGGTCAAATGAGCTTGCAAGCCTGCCGTACCCATGCTTTTCTGCAGCGGCATTTTCCGATGGTGACCGAGGCGATTCGTACGATAGCGGCGCCTTCCGTTCGGCATTTAGCGACGATTGGGGGCAATGTTGCCTCAAATATAGGTGATTCGATTGCTGCGCTGCTTGCGTATGATGCCGAAGTGATATGGTATGACGGCACTGCTGAGCAGCTGCAGCCTTTAACGGAATGGTTGAATAACGCAAGCGCTCCGAGCCGGGCCAATGAACGTCTGCTGTTAAGCGTGCTGCTTCCTTTCAAAGAGACGGAGGAACGGGAAGCGAGCGATGATGTTGACGGTAATGATTCGATTTCGAAAATGAAGCGTTTCGGCGCTTATCATAAAATCGGACGCCGAGAAGCGTTCACCCCATCAGTCGTTACCGCAGCTATCAAGGGATCGCTTGCGGATGATGGTGTTCTACAGGGGATACGGATTGCGCTTGGCGGCGGTCAGACCGTACCGCAGCGGCTCGAGCAATTAGAGAAGGAAATCGTCGGAGCACCATTGGATGGTCAACTGCTGCAGCATGTCTATGACCGAATTATTCAACTCTATGAGCCGCGAGAGGATCTGTTCGCATCGGCTGCTTATCGGAGAACTACGGCGGCAAATGTTATCGTGACAGAGCTTTGGAAGGCTGCGAGACATTAATGGCAAAAAAGGGAGGATGAAGCTTTTGCTCTTAAACCGCGCAAGCAGCGCTGGGCGATGGCGAATTCGTCCTGACGGGTTAGGCAAGGTAACAGGCAGCTTGGCTTATTTAACGGATATGACAAGGGAAGAAATGCTCTACGGTCTTGTGCTGCGAAGCGAGCATCCACATGCGAGAATCGTATCCATTCATACGGAATCGGCAAAGCAACTGCCTGGCGTTCATGCGGTGCTTACTTATCTGGATGTCCCTGGATTAAATGCTTTCGGAATCGCGCACCCGGATCAGCCCGTACTTTGCGAGGACCGTGTGCGATATGTGGGCGATGCGCTGGCGACTGTAGCGGCTGAAAGTATTGCGATTGCCCAGCATGCGATTGAGTTAATCCAAATCGAATACGAGATTTTACCAGTCGTCGATGATCCCGAGCGGGCGCTGCTGGCAGATTCGCCGCAGCTGCACCCTAAGGGGAATGCGATGCATCATACCACGTTTAGCAGAGGCAATGCGGAGGATGGCTTCAAGCAGTGCACTCATATTATTGAAGAAACGTATTATACGCCTCGTCAAATGCACACGTACATGGAAACGGAAGGCGGCTTGTTCGTACCTGAAGATGACGGTCGATTGACGGTCTACTCGGCGACGCAGCATGGGTTCATGGATCGGATGCAGCTATCCCGCATCTTAGCGAAGCCTCAGCAAGAAATTCGGATCGTCTCAAGCCCGATCGGAGGCTCGTTTGGCGGGAAGGATGAGCTGAACGTGCAGCCATACGGCGCACTGCTCGCTATGAGCACGGGGAAGCCCATTAAGATGCATAACGCTAGACAGGAATCGATTCGCGCAGGCTTAAAGCGGCATCCGATGAAAATTACGATGAAGACAGGTACGGATGCTTCCGGCAAATTGCTGGCGCATCAAGTCAGCATTATTTCGGACACAGGTCCATATTCCACCCTTGGCGCAGAAGTGCTCAACTTCGCCACCGAGCATGTCATTGGCCCATACCGCTATGAGCATCTGGATGTCAAAGGCGTCTCTGTGTTTACGAATAACGGCATGTCCGGTGAATTCCGAGGCTTCGGAGGCAATCAAGCGATCTTCGCGCTGGAAGGTCAAATGGATCGGCTTGCCGAACGGCTCGACATGGAGCCTTGGGCATTTCGCAAACTGAATATGCGTCAGGTCGAGGATCTTGGTCCATTCAATCAACCTATCGCAATGACAGAGGGTGCCGAGCAGGTGTGGGACGCCGTTGCAAAATGTCCGCTGTGGCAGGAGAGAAGCAGCTCGGAATCAGCTGGCATGCCTGAAGAAGAGCCTTGGATAAAGACGGGGATCGGCGCTGCTTTTACGATGCATGGCGCTGGACTTGGCGTCGGTATTCCAGATCCGGCTGGCGGACGATTGGCGCTCGCGGCGGACGGGAGAATCGAAGCGGTCTTCGGCTATGAAGAATTTGGCCAAGGCTTGCTTGCAACGCTTGAGCAAATGCTCATAGAGCAGTATGGTTTCGCCGCAGAAGATATTCGAATGATTATCGGAGATACCGATGTCGTGCCCGAGAGCGGATCAACGACCGCATCGCGAGCAACCGCCATGATGTGGAAATCGCTTCAGCGGCTGAAGAAGCCATTCACGGAGCAAATGCTGAAACGAGCAGGAGCTCTCCTTAATCTTTCGGATGAGAAGCTCCGACTAGGCGCAGGGGGCATATGGGGGGAAGCTGATGATAAGCTGCTGCTCTCCTATGAGGATTTAGCCAAAACAGAGGGTTCCCCCATCAGCTGCGAAACGTCATTCGCGTTTCCTACTTCACCAACGGATCGGGTTGGCGCTCATTTTATGTACACGTACTCGGCTGTTGCCGTTAAGGTCGAGCTCAATTCATTAACCGGGCGAGTCAAGGTGCTTCAGCAATATCATGCGGTGGCGGCTGGACCTGTCATCAATCCGCAGGGCTTCCTCGGTCAGATCGAAGGAGGCAGCAGCATGGCGCTGGGCTTTGCCCTTATGGAAGACGCTATTATGGATAAAGGCCATTATATTACACGAAATTTGGATACGTACCTTGTACCAACCATCGTCGATCAAAACGGCTTGGTGGAGGTCGAGGCCATTGAACAATTGCCGGAAAATGATGACTATGGCCCGCGCGGCATCGGCGAGGTCGGCTCCGTAACGCTGGCTCCTGCTATTGCGGCAGCCATTCGGCAGGCTAGCGGCAAGTGGGTAACGAAATTGCCGGTCGAGCCTAGCTTTTTGCAGGAAGCGCCATTTTTTCTGACGAAGGGGTGAGAGGGAATGATTGATAAGGCTGCGCAGGCTGGAACGAAATTTGAACTGCAATGCTCCATTAATGGAGGAGAGAAAACGATTGAAGCAGCGCCTTCAACCCGCTTGCTGACGATACTCAGAGATGATCTGGCTCTCACCGGAACGAAGCGCTCTTGTGATATCGGACGGTGCGGCGCATGTATGGTGCTAATCGATGGCAAGGCGTTCAATTCATGCTTGACGATGGCTTATCAATGCACAGGCTCCGAAATTACGACGATAGAGGGCGTTGCTCCTGACGGTATCGATCCGATTCAGCAGGCTTTTCTGGAGGAGGGCGGCTTTCAATGCGGCTATTGCACACCTGGGATGATTATATCCGTTAAAGCGCTGCTCGATGAGCAACCAGATCCTTCCGATGATGAAATAGCTGAGGCATTGTCCGGCAATATATGCAGGTGCACAGGGTATGGAGGCATTTGGCGAGCCGTTAAACGAGCGATTGAAGGGAGACGTCAAGCGACATGACAAACACGGATAAGCATTTATTCTATTTATTGCGCAGCATCGAAGTGTCGCGGAAGGCGAGGGAGTCTGGGAATACACCGTTCGGCGCTATTCTTGTGAACCCAGAAGGCGAAATCGTGCTCGAGCAAGGGAATATTGAGATTTCGGAATCCAACTGTACCGGCCATGCGGAAAGAACGCTAATGGAGGCAGCCTCCAAACAATACAGCAGAGATGAGCTATGGCATTTTAAGCTCTATACGACGGCAGAGCCTTGCGCGATGTGTGCTGGCGCTATTTATTGGGGCAACGTTGGCACGGTCGTCTATGGCATTTCGGAGAAGCGTCTAGCGCAGTTAACGGGTGACGATGAACAAAATCCGACGTTGGATTTGCCTTGCCGCATCGTATTTGCGCAGGGCTGCAAGCCCATTCAAGTAATCGGTCCTTTCCCAGAGGTTGAGGAAGCGGCGATTGCGGTCCATGAGGGGTATTGGAAATGAAGATAACGATTGAACAAATAAATGAAAGCAGCCGTGAGCAATTCGTTGAGTTATTGGGCGAGATTTTTGAGCATTCCCCTTGGATCGCCGCTTCGGCTTATGGAGCTCGTCCATTCGCTTCGGTTGAAGCTCTGCATGCAGCCATGATCAATGTGGTGCGGGAGTCCAGGGTAGAGACGATTGTTGACTTATTCCGTGCTCATCCCGATCTCGGAACGCGGCTTGCGGTTGCCGAATATTCCGCGCAGGAGCAGCAGGGAGCTGGATTGGATCAATTAACGACCGAGGAATATGACCGCTTCTACGGCTTGAATCAGACTTATCTGAAAACCTTTGGCTTTCCTTTTATTTTGGCGGTGAGAGGGAAGAAGAAGGAGGATATATGGGAAGCGATGGAAGCTCGAATAGGGAACTCGGCAAGCGATGAAGCAGAGCAGGCGCTGCTTGAAATTGAAAAGATATCCGGTTTTCGTTTAAAAGATCTCATCATAGAGTAGAGAAGGGACGATTGTCATGTTAAAATTACGCAGTGGTCGAACGCTTTATTATGGAAAAGGGGATGTGCTCAGCTATCGAACATACGCAGCCCCGCTCTCGGTTAAATCAATTCCTGAATCGCGCTTCACGGGAGATAGCAACGTAATTTTCGCGCATAACATAACCTTCTCGGTAAGCAGCGAGGTGCTGCTAACCTCCTTCACGGAAGGCGACAATACGCAGGTCGTAGCTACCGACTCTATGAAAAATTTCATTTTGCGCCAAACGGCAAATTATGAGGGAAGCACGACGGAAGGGCTGTTAGCCTTCATCAGCCAAAAGTTTCTTGAGCGTTATCCGCACATTGACGCCATTGAGATTCGCGCTGATCGGCTGCCGTTCAGCTCGGTAACCGTTGCGGAAGGAAGCGATTGGAGCGATAGCCAGCTCGTCTTTCGAAGATCGCATAATGAGCATGCCAGCGCTGCCCTGAAATGGATTCGTGCGACGGACGGCGCAGCGCTTGCAGAGCAGGAAAGCGCATTGTCGCATATTCAGCTTATTAAAGTTAGCGGCAGCTCCTTCTATGGCTTCGTTCACGATGAATATACGACGTTGCCTGAAAGCTATGATCGGCCTTTATTTATTTTCCTTGATATTTTTTGGACATATGAGCATGCAGAGGATGCTTTCGATAGCGAGCGCGGCGGGTATGTTCCTTCCGAGCAAATTCATGATATTGCCCATACGCAGTTTCATTCGGAGAAATCGCCGTCGATCCAATATTTGATTTACCGAATCGGGAAAAGCATTTTAACGAGGTATCCGCAGCTTGCAGAGGTTCGCTTCGAATCCAATAATCGCACATGGGAGACTGTTGTGGAGCCGGATCATGCTGCAGCAGCCGGCGTCTATACGGAGCCGCGTCCTCCTTATGGCTTCCAAGGCTTTACGCTCACGAGGGCTGATCTCGATGAAGGGACGGAGCCATCATGAGCGGACGGATCACGACGCATGTTCTTGATCTTGCGGGCGGGAAGCCGGTTATCGGGATAGCGATCGAGCTCTGGTATTTGGGGGAGGCAGCTGGATTGGCTGCTGGAAATTCGGAAGGACTGCAAGCACCTAAGCTGATCGGTGCGTATAAGACGAATGAGGACGGGCGAGTCGATCACCCCTTGCTTGACGGTGACGATATGGAGCCGGGCATCTATGAGCTTATATTCGCAGCTGGCGATTTTTTTCGGCGAACGGCCCATTTGTCAGCCATTGAGGGGAGCATCTTCGAATGGATACCGATTCGGTTCCAAGTTCGCGATGCGAAGGAACACTATCATGTCCCGCTCCTAGTGGCGCCTGGCGGGTATAGCACTTATCGCGGAAGCTAGCAATCGTGCCGTGCTGCGTGAGAGGTATACAAGCTTTTTGGGATGTGAATGATTAGGTACTATGAAGGGGGAGCCTGCGATGACGTTAACAAATGAACAATCGGCAGCAGGTAAGGCGTTATTATCGCAGCTGCCAAAGATCGATTTGCATGTGCATTTAGACGGAAGCGTAAAGCCTGAAACGTTGAAGGAGCTAGCACAGGAGCAAGGCTTGCCGCTGGAAGCAGGCTCGGATGCCGATCTGCTGAATCAAATGCGAGTGGGAGAGCAATGCGAGAGCTTAAAGGAATATTTAAGTAAATTCAGCTTCGTGCTTCCTTATTTGCAGACGGGTGAAGCTTTAGAGCGTGTTGCGTTCGAGTTGGTTGAACAAGCCGCGAAGGAGAAGGTGAGATATATTGAGGTTAGATTCGCGCCTCAGCTGCATCGACTGCAAGGGCTATCCAACCATGAGGTCATTCATCATGTTGTAGAGGGCTTGAAGCGCGGCGAGCAAGCCTTCGGTACGGTAGCGAGAGCCATCATAATTTGTTTGAGAAGCCATTCCTATGAATGGAATAAGGAAGTTATCGAAGAAGCGGCACGTTTTTATAAAAAAGGGGTCGTCGCCGTCGATCTGGCCGGTGATGAAGCATCGTTCCCGGCTAAGCTGTTCCGACAGCTGTTCGAAGGGGCTCAGCAGCTAGGCTTGCCGGTCACCATTCATGCGGGCGAGGCCGCAGGCGCGGAAAATGTTCGCGAGGCGATAACCTCTCTCGGCGCCGTCCGAATCGGCCATGGCGTACGAATGCTGGAGGACCCCGAGGTTGTGGCGCTTGTGAAGGAACGGCAAATTCCGCTAGAAATGTGTCCGCTCAGCAACATTCAGACGAAGGCAGTTTCAGGATGGGATGCTTATCCGCTGCGCCGTTATTTGGAGCAAGGCATTCTCGTTACGGTCAATACGGACAATATGACGGTCACAGGTACGACGATTCAGAAAGAATATGAGCTGCTGATGGACCATTGCGGCATTACGCTGAATGAGATCGTGACAATCGTGATGAACGGCGTACATGCAGCCTTTTTGGACGGAGCAGAGAAGCAATCGTTGATTGCGAGGTTTAAGAGCGAGTTCGCTGCTGTCGGCATTCAAATCTAATAAACGTTTTGTTTGAAGCAAGTGGAGGCTTTGCGCCTAGATATAGGCGCAAGGCCTTTTCTTGCAATCACGCCGCTGGCGGTAAGCGAACCTTAAGTTTCGCTAATTGGGGTTGGATGATGTTTCCAAATGATACTAGCGTTGTTATACTGGAAGGAGCGATAGGCGATTCTACGCTAAAATGGAGGTTATCAATACGATGACTAAAGTACGCGAGAGGGCTTTGTGACGGAGATGCGCTGGCTGGTCCCTATTATGGCACAGGCGCATTTCCAGAAGGATGGATGAATCAGCTGGCAAGATTGGATGAGATTCACCATCTGTGCAACAGATTCGAAGCAGCATTAACCACATAATATTTGCAGACCAAGGGCGGCGATAAGTTGGATCCACAAGAACAAAGAGCAAAAGAGCTGTTTAACGCTTATTTCGGGAGTTACTTCCAGATGCACCGTGATGGGAAGTATGAAGAATATAAAACGTATGAGGTGACAAAGGAAACCGAATCCGAATGGCTTGAGGAATCGATTGCAAAATATACTGCTGAGCTGTCCATAAGGAACTGGGATGCCGTTACTCTGCTATTATCAATCGCCAAAAACTTCCCCGACAGCCGTATACTGGACAATGTGATTGCTTTTACTTCTAGACATCTCATGTCGTCGGATAGCATCGTCAAGCTGATGTATGCCGAGCATATTGTAGCGATACTTAAGCTGGTTAAAGATAAATGCTCGACCGAGCAGCTGCACAATGCTTATAAAGTGACTGCGCTCCTATTAGAGGACATTATTTCTAAGCCGCTAATCATCGATCCTGGTCATGAGCTGTATGACTTCCAAATCAAAGATAAAAAATCTTTGAATAATCGAGCGGCGAAGAGCATTGAATTGATCAAGGAGATGCTGCATGATACGAAATAGGGAGTGATTGTTAGTATCGCGTATAGAGAAAAGGTATTTTGGAGGTTTTAGTTTTATATGAACAAACAGAAAAGAATACTACTAAGCGTGGTATTGATCATCCTGCTGCTAGTGTTATTTCGATGGAACCATTTTACGACTCAAACCATTGCTCAGGTGAAAATAATCGAAGTAAGTGCGGATGAAATCGTCGTTGAGAACATGAGTGGGATCCGTGAAACCGTACAAATACCAAAAGGCATTTTTAAGTTAATTGAAGTAAATAAACAATATTGGATCACGTATGAGCATCGTAAGTGGGAAAGACCGACACTAGTCTCCATTGAGCCTTAATTGGGATATCGTCAGCGTTAGGCATGCTGATTGTAGAGGTGTGGCGTAAGTTAAGTGGCAATGGAGGGTAGTGGAGTGTGCCTAACATGTGCCTTATGGATGCCTTATTGGTGCCATATTGTGCCAAATTGGTACCTAACGTGTACCATATCTGTGCCTTATGGGTGTCTAATGGGTGAATAATGGGTTCCATATGATTCTTACGGGTGCCTTGGGACTTTCCTGCCCCTTCAACTCTCCATTCGACTCATGCAAGCAGGAAGATTAGCATTAACAGGAAAAACTCCTGCTAATTTCGCCAAATGCTCGCTTTTACATGAATTAGCTGGAATTTCTCCCTTTAATTTATAGGAAATAGGTGAATTCACGGGATACTTACCGGATTAACAGGAGAAATTCCAGTTAAATGAAATTCTGTAACATTTATATTGAAAATAACGGGAGTTTTTCCTGTTAAGTGCTTCATTTCTCCATCGGACAGACCTCATGTATTCAAATTAATAATCGACTAACACAATAAGAGGAGTATTTGATATGCAAAATGTTACTTTAACCGTAGTTTCGCCTGAGAACGAGGATTTACAGATGCTGATTCGCCAGCTCGATGAAGATCTGCTGAAGCGTTACCCCGCTGAAGAGATTTTTGGACTGGATTTTACGGATGAAAAGGTTAAAGAGATTGTATTCATCGTTGCTTATTGCGATGGAATACCTGCTGGCTGCGGTGCGATTCGGCCGCTAGATGATGAAGCGACGGAGCTGAAGAGGTTCTTCGTTGCTGAAGGCTACCGCAATAGAGGTATTGCGCAGCAGATATTGTTCGAGCTTGAGGAGAAGGCGAAGTCCATGCATTTTCGCAGCATCAAGCTCGAAGCAGGGAGAGAGCAGCCGGAGGCGCTCAGCTTTTATAGAAAGCATGGTTATACACCAATCGATAGATTTGGCATTTATGTAGATAGCGAGAGCAGTGTTTGCTATGAGAAGCGGCTGCAAGAGTAATTGAATTCAAAATGCTAAACCAAGAAGTATGGGAGGGATAAATGTTGGATCAAACATACGACCAAGCTGCATTTTCGATAAAGCTGCCTTACTCGGCTGCCCATTATGTTGCCATCTTCACTTTGACTTATATTGGATCAGCTTTCGCGACTGAGGCTTTTGACTTTGGCGAGTGGAAAAATAAGTTTCAAATAGGCGTGATCGTATTTATGGTCATTATTGCAATATTGATGCTGAAAAGCATGCTAAAGCACCGCAAGCTCATTATTGAAGAAAGCCGCTTAATCATTGACGGTGTTTCCTTATCAGCCCAAGATGTGACGAAAGCTTCGATCAATACGTTCTACATAGAGCTTGCAACGTCTAAAAAGAAGTGGTTGGAACGATATATTCGGTTTGATTTTAAAGGGGAAGACAAAAAGCTGAACCGAAATCATTTACTCAACTGGCTAAAACTCCATGACATTAAAGTAGAATAGTGTGAGTTGAAAAGGGGTATTGATGATGAATCTGCAACCTTCAAAAACATTTGGCTTGATGATTATGTCGAGTTCGTTCTTCGTTATAAATGCCATTATCCAGTTTGTGAACATATATGAGAAAGATGGCTCCGAGTCTCTAGGTTTCTTATTCTTTCTTTCAGGGCTAATTCTGCTTACTCTTTTAATTATTTTGATTATAGATGTTGTTACTAAAAATCGGTTTAACATCCAAGCTAAGCTGGTCAGCAAGCATAAAAATATCATCTACTTCCTAAGGGAGGATGGAAAGGTCAAGCGAATTAGAATTGTTGTTCCGGACATTTTGGAGCAATTAGTACCAGATCAGCATGTTGAGATTACATTCTCCTCGCTCGCGCGTATCCCGCTCCATATCATCTCAATTGATCAACCTAATACGGCTTCGACGCTCAAAACCTTTAAACATGCAGCTTGGGCAAACCAACAAATTTTTGATGTTTTTCAGAAAGGTAACGGACCTGAGGAGAAGCAACTGCGCTTGTTTAGCCATGTTCTAGCTGCGGAGCAGGTGTGGCTTGCCCGGATCAACGGAGAGGATGCTTTGGTGTTTTCGATATGGCCTGAGTATTCCCTTGAGGAGTGCGAGCAGGTAATGAAGCAAAATATTGTTGGCTATCAAAATTTATTTGAAAAGCTAAAAGAAGCTGATTTTGCTAAAATAATCACTTATCCAAATAGCAAGGGGATTGTGTTTCATACATCGATATTCGATATTTTAACCCAAGTTTCCCTGCACGGCAGTTATCACCGCGGGCAAATCGCAACATTGCTCAGACAAGCTGGAGAAGAGCCTGTCATGACGGATTACATTGTTTATGCGAGACAATTGGAATAGAGGCGATATCAGTCCAGAATGACATAGAATAAGAAATAGAAGTTGAATATGTTAAAAGTTATCGTTAGTATAGAACAGTGATATGAGATTGGCATCGAGGTGACGATCATGATCATATGGATTAACGGCGCTTTTGGTGCAGGCAAGACGCAAACTGCGCATGAATTGCATAGAAGAGCGGAGGTAAATTGAAAAAAGCGTATGACCGCGTATTAACGCAGGTTAAACATATACGATTCTAATGACGGATGAACCAACTAGGAGGAGCAGCATGTCTAACTTAATGCAAAACAAAGTAATCGTCGTAATGGGAGTAGCAAATGAGCGCAGCATCGCATGGGGAGTGGCGAAGTCACTGCATAACCAAGGAGCTAAGCTTATTTTCACTTATCGCAAGGAAAGATCTTTGGAGAAGCTGAAGAAGCTATTGGAGCAGCATCAAATAGAAGCGCTGCAGGCGGTATCCTGTGATGTGCTGGATGATAGCAGTGTAATTGCAGCCTTTAACGAAATAGAGCAAAAAACAGGTGTCATTCACGGATTAGTCCATTCGGTTGCTTTTGCCGATAAGGATGAGCTGCAGGGCGAATATGTCGATACGACGAGAGAAGGGTATCTGCTTGCACAGAACTCAAGCTCCTATTCCTTGGTGGCGGTTGCGCGCGAAGCGAAGCGGCTGATGACGGAAGGCGGCAGTATCGTGACTCAAACGTATATTGGCGCAGAACGCGTTGTGAAAAACTATAATGTAATGGGCGTTGCGAAGGCTGCGCTGGAAACAAGCGTAATGTATTTGGCTGAGGATTTGGGGAAATACGGTATTCGCGTCAACGCGGTTTCAGCTGGACCGATTCGCACACTCGCTGCCAAAGGCGTATCGGGATTTAACGATATTATGTCCACGCTTGAGGAAAGAGCGCCGCTTCGCCGCAATATCGATCAGGATGAAGTAGGCGATGCGACGATGTTCCTTCTGAGCCAATTGTCTAGAGGCATTACGGGAGAAGTGCTGCATGTCGACGCCGGTTTTCATATTTTGGGCATGTAAGCAGCTGATTGGAATAATATCTAAGCAAAAGGACAGTGGATTACCGTTGTCCTTTTGCTCTATTTATGCAGAAATCGTAGGCGTGCGTGCGAGTGAAAAACAAACCCTCGGATGGAGCGAATTCAACTCGACGTTAACGTATAGTGAAAAAACCTCCTGCATATAGAAGCAAGAGGTGTGATTTCGTGATCTTTGACGTTTTGATTTATCTACGTCTGCCGAACTTTTTCCTGATGATCTTCTTATTGACTTTGATCGCGCTTTGACCGCCTTGCTCATCGTTCTTCTTCCCGGCGATTCCGCTTCTCCCGTTGCCGTTGGCAAACTGGGAAAATTTATTTTTCGTTCTTCCGCGAACGGCCGTCTGACCGCCTTGATTCGAATTCGCCCCCACATTGCGGTTGATCTGTCCTCCGCCCTCCGCTCTTTGTTCAATACGTACGTTTTTTCGGATAAAAATGAAATTAATAGTGAGACCACACTTCCGCTTCTTGAAATTTCTCATCTCCAACACTCCAATCTACCAGTTTATTAGTAATGTATGTGAAGAGAATGAAATGGCTTGTATACTTGTTCGGTTAAGAATAAACCGAAGATAAACGACCCGTGTTTACAAGTTAGTTTCTAAAATTAATCTAGATGATTCTAATGATGAGGTTTGATTTCAAAAAATTATTTTTCGAAAAAGTCTATACAAGTCGTGCAGGTACATAAGAAGAATAGCTGAGGTTTTTAGATTGGAGGGATAAATATGTTTAAAAAGTCGAGCATTGATTATTTGATTGATCGAGAAAGAGATATTGATTCTCCTTTAGTCGTATTAATGTGTGGAATAGCTGGATCGGGAAAAACAACCTTCTCTCAAAATATAGAAAGGGATGGTTTCGTACGTCTTTCTATCGATGAAGAAGTATGGTCTACAAATGGTCGATATGGAATTGACTATCCAATTAAAAAATACAGGGAGTATTTGGATGAAGCGCATATAAGATTACGTAATAAATTAGTAAAGTTAATACAAGATAAAAAACAGGTTGTGGTTGACTCTAGTTTCTGGCGACGGTCAGAAAGAGATGAATTTAAACAGCTTATTGAAAACTCTGGAGGTAAATGGAGACTTATTTATCTGAAAGTAAACCCTGATGAATTGCGAAAGCGTCTTAAGATAAGAAGCCAACGTTTTGATGCAAATGCAGCTTTTACTATAACGGAAGAAATTTTAACAACCTTTCTTAATGGATTTGAAGAACCAAGAAACGAGGGAGAGATTGTTATAACAAATTAGAGGAAAAAGTTCCATTTACGATTAATGGAACTTTTTTATTTATCGCAATTATGACAATGAACAAGAGCTTATTTCCCCGCTTCTAATGCGTCTTTAATTTGTTTGTTCACCGTTTTAACATCTATGCTTCGCACGGCGGTGTCGGTTATCTCATACTTTGCTTTTAGCTTTAAAATACGATAAACGCTCCGATCGAGCATCTCCCTCGTAATTTCGCCATCCCGCGCGCTTTGCTTCAAAGCCTTGAGTACGGATACTTGAATCCCATTATCATGTCCGACAAGAATAATGTCGCTGCCGGCTTGAATCGATCTGACAGCAGCTTCGCCGACATTGAAATGATCAGTAATGCCGCCCATGGTCATATCATCCGTGATAACGACGCCATCGTAGCCCAAATCCTCGCGCAGCAGCTCTTTAATCATCCTCTTGGAAATGGAGGCCGGATACTTCTTGTCGATTTTTGGAATCAATAAGTGAGCTACCATAATGGCATCGGCCTTCTGTTCAATGGCTTTAACGAAGGGAAGCAGCTCAAATGCCTCAAGCTCTTCCAAGGTTTTGTTAATGACAGGCAGATCGAGATGAGAATCAACCGATGTATCGCCATGGCCCGGAAAATGCTTGACGACTGCGGCAACTTGCTTGGACTGTATCGCTTTCATCGTTTCAAGTCCATGTTCTATGACAGTACCTGTGTCAGCGCCAAAGGATCGGTTGCCGATAACCGGATTTTTTGGATTGCTGTTGATGTCGAGGACAGGTGCAAAATCCATATTAAAGCCAAGAGCAGACACTTCTTCTCCAAGCGCTTCGCCTATTAGCTTCGTGTATGCAAGATCGTCTGCTCGTCCGATATTTGCTGCTGGAGGAAGCTTGGCAAACTCAGCAGGCATTCGACTGACTTTGCCGCCTTCCTGATCAATACTAAGCCAAAGAGGAGCGGAATTCGCTTGATTGGCTGCCTTCAATTGATTGAGAAACTTTAACGTTTGTGCTGCGCTCGTTATATTATCTTTATATAAAATAAATCCGCCTATTCGATATTGGTCGAACATTTTTTTGGCATTTTTTCGCATAGAAGTGCCATCTAAACCGACCAGCACCATTTGGCCAATTTTGTCATCCAGCGTCATTCTGGCAATTTGCTCTTTGATGGGATCAATAGTTTCTGTTGGTTCGGGAGTTGGTTCAGCCGTTGGATCAGCCGTTGGCACGGTAGATGGCTGTAGGCTTGGACTACTTATAGGCGCTTGTGATGGAGCTGGATTAATTGCAGCATTCGGCTTGCTGCAGCTGGCACACAGGATTAAAAGTGAGAGAATGGCAACTATTATCTTGATCATTACTTATTCCTCCCTCGTTGCAATATCCCCTTGAACGGGTGTTTGCATACCTTACAATGTTTTTTTATCCTGACGACTGGTTTCTCCCAATAGTTGCAGATGCGATTGTAGGCTTCATTCCAAAGAGGGGGAATAGCAGTATATTGCACATTTCTCAATCATAAACTGTATAGGTTATGAAAGCTATTGTTACCTTATCTGATCTAAGAGGAGGAGACTAATGGACCATTCGCATCGGAGCCCATACAGCTACAGTCATGTTCCGCAGCCTATTAGAAAAAGTGATGGTGCAGGCGGCGTTGACCTGGGACCTCGAGATATAATGCGCGATAAAGAGAATCCGAATATGTTTGTGCCGCCTGTAACGGACGCAGGCTTGCTGCCTAATATGAAGTTCTCCTTCTCAGATGCACATATGCAGTTAAATCAGGGAGGATGGTCGCGCGAGGTTACCGTCCGTGATTTGCCCATTGCAACTACGCTAGCTGGCGTTAACATGAAGTTGACGGCTGGGGGCGTTCGTGAGCTGCATTGGCATCAGCAGGCAGAATGGGCGTATATGCTGCTCGGCAAAGCGCGCATTACCTCCGTCGATTCGATTCAGGGCCTGGAGGGAGGCTGCGAGTTTTTGCTTGTCTTTGATGACGGCAGCTTTTCTGATTTGAATACCTTATCGATTTCGGATTGGTTTGCGCATACGCCAAAGGAAGTGCTTTCTGCCAATTTTGGCGTACCGAGGATGCTTTCAGCGATATTCCGCCCGGTCAGGTTTATATTTTCCAAGATGAGGTTCCCGGCTCATTGGAGAGCCAGCGGGTGCAATCCCCATACGGCACGGTCCCGTTAAGCTTTACGCATCAGTTGCTGGCGCAGCCTCCAATCAAAACGCCAGGCGGCAATGTAAGAATTGTGGACTCCACCAACTTTCCGATTTCCAAAACGGTCGCTGCTGCTTTAGTAGAGATCGAGCCGGTAGGAATGAGGAAGCTCCACTGGCATCCCAATAACGATGAGTGGCAGTATTATCTCGCTGGTCAAGGCCGAATGACCGTATTTGCCGGAAACGGGGTTGCGCGAACGTTTGATTATAGAGCTGGGGATGTGCTGTTCACGAGTTTCGATACCATGAACCAGGTCGCCAAGAAATTCCAACAGCATTGTATCGACTACGGTTATTGCTTGCTTACGCAGTATTCTGGTTGTGACCGGGAGAAGATCATTCACCAACTCAAATCGGATTCACGAACTATCGTATTTGGCTGCTCCAGCTTTTGGACAGGGGTAGATGTCGCCGGTGATGCACTTACAACGCTTGTCATTCCAAAGCTGCCGTTTCCGATGCCTAATGAACCACTTATTCAAGCACAGCTTGAATTGATTGAGAAGGCCAAACGGAGCAGTTTTTTTGACTTCATGTTTCCTAAAATGATGATCAAGTTGAAACAAGGATTCGGCCGTCTCAACCGTTCTATTCATTGTCAAGGAGCTGTCATTATTCTGGACAATCGAATCCGAACGAAGAGATATGGAAAAATGGTGATTAAAAGCCTGCCGAAGTGCAAGTATTCTGGTACCCTGCAAGACATGATCCATATATTGCCTGTTTAGAAAGGAATGGTCGACATGATGGGAAAATCCCACCTGATTATTAGCACTGGCATCACACTTTCCATTCTCGGTATGGCAGACTATAAGATTTCGCTTCCGGTTGCCGCCGTAACTGCTGTCAGCGCGCTTCTGCCGGATATTGACGAGCCTAATTCTCTGCTTGTATCCCGAGCGATCCCAAAGCGCTTCATCCAGTTATTTCAGATCACGCTTCTTGGCCTCGGCGCCGTGATCTTATTCCTGGGTCAAGCATTTGCTCCATGGAATATTCTGCTTGCCGTGCTGGTTGGGCTAGTTTCTTTCATGCCAACCCGATCCCTTCGTAACGTCGTTATGATTCTGATCGCGCTCGGTCATTCCCTTATACCGTGGAGCTATCTTATCGGTTGCTTGTTGATCGTATGCGCGCTGCTGCCACACCGTGGACTGACGCATACGCTTTATGGATTAGTCGGTTGGATTTTGATTTTATTTTTCTCGACTCATCAGTACGATTCTGCAATATGGATAGCAGGTGGTCTATCTTACCTGCTTCACTTGTTAGCAGATTCAGTGACTAATCGAGGCATTCAGCCGTTGCCCCCATTTGAGTGGCGCCTAAAGCTTAATCTCATGAGTACCGGAACATGGAAGGGGAAAATTGTTGAAAACGGCTTTATCGGTCTAACTGCCGTATTGGTGTGGTTCGTATTCTTTCGTGATTTACAGTTATAACTACCTTTTACAGGAGTATCGCCAACAAAACGCGAAAAACGTACGCTAAGGAAATAAGAAGAAAAAGCCGGAATTCCCGTATGCTAAGGAGTTCCGACTTCACGAATCCGATAAAAGTCATTCAGGAGATACTAGCCCAGGCTCAATATGAAACACAGATGTAATTTGAGCTGATGAATGCCAGGTAAGAAAGAATCGGTCAAACTGCATTTACTGCGTTAACGATGATCTGGAAAGTATCTGCTACCACGTGAGCCGGTGCCGAAGTGATCGTCGTAAAGAATTTTATAAGACATTCTAATCAGATAGTTTTTATAGAGTGGCAATTTACTCTCTTTTTGAGGTTTTTCTATTTTAATGAAACTCATACTGTCATATTCAATGTTGCACTAAGAAACTGTAATTTTTAGGTTGTCCTTAGAAATCATATAAGTTACTTTTTTGGATATATCTCCTTCATTTCGAGAGTAAAATTCTTTTGTTGTAACAACCCATTCATCTGGTTTTTCCTCTATTTTCAAAATGGCCGGGTAATAATTATTCCCATTTTTCTCAAACATATCTTCAAATAAAAGTTTCAAAATTGTCTTTTCTGGTTTAGGGACATCGATTTCTGAAAGTGTAGCGGGAGCATTAGAGGGAAACGTACTTTCTACCGCATCTTCTTTGTAACGCACTTCCACTTTACTACCAATTTCCAATTTACTCTTTCCGTCTTTGATAAGAACTAGAGGAGGTTCTTGATCTTTCGTTCCCACTATAACAGTTCTATTATCATCTTTTGTAAATATATACCCTATAAAATCCAGTTCTTTCTTGGCACATCCGTTAGTAAAAACTATAGTAACAATCATCAAAATTAAAAATCCGAATTGTTTATACATTATAACACTCCCACTATAAAGTAATGTTTTCTCCCGTTTTCTCGCTTATTCTCAGTATTACAACATTGACACCTTGTGTGGTAGTGGTGGAGAATGTAGACTCTACATCATTTTCTGTAAGGACGTAGGCGGGAACAG